>WFYC01000052.1 GCA_015490295.1 Hydrogenimonas sp. | reverse complement strand
CCGTTTAGAACGAGAATCCTGTCGTGAATAGTCTCTATATCCATGACGGCTCCGCCGGTTCCGGGGTAGTTGGCGTGGTCTTGAATCTTGAATTTTACGTTTTCGAAATTCTCTGAGATCTCTTTTTCTATACGCTTTGCCTGGTGAAAGAGTACGACGGTTACGTCGTCGCTTATGCTATGAGCAGTTTTAATCGAATAGTGTATCATCGGAAGACCGCTTATTTTGTGTAGAACTTTGGGAAGTTCGGACTTCATGCGCGTTCCCTGTCCGGCAGCGAGGATAATTACGGAGGTACTCATGGAAGTTTTCAGTCCTGTTTCTTGGATTTGCATATCTGCAGCCGACACAACTAGGCGGCATCGAATTTTATGAGATTTTAACGCAATAAAGATTAAAATGTCCCAAATTTCGGCCGTTTTCAGGGGAGTGTTTATATTTGTATGCAATAGGCCGATATAGTTTCGTGACATTGATGGTAGATCTAAAAGGTGGAACATCATCTCAAATGGCTCTATTTTTGCGGCTTTTGGATGATGTGCGGCCGCTCACCCCTGCCGGATTGCGGGCTTTGCCCGGAGTCCGTGTAACATCCCGGCGTTTTGTGAGCTAAACGTCGTCTCGAAATCTTGGATTTCGAAGCTTTAGGGGGGTGTAGGGCCGCACAGGCTCTGCCGGATTACGGGCTTTGCCCGAAATCCGTGTAACATAAATGTACTAAAAAAACGTAAAAACATTACGGAATAAAATCAGGAGTGTCGATGGACTTGGGTAGTGTCATCGGTTTGGTATTGATTCTTGGCCTTCTGTTCGGAGCGATGGCCATGGGTGTTGGGATAGGGGCGTATATAGACATCCCTTCCGTTCTGATCGTTATAGGCGGTTCGATCGGTGCACTCCTTGTCGCATTCAAGATGGAGCAGATGAAGAACTTTGTCAAGATCTTCATGATAGCCATCAAGCCTCCGCAGGAGAACGTTCCGGAACTGATAAAGAAGCTTGTAGAGTACTCGACACAGGCCAGAAGAGACGGGATACTCTCGCTCGAAGCGGCGGCCAACAACGAAGAGAATGAATTTTTGAAAAAAGGGCTCTCCATGGCCGTAGACGGAAACGAGCCCGATACGATCAGAGAGCTTCTGGAGATAGAGATGGAGCAGACCAGCGACCGCCACAAAGCGAATGCGGCCATATTCGACCAGTGGGCGGGTCTCGCCGGAGCGATGGGTATGATCGGTACACTTATAGGTCTTGTCGCGATGCTTCTTAACATGTCGGATCCGAGTGCCATCGGCCCTTCGATGGCGGTCGCGCTTCTTACCACGATGTACGGAGCGATGATAGGCAACATATTCGGTACGCCTATAGCCAATATCCTCAACATACGCGATGCCGACGAAAATCTTGTGCGTACGATTATCCTCGAAGGGATAATGTCTATCCAGGCCGGCGACAATCCGCGTACGCTCGAGGCGAAACTACTCTCGTTCCTTCCTCCCAACGAGCGGGTGAGCCAGTTTGAATAGGGTGTCGTAAATGGCTAAACAGAAGTGTCCCGAGTGTCCGAAGTGTCTGCCCGGGTGGCTTGCGGCGTTCGGGGACCTGATGAGCCTGCTTCTATGCTTTTTCGTACTGCTTCTTTCGATGTCTACGATGGATGCGAAGAAGCTGGAGGAGGCTATAGGATCGCTGGCCGGAGCACTCTCGGTCCTGGAGGGCGGTGAGCGTTCCGAACTAGAAGAGAGAAGAATGGAGAGCGGAACCGGAGGCGGAGCGGCGGCCACATCTCCGACCGAGATCCAGACTTCTCAGCAGTCGCAGCCAAAGACAGACAACCAGATCAGCAAGATGATGATGCAGCTCGCCTCGTTAAAGGACGAGATGAACGAGATTATGATGAGCCAGGGGGCGATCCCGGCCGTCCTCGAAGAGTCTGAAAAAGGGTTTCTGCTCAGGCTGCCGGCTGAACTTCTTTTCAAGCCGGGTGAAGCAAAAATTGACAATTTGGATGCTATACTATTTCTAAAAAGAATCGCCATGATAATCAACAAGCTGCCAAACACGCTGCAGGTCAATGTACGCGGGCATACAGACAACGTTCCTCCAGGACCGGGCAGTCCGTACCGTGACAATTGGGAGCTCTCGGCGGCCAGGGCCGTATCTGTCGTAAAGGAGCTCATAAAAGACGGGGTTGATCCAAAAAGGCTCTCTGCATGCGGTAACGGCGAATACAAACCGGTCGCCTCCAATGCGACTCCAGAGGGGCGCGCCAAGAACAGGCGGGTCGATCTATACTTCTTCTCTAACGAACCTGAACTCGAGAAGAGTGCAAGAAAAGGAATTCTTGATGCCAAACGTTCGGCTATCCCGAAATGATACGTAAGCTGCTTCCCATCCTTGCCGTTTTGGCGGCGGTGCCGCTCTTTGCCGTAGATATTCCCACCGTCAACCTATCCTTGTCGGCACCCGCCGAGCCCAAAGATCTTGTAAATACACTAAATATTGTCATCGTACTGACGCTGCTGGTACTTGCACCCTCTCTTGTTCTGGTCATGACCAGCTTCATACGCCTGATCGTGGTATTCGCTTTTTTGCGACAGGCTCTGGGAACCCAGCAGACACCTCCTACGCAGCTGCTTGTCTCGCTGGCGCTTGTAATCACCCTTTTTATCATGGAACCCATTGGAAAAGAGGCGTACGAAAAGGGTATAAAGCCCTATATGGACAAAAAGATCGGGTATGAGGTTGCCTTCGAAGAGGCGGTAAAGCCTTTCAAGTCTTTCATGCTCAGAAATACAAGGGAAGCCGATCTGGCACTCTTTTACCGCATCAGAAACCTTCCAAACCCGCAGACGCAGGCGGATGTATCTTTGACGGTACTGCTGCCCGCTTTTATGATCAGCGAACTGAAAACCGCATTCGAGATAGGTTTTCTTATCTTTCTGCCCTTTCTGGTTATAGATATGGTCGTTAGCTCGGTTTTGATGAGTATGGGTATGATGATGCTTCCGCCGGTCATGATATCTCTGCCATTCAAGATACTTATCTTCGTGCTCGTCGACGGGTGGCATCTGCTCGTCGGTAATCTTGTGGAGAGCTTCAAATGAGGTGTGCACACTTCGGCGAGTGCGGCAGCTGCTCACTCTATGGGACCGATTACTATAGTCAGCTTGAGCTCAAAAAAGGGGAGCTTTCAAAACTTCTTTCACCCTTTTACAGCAAAGGGATAGATGCCTACGAGTCGAAAGATGCCCATTTCAGGGGTAGGGCAGAGTACAAGATCTACCACGACGCAGAGACTTGCAGCTATGCGATGCGCCACCTCGACAAACGGAGATTCGTTCTGCTTCAAGAGTGTCCGATGGTATGCGAAGCGATAGAGAGCAGAATGTGGAGGCTGCTTGAGTATGTCAACAGTGACGAAGAGCTGAAAAGGGGGCTTTTCGGCATCGAATTTCTCTCTTCATCTACCGGTGAGACTCTCATTACGATGCTCTACCGCAGAAGACTCGAAGATGAGTGGAGGTTGAGAGCTCTCGAACTTCAAAAGCTGCTGGCTGCGGCCGTCATAGGCCGCAGCCGCAGGCAGAAGGTCGTTCTTAGCCGTGAGTATGTTACCGAAGAACTCGAAATAGAGGGCAAAAAATACTTTTACAGACACTACGAGCAGAGTTTTACCCAGCCCAATCCCGGCGTCAACGAAAAGATGATAGGGTGGGCGATGAGGAGTGCAAAAGAGTACGGCGAGGGAGATTTTTGCGAGCTCTATGCCGGTGCCGGAAACTTTACAATTCCGCTCTCCACTCTATTCAAAAAAGTGATAGCCACAGAGATCTCCAAACGCTCCATTCATGCGGCACTTGAAAACTGTACCCTAAACGGTGTGGAAAATATAGAATTTGTCAGAATGAGCAGTGAAGAGTTTACCGAAGCTCTCGAAGGCAAAAGGGCTTTTAGAAGACTTCAGGGTGTGGATCTCGGGGGGTATGATCTGAAAACGGTGCTTGTGGACCCACCGAGGGCGGGACTAGATGAGGGGACCGCAAAATTGGTTGCAGGTTTCAATACCGTCATATATATATCGTGCAACCCGCAGAGTCTGGTGCGCGATCTGGAGCAGCTATGCAAAACCCACACCGTGGTAGATGCGGCTTTGTTCGATCAGTTCCCCTACACCCCGCACATGGAGGCGGGAGTGGTTCTTCGGGCCGGTAGTTGAGTCTCAGTTAAGGGCACTTAGGGCGCTTTTGAAGAGTGACATATTCTCTTTTGTGGCATATTTGCCGGCGTAATCGAGAATCAGAGGGATGAATCTGCCTATCATGGAGTTATCCATTCCCAGGGCTTTGAATGCTGCCAATACGGAGTCGTTGCCGCCGAGCATACTTATAGCATCGCCCAGCATATCGCTTTTCGATTCGGAAATGGAGCTCAGGCCCGGAACGCTTTTTAGAAGTTCGCTGTAGTTGGAGGAGGGCATACTCTTTGAAGCTGCCTGAAGCAGGGCCGCCGTACCTCCGGCCGCCTGTTGCGGAGTGACTCCGAGCGAACCGGTGAGCACAGATATCAGGCCGCCGCTTTTTTTGCTTACGGTATCGCTTTTGGGAGCGCTATTTTGTTCATAGCTTCCAACCAAGGAGTCGAAAAAACCTGCCTGTAAAGCAAGCAGACTTCCTGTCAATATAGCCAGTGTCAACTTTCTCATTACAACTGTTCCTTTTTTGCGGATTTTACCATCTTCCGGCTGATTTTCTCAAAAAAAGCCGTATGGAACCGCTACTCTCCGCCCCACGGCATTCCGGAGGCTTTCCAGTCGAATATGAAGCCCCCTTCTATATTGTATACATTTTCAAAACCGTTTTTTGCCAGCTTGTTGGCGGCGTATACCGACCTCTCACCGCTCCTGCATATGAGAATCACGGGCTTTTGTAGGTTGGAGCCGACCACTCTCTTTACATCTTCTACGAAGTTTCTGTTCTCAT
>WFYC01000051.1 GCA_015490295.1 Hydrogenimonas sp. | reverse complement strand
TATCAATATTATCCCTTTTTCGTGTACTCTCTGTGGAGTCAGAAGGCCGCTATCACCCTGTCGAAAACCTCTTTGAGGCCCTCTACCTCCTCCGGAGTGGTCCGTTCGTTAGGGGCGTGGATAGTGTCGTTTTTTACACCGAACTCGACCACATCGACCCCGAACTCCGCGAAAAATCTGGCATCGCTTGTTCCTCCTGCCGTGGAGTAGGCGGTTTTGACTCCCGTAACCTCTTCGATAGCGCCGCTGATCGCTTTCACGATTTTCGAATCTTTATCCGTCATAAACGGTTTTGCCGACTGCGTGAGAGTGAGAAGATAGTTCATATCTTTGAAATATCGGTCTACAAAGCTCTCTATATCCTCTTTGGTCGTCTTCGTATTGTTTCGCACATTGAACATCATTCGCAGCTTTCCGGGAGTTACGTTCGTAACTTCCATTCCGGCCCGTATGTCGGTTATGACGAATTTGCTTGGCGCAAAAAACTCGTCCCCTCCGTCGAGATCGACACCTGCGATGTGAGGAAGCACCTGTGCGACCTTGTGTATCGGGTTGTGCGCCTTCTCTGGGTAGGCTGCATGTCCCTGTTTTCCTATCTTCTCTATAACTCCGTTAATAGAGCCTCTGCGGCCGATTTTGATAGCATCGCCGAAAACCTCTTCGCATGTCGGCTCCGCAACCACCGCGTAATCGGGAAGCATCTTTATCTCGTCGAGATATCTGAGCACCTCGATCGTACCGTGTCTTGCTTCCCCCTCTTCGTCGCTCGTAAGAAGCAGCGAAAGTGTGCCGTTGAAATTTTCGGCATCCCGGCACGCCTGTACGAATGCGGCTACGCCGCTCTTCATATCCTGCGCTCCCCTCGCGTAGATGTATCCATCTTCGAATCTGGGAACGAAAGGGTCCGAGCTCCACCCGTCACCTGGCGGAACAACATCTATATGGCCGGCGAAACAGAGGTGAGGGCCATCGCTGAAACGTTTGTGCAAAAAGATGTTCTTTACGTTCACCCTGTTGACCCACTCCGCCTCGAAATCGCCCAGATAGTCGCGTATGTAGCTCAACGCACCGCAATCTTCGGGTGTAACGGATGGGTATGAGAGAAGTTTAATGAATAGTTCTATCGTCTCTAGTCTGCGCACTATACATCCTACTTTTCCGGATTTTCATAAAAGATATAGGGCGTGAAGTTGCTGATCTCGAAATAGAGTTTCTTTTCGCCGCTGTCGACTCTGTAGTTCAAATTTTTATCGTAGTATCCGTAGCCGTAACGGTACTGGCGCGGCGTATTGTCGTCGGTACCTTTCGCGGTGGAGAGTTTGTCTATCTTGATAAACCTCATCACCAGTTTTTCACCTTCGTAAATATCGAGTACACCATTGGTACCGGTCCAGTTCTGTACAGCCCTGCCGAGTTTATTCTGGGTCTCCTGTGTACATCCGCTCAGCCAGAACATCGATGCCGTTAGAAGAATCAGTGTCCATAATCTCATCTTTTCCCTCCTTTTTGTAGGGTATTTCATAATTATGATCCCGCATTAATTTTTATTTACTTTCCCTATCAGCCACCCGATTGTACCATTCTGCGGGCTATTTTTCAAAGTCGAACAGCTTCCCTGTCGGTTATTTTTAACCGTGAATAAATATTCCTCCGCTAATGTCGATATAATATTACTGAAATATGCCAAAGAACGAGAGGAGCAAAGAGTCGGGCGGCACTTCCATGCGAACGACTGTAAATCCGTAAATAAAATGATAAAAAATATATCTATTCGTTTTCTCATTATCTTCGCAGCCTTTATGGTGGCTGGACTCTTCTCTATACACAGCCTGAACCGTTCGATGCAACTTAACCAGGAGGTGGAGAGGTTCAACAGGCAGGTGCTGGAAAACATAGATTCACTCTCCATGTTTTTGGCAAAACTTCATACGGATACGCTGCTCTCAACACTTTCTATTCAGAAGAGAATCCAGCCGGCTCCCCAAAACGGGAAAAGCCGCTTATCTTCAAAGGTTTTTTTCAATGCTCTGGAAAATTTCTCTATTGCACAGATAAAACAGCAAAACCTTCTTAAGCATCTGCAAACACTCAAAGCGGAGTGGAAGAGTTACATCAATCTGAGAAAAAAACTTCTTACTGCACTCAAAAGCGGCAAAAAAAAGCAGATCCAGAGAGTTCTTCCCTCCTATATGATTGCCTACAACAACCTCTCTCACAACCTGACAGATCTTAAACACCACTATATTCAGGAGTTCAGCGGATATGTTGACGAGTTGAGAGAGCAGGCCATGAACTCCTTTTACATCGGGAACGTCATCGCCGTCTCGACCCTGATACTGCTCTTTTTCCTTCTTATGGAGGTAAATACGATAAACAGGAAGCTCCAGTCGTACCTGGAAGAGAAAGAGATCTTTCAAAAAAAGCTCGCAAATGCGAACAAGGCCTTGACTCAATACTCCGAAGAGCTCGAGAACGAGGTCAAAAAGAGGACCGACGAAGCACTCGAACACCTGATGAAAAACCCTCTGACGAAGCTCCATAACCGCCTGAGCTTCGTCAAGCGCCTGGAGAAGAACTCGAGGGCTTCGGTAGCGATATTCAATATAGACAGGTTCCAATCCTACAACGATCTTTTCGGTGCCAAAGTGGGCGACAGAATAATTCAGGAGTACGCCGCATATCTTCGCAAGACTATTCCGTATCTCTATGAGATATACCACCTGCAAGGGGATGAGTTCGCCATAATCGAGCCCGATAAAAAATCTTCCGCAACCTTTCTGGCGATGGTCAAACGGGTTGCCGAACTCGCGAAAGAGTTCCACTACAGCGACGAGAACGGAAATTTCATACTACAGGCCTCCATCGGCGTCTGTATCGATGAAAAACAGCCTCTTACAAAGGCGGATATGGCTCTCAAAAAGGCCAAAAACTCGAATGAGAGCCTTGTGATATACAGCGAAAACCTCGTCAAAAAACAGAAGTATCTGGAAAACATAACGATGACGAAGGTTTTGAGCAAAGCTCTTAAAGAGGATAGAATCGTTCCATACTACCAGCCGATAATCGATACGGAAACGGGGAAGGTTTACAAATATGAAGTGCTCGCCAGACTCATAGATGAAAACGGGCTCGTGATCCCTCCAGCCCACTTCATATATCTGGCCAAACAGATAAAACTATACTCGGAACTTACGAAAATGGTTTTCGACAAAGCGATGAAGAGTATAGAAGAGCATGGACTGCACCTTAGCATAAACCTCTCGGCAGACGACATACACCACCGTCCTACCAGAGACTACATAATAGACAGGCTGGCCATGTCCGGTTACAGCGACCATATAACGTTCGAACTTCTCGAGTCGGAGGAGGCAAAGAGCTACTATGAGATAAGTGCATTTATCCATCGTGTCAAGCAGTACGGCGTGAAGATAGCGATAGACGATTTCGGTTCGGGCTACTCCAACTTCGCCAAAATCCTGAAACTCAAAGTAGACTATATCAAAATCGACGGCTCCTTCATAAAAAAGATCGACACCGATGCCGACTCCATGGAGTTCGTAGAGATAATACACAGACTCGCAAACAACTACAACCTGAAAACGGTAGCGGAGTTCGTCGCCGATGAAGCTATTTACAATACGGTCAGAAGTATCGGCATCGATTTTGTACAGGGATACCACTTTGGGAAACCGAAACCGCTTGCACAGATCGTAGACCCCAAAGAGAAAGAGACGCGATACGAAGAGGATAGAACAGAAAGCAGCGAGCCGCAAGATATGATCTGCACTAGTCACAATATAATCTGACAACATACAAGTAAAAAAAGCTACAATTTCTCCTGGACAAGAAGTTCAGGAGAGAGAATGAACCTGCATACACAAGAGAAAATCATCAAAAACAAGTTGGGGCTGCTTAACCTGGCCAAAGAGCTGG
>WFYC01000050.1 GCA_015490295.1 Hydrogenimonas sp. | reverse complement strand
AAGTATGCCGATGCCGTTGACAACGACGGAGCCCACGCGAAAGCCTCGTGGTACTATCTTCTCGGCGGTAAACCGGAAGAGGCTCTTCGCACTGCAATAGAGGCCTTAGATGAAGGTCAGATATATGCCGCACAGTATGCTGCAGAGGCATCTCTGATTTTCGATGAGTTCAAAGCTGCGAAAATGTATATGAAGATGTTGAGAGAAAAAAGAGTGGATCTTCCGAGTTTGAAAAAAGATCTGGAGCTACTCAAAAAAATCTATCCGGATACAAATTTCGATCCTCTGATGCAAAACAGATAATCCCCGGCGGCGCTTTGCGGCAACATCCGTTTATATACTATGTGTTTTAATACACAATCATTGCACAATCATAATGTATAATATCGACCACATAAAAATAAAGGATGAGTTATGGCAAAGATGTCAGGTTGTAAAGCTATGGTTATGATTGCGGGAGCGATGATATTCGCGAGTACGGGAGCCTATGCGGCTATGCAGTGTGCACCCGGTAAATGCGGTGCCTCCATGAAGATGGAGATGAAAAACGGCGGACCGAAGAGTGAGGAGACGCCAGCCAAGTGCGGTGAAGGCATGAAAGAGAAGATGAAGGACAAGATGCCGTGCGGATGCGACAAGAAGAAGAGCAGTGACGAAAAGAAGAGTCAAATGAAAGGCAAGTGCGCCACCGGCAAATGCGGAGGAATGTAGTCTCCTGAAGGTCCGGAGCGCATTCGGACCGGATTGAGTTTAATGCAAGCCCCGATAAGATATAATCTTATAACTGGATAATAAAAGCGGGGCCCGAGAGAAGTGCAGACCGAGGCGATAAACGAACTTCTAAACGACAAAAAGAGACTGCTGACAGATATCTATTTTGAGCTGCAGCGGATTTTCGAGAAGAAGTATGGGCCCGATACGGTCGTCTTGATGGAGGTCGGTACCTTCTTCGAGGTCTACGAAGTCAACAATGACGAGATGAAAGTCGGTAAAGCCAAAGAGGTGGCCGAGCTTCTAAATATCCAGCTTACCAGAAAAAACAAGACCATTCTCGAAAACTCCGTAGCCAATCCGCTTATGGCGGGAGTCCCCACCGTTTCGATAGACCGCTACCTTTCACGTCTTGTGCAGAGCAGAAAATATACAGTCGTAATGGTGCGCCAAAAGGGTGCTCCGCCGAAAGTGAAACGCTATATAGGAAACATCCTCTCACCTGGAACGAACTTCGACTACCTGGCCGAACCTACCGAAAACTACATCGTCTCTTTGATAGTCGACATAAATCGCGGAATCTACTCCTGCGGTTACAGCGCCATAGATGTCAGTACCGGCAAGACCTTTTTGAATGAGGTGCACGGTACGCGTGAAGATAAAACGTTTGCTCTCGACGAAATATTCAATCAGCTTCAGAGCTATAGCACTTCGGAGCTTCTCCTGACTCTGAGCGACGATTCGATAGACGAGGAGTGGATAGTCCGCTATCTTGAAATAGAGGGCCACATAAGCTGTACATTGGGACAAACGCGACACAAGATCTCATATCAGAACGAGCTTTTCGCCAATGTCTACGGTATAAGGTCGTTTCTAAGCTCCATCGAGTACCTCGACCTTGAGAGATACCCCTACGCCTCCGAGTCGCTCTCTCTTCTTATCGATTTCATCATAGAGCACGACGCTTCGCTTATAGAGAAGATGAACCGCCCCACGTTTCTGGGTGGGCAGCACTTCGTATATCTGGGAAACAATGCGCTTGAGCAGCTCAACATCATAAGCCGCGACCCGGACGAGATGACGCTGCTCAAACTCATAGACCTCACCTCCACCGCGATAGGCAAGAGGCTCTTCAAAGAGCGGCTCTTGAACCCGATATGCGATGCGAAAGAGCTCAAAAGACGCTACGATCTGGCCGAAAAGGTGATCGAGCATACACAGAATTTCTCGAACACTCTCAAAGAGGTGTACGATCTGGAGCGGATTTTACGCCGCATAAAGCTCGGCAAGCTGCACCCTTTCGAGATAGTCTACCTCTACGACTCTTTGAAGGCTCTGGAGCAGCTTGTGTGGGAGGCCAAAGGGGTCGGAGTCGAGGTCGAGGAGGATCTGAGAATTCAGATAGAGGGTTTTGCGGCCGAACTCGAGCGCACTTTCGTCCTGGATGAGTGCGGAAAGTACAGGCGGGATCAGATCGAGAGCAATATCTTCCAGCCCGGTATAAACCTGTTCGTAGACCAGGTGGTCGAAGAGAACAGGAAAGAGCTGCAGAGACTCGAAGAGATTCGCCTGCATATAGAGAACTTTTTCGACCGCGGCGAGAAGAGCGACAGTGTCTATGTGAACATTGGATGGCTAGAAAGCGAAGGGTACCATCTGAGCGTTACCCGCACACGCTACGGAATGATAGAAAAAGAGCTTATGGAGAGTTTTCTGCTCCTGGATGGAAACCACTACTTCCTACGTGATTTCAACTACAAAAAGCTGAAAAACAGTGTCAAGATAACATCTGACCTGATAGAGGAGATATCAAGGACTGTCATGGCGAACCAGACCCGGATCGTCGCGTTGACAAAACAGAGCTACGTGGAGTCTCTGGAGCTGCTGGAGAAGAGGTATTCGCAGCTTCTCGAGCAGATCATCTCGTTCGTCGGCCGCTTCGATGTCGCCATCGCTACGGCGAAGGCTGCGATAAAGTACAACTACGTAAGACCCGAGATAATTGAAAAAAAATCGGAAGAGCAGACAATCGAGTTCATCGGCCTTCGCCACCCTCTGATAGAGTCGCGTGAAGAGAATGGGATATATATTCCGAACGATCTGCTGATGGGAGAGATTCCCGAATCGACCGAACATGATCACGTCACGCTGAGTGCGAGTGGCAACAGGCCGGTAAAAGGGGTGCTGCTATACGGTATCAACTCGAGCGGAAAGAGCTCTTTGATGAAGAGTGTCGGCATGGCGGTGATCATGGCACAGGCCGGCTTTTTCGTACCGGCCGCTTCGATGAGGTTCCATCTCTTCGACAAGCTCTTCACGAGGATTGTCAGCAAAGATAACCTATACAAAGGGCTCAGCACCTTCGCCATAGAGATGATGGAGCTCAAAAACATCTTCAATCGCGCCTCCGGCACTTCGCTCGTACTTGGAGACGAAATAAGCCACGGAACGGAAACGGAGTCCGCTCTGGCAATAGTAGCCAGTACACTGAAGAGGCTGCATGAGCTGAACTCTCTTTTTATCGTTGCTACGCACCTGCACAAACTGACGGAGCTTAAAACCGTTACCGATCTTGAAGGGGTCGTTTTTCTTCATCTGGGCGTCGAGTACGACGAGGCCAGGGATACCCTTGTCTACAATCGCAAGTTGATGCCGGGCTCGGGCAGTACCCTTTACGGTCTGGAGTTCGCCAAGTCTCTGCATATGGATAAACGTTTTCTGGATACCGCCTATGCTGTAAGAGAGTCGCTTGCGGATGCGGAGGGGACGCTGAAGCGGCTTAAAAAGAGGAGAAGAAGCCGCTACAACAAAGAGCTGTACCTTAGCAGTTGCGCCCTTTGCGGGGCTGCTGTGGAGGAGGTGCACCATATCGCCCCGCAGGCAAAGTCGGACGAATCGGGCAGAATAGGCCACTTTCATCAGAATCATAGATACAATCTCATACCGCTGTGCAAACACCACCACAAGCTTGTGCATGAAGGAAAGGTGACGATTCAGGGATTCGTCATGACAGATGAGGGGCTACAGCTTCGGTATATCGAAAATGGTGTATAATCGTCTCTATACTACTTCGGGCCGGAGTTTGACCGGAAATAAGGAGTTTTCATGAATCTGCCCGTTATCGACATACCTGTAAAACTGCCGTTTGACGTGCCTCTTCTCGTACATCCGATATTTGTACACTTTGTTGTGGCGATTCCTATTATCGTTCTGCTTATCGAGTTAATAAACCTGAAAGCGAAGAGACCGGCCGTAAGCGTAACTTCGCTCTTTCTGCTAACGCTTGCCGTTATAGTCTATGCGGGTGCATTTTTTACCGGAAAAGCTGATGGATCTCACGCTTTTTCATTGCTCACTCCCGAGGCGAAGGATGAGCTGAAGTTTCACAAACTGCTCGGTACGTATCTTGTATACGCCGTACCGGTTCTGCTGCTTCTGAAAGCTGGAGCCATGGCTATACGCAGGACGTGGGCAAGAAATCTTTTTTTAACATTTCTGCTGATCTTCATAGCTGTGCTTCTAAAGCAGGGAAAAGATGGAGGAGAGCTGGTTTACGAGTATGGCGTAAACGTCAAGCCGGTTATGGCTTTGCAGGATAGACTCGACGATATGGAATTCGATATGGAAGACCTGAAAGAGGAGCTTCAGAAGGCCAAAGCCGAGTGCGCTGAAAAGAGTACGACCGCTCCGGCGGTTGAAGAGGGGAATGCGACCACTCCTTCAACTACAGCTGAGCCTGCCGCTTCCCAAAAGCCTGCAGAAGATAACAAAACCGCAGCTCCGGCACAAAACGAGGTGCCCGCCTACCGTGAGTCGCAGCCTGCCGAAATGAACTACAGCGCACCGGTGCCGATCCCGACCCACTGATGGCTCGCAATAGAGCGCTCCCTTTTATACTTCCGGCCCGCCTCGATGAGCGGGCCCGCTCCCTGCAGCTCAGGCGCTACAGGATAAAACCCTCCAACATAGCGAAAGTCTACGAAGCCGACGGGTTCGTTCTCTATATTCCTACGAAAAAGAGCTTTTTCAAACTCCCCAAAGAGATGGTACCGAGCCGTGAGCTCGAGCATAGAATAAAAAAGATCCACAACTATATAGAGGAGTACCGTGTTCTCCTGGATGTGGAACGCAGAGCCGAGATGGATGCACAGATACGTGAAATACGCTCGGTAAGCGGACGGGAAAGAGAGCTATACGGCAGGGCTGTTCTCGGGCTCAGAGGTCGCAGTATGGGAATGAAGTTCGATCTTTTTATAGTCCGCTTCAGCCGTGACGAGCTTATAGATACGCAGATCGGAAGCGGTGATATTGTCCTGATCAGCCGCGGGGAACCTCTTAAAAGCGATCTTACGGCGACCGCTATGGCAGTCGCGAAAAATTACGTAGAGGTCGCCTTTTCGCAAAAGCCTCCGCCGTGGATAAAAGGCGAAGGTATCAGGATCGATCTCTATGTCAACGATGTCACTTTCAAGCGGATGGAGAGCAATCTTGAAAAGATGCGGCATATCAAAGCTCCGTTCGGCAGTGTCAGAGATATCGTTTTAGGGCTGAAGACTCCTTCGAAACCTCATGGGGAAGGGATAGAAATCCTGGACAGAGAGCTGAATGCGGATCAGGTCGAAGCCGTGAAGCTTGCTGCAGGTCGAAACGAGATTGTTCTTATCCATGGACCGCCCGGTACCGGAAAAACGACAACCGTAACTGAAGTGATAGTAGAGGCCGTCAGAAGAGGGGAGATGGTCCTCGCTTCTGCAGATTCGAATGTTGCGGTAGACAACATGCTCAGAAAACTGGCCGAGAGAGAGGGGTTGGATCTGGTCCGCATTGGACACCCCGCGAGAGTCGGGGAGGGACTTGAGCGCTACACTCTTTTCAGCCGTATGGAAGCCGACCCGCAGAGTCTGAAGATAAAGGAGCTCGCAGAGCGGATTCGTGAACGGATAGAGGCAAGAGACAGGCACTCGAAACCGACACCTTCACGTCTTCGCGGAATGTCGAAAGAGAGAATAAGAACACTCGCGGCCCGAGGCCGGAGTTTTCGCGGTGTAGATATCGCAACTATCAGGTCGATGGCACAGTGGATAGCCGAAGATGAGAAGCTGCAGACTCTTTTTGAGAAGATAAGAGGTATCGAAGAGTCGATGGTGCTCAGAATTGTATCGGATGCGGATGTCGTTTTGTCTACCAATGCAATGGTAGGCTCCGAGGCGCTGGAGGAGATCGATTTCGATATCGCCGTCATAGACGAAGCAAGCCAGCAGATGGAGCCCTCCACCCTTTTGCCTCTGATGCGCGCACCAAGGGCGGTTCTGGCAGGCGACCACAGACAGCTGCCCCCTACGGTGGTGAGCGGTCTTGATATTTTGAAACACTCCCTTTTCGAGAGATTGATGTCGATGGATGGGGTACCTTCCAAAATGCTCGGGGTGCAGTACAGGATGAACGAGACTATAATGGAGTTTCCCAACACCCTTATGTACGAGGGGCTTCTCGAAGCCGACAGATCGTGTGCCGATCGAATGCTCGAGCTAAAGGGCGTGCCGGATTCGCCCTTTTATCGAAAGCTGCTCGATCCGAAAAAGCCCGTTGTGTTTGCAGACACCTCCGAGATCGACGCCGACGAATCGCTGCAGCCGCGCTCGACCTCTTTTGAAAATGGGGCCGAAGCCGAACTGGTCGTGCAGACGGTGGAGAGTCTGACCGAGTGCGGGGTGCCGGCCGATGAGATAGGGGTCATAACCCCCTACCTCTCACAGGTGAAGCTGATTCGCCGGATGCTCGAAAAGAGGGGAGTCGAGTGTGAAGTGAAGAGCGTAGACGGCTTTCAGGGAAGAGAGAAAGAGGTTGTTGTCATCTCTTTCGTCCGCTCCAATCTCGCCAAAGAGATAGGCTTCGTAAAAGATAGACGCCGCCTAAATGTGGCTATGACACGCGCGAAAAGCAAACTCGTTTTGATCGGCGACAGCTCGACGCTGGGTGCGAACGAACCTTTCGACAGACTGTTCGAGTGGCTTAAAAAGCACAAGAGCGCCGCTATTCTTAAAGTTGCCTATCAATAGAACCTGTGAATCTCCTCCATAAGGTTGTCGAGGGTGATATGGTCGCCCCCTTCGCGTAAAAACTCGTTCAGGGCCTTTTCGCTCGCCTCCATTCCGCCCTCCTTTTCGATTTCGGTCAATCTTTTGTAGAGGGGGTCGAGCACCTTTTTTATATGGGGAGAGACCATCTTTCTGTATGCCCTGTACCCTTTTATCTCTTTTGTATTTATGTCGCGGATTATCTCGAAGTGGGTAAATACCCAGTAGTAGCGGCCGTCTTTGGCCATATTTTTTATGACGGCGGTTATGTTGTGACCGCTTTGGATGCGATCCCAGAGGAGCTTGAAGACGATCTTCGGCATATCGGGGTGTCTGACAATATTGTGCGGCGCTCCGATCAGCTCATCCTTCGTATAGCCCGATATTTCGGCGAAGTAGTCGTTGCAGTCGACTATTGTGCCGTGGGTATCTGTTTCGCTCTCGATATACTTGGTATTGTCGAGCATGATCTCCTCATCGATGGGTGTAGGTCTCCCGGGCGTCATGATATCTCCTTCTATAAATTCTTCACCATCTATTTTAGCCAATTTTTTCAGGGCGGCTTCGGTGTATCCGTTACAAAAAGTTTATATTATAAGCATTATAAATTATATATAGAAAAAATAGGGCTGTTTCAAGAAAAATTAACACTAAATTAACTATTATTCTAATATACAGTTTGAATTTTTCCATTAATAGAAAAGTTCAGCCTGTTATTTCAGGAAAACTTAAAGGAGGTAGCATGAGTTCAATCATCAAGAAGCTATCTATGGTAGCTATCGGAACGATGGTTGGCGTGTCGATGGCTTCCGCGAGTTCGGAACTTGAAAAAGTGATGAAAGAGCGGGGGTTGACGCAGCAGGATCTGCTTGCGGCAGCCAAGACCTATACGCCAAGCGGCGGACGGGACAAATATATAGTATTCAGTTCCGGCGGCCAGTCTGGACAGGTGATAGTGTATGGAGTTCCATCCATGCGTATTTTGAAGTATATCGGCGTGTTTACACCGGAGCCGTGGCAGGGCTGGGGTTATGACGACGATACCAAAAAGGTGTTGAAGCAGGGCTGGATACGCGGAAAAGAGATCACATGGGGCGATACGCACCACCCGGCCATTTCAGAAACGAACGGCAGATATGACGGCAAGTGGCTTATCATCAACGACAAGGCAAACCCGCGTCTTGCGGTTATCGATCTTGCGGATTTCGTGACGAAGCAGATTGTCGTAAATCCGATTTTCAAATCGGACCACGGCGGCGCATTCTTCACCCCAAACAGCGAGTATGTTCTCGAAGCGTGCCAGTATGCGGCTCCGTTTGATAACAACTACCACCCGATCGAAGAGTACAAAGAGACCTACAGGGGCGGTGTGACGGTTTGGAAATTCGACCACAAAAAGGGACGGATCATTCCCGATAAATCTTTCACTATAGAGATGCCTCCCTATATGCAGGACCTTTCTGACTCCGGTAAAGGGGCGAGTGACGGATGGGGCTTCACGAACTCGTTCAACTCGGAAATGTATACGGGCGGTATCGAAAAGGGGCTTCCTCCGTTCGAAGCGGGTATGAGCCGAAACGACACCGACTTCCTGCATGTATATAACTGGAAGAAGCTGGCCAAACTCGCCGAAAACCCGAAAAATGTGAAGATCATAAACGGCCATAAGGTGATTCCGATCGAAGTAGCCGTCAAAAACGACGCGCTCTTTCTGATTCCCGAGCCGAAGTCTCCGCACGGTGTGGATGTGAGCCCGGACGGTAAGTATATCATCGTATGCGGAAAGCTCGATACGCATGCGACCGTCTACAGTTGGGAGAAGATCCAGAAGCTGATAAAAAATCGCGACTACGTGGGCAAAGACCCTTACGGCATTCCGATTCTCGATCTGAAAAAAGCGGCACACTGCCAGGCTGAGCTGGGCCTCGGGCCACTCCACAACCAGTATGGACCGAAGTGGAAGACGGAGGGTGAAGTCTATACATCTTTGTATGTCGACAGCCAGGTCGTCAAGTGGAACTACCTGCAGTGTAAAGTCGAAGATCGCGTAAACGTCAACTACAACATCGGACACCTCTGCGGTATGGAGGGCAAAACGGTTGACCCGCAGGGAGAATATATCATCGCTCTCAACAAACTGGCGATCGACCGTTTCAACGAGATAGGACCGCTGCATCCTCAAAACCATCAGCTTATCGACATAAGCGGTAAAAAGATGCAGCTTCTTTACGATATGCCTCTGCCGCTCGGTGAACCGCACCAGGCCGTAGCGATTCGTGCTAGCAAACTCCATACGCATGTCAGATACAAAATGGGAACAAATCCGTTTACCGGAAAAATCCATGAAGGAAAAACTCTGGCTGGACAGGAGAGGATCGTTCGCAAAGGCAACCATGTATATGTATACGGTACCGTTGTGCGATCACACATCAACCCAGAGCATGTAAACGTCAATCTCGGCGACACGGTAACCTTCTACCTTACAAACCTCGAGCGTGCCGAAGACGAGACACACGGCTTTACGGTTGATCAGTACAATGTGCACGCTTCACTCGAACCTGGTAAGACGGTGGCCATCACATTCAAGGCGGACAGAGAGGGAGTCTTCCCCTATTACTGTACGGAGTTCTGCTCTGCGCTGCACCTCGAGATGATGGGTTATCTGACCGTCAAAGACCCGAACAAGAAGTATGTTTCGGCTCAGAAGCTGAAGATGGCCAAGATGTCTCCTGAAGAGCTCAAAAAAGAGTATGACAAAATCGTGGCGACAAACGCCGCTACCGATAAAGTCATTCAAAGCGTCGTGAAATTCCTCAAAGAGAACCACTATGAGAAGTATCCGACGATCAAAGCTCTTGTTCAGGACGCTCTTGATCAGTACGGTAAGATTCCGGAACAGAAAAAGAAAGCCGACGAGTATTACAAGAAGGGTGATCTCGAAAAAGCGATTCTGTTCGAAAACATGATCTGGCAGTATATGGTCAAGACTGCGGATGTCGGAATCCGTGCACGAGACCTCCTTATCAGAAAAGTGGCGACTCCTATGAGCGAAGCGGCCAAACGCGGTGAAGTGGCCTTCAACGAAGGCGGATGCGGCGGTTGTCACGTCATCGGAAAGGTGAGCTCCGGACCTGACCTTACAGGTGTTTTGCAGCGCCACGAAAACGGAGAGCAGTGGGTCTACAACTTCATCAAGAACCCCGAGAAGATGTACAAAGATCCGTATGTCAAGTCGATGATCGACTACTTCAATCTGCGAATGCCCAATCAGGGTATGAGTGACCAGGAAGTCAAGGATATCATCGAGTACTTCAAATGGGTTGACGAAAACGCCAACCTCTTCTAACTCACCAAGGGCCGGGATGTTTCCCGGCCCGAATTTTGCCCGGGAAACAATCTGCAATTGGCTGTAAAGATATTTTTAAAAATTATATACAATATAAATTATGTATATAG
>WFYC01000049.1 GCA_015490295.1 Hydrogenimonas sp. | reverse complement strand
TAAGCAGCAGCACCAAAGATACGGAGCCTATGCCGGGAATGACGCTGATCAGCGCTCCTATTACCTTTCGCATCTGCGGAACTATCGTAAGGAGCCTAAATAGCCTCAACACCCTGAGGGCCCTTAAAATAGCGAAATCTTCACCAGCCGGGACCAGGCAGATGGCAACTACCGAAAAGTCGAAAAGGCTCCACGGATCTTTGAAAAATGCCTTTTTGTGCACGTAGATTCTCATGGCTATCTCTACGGTAAAGATGGCGATGACCAGACTGTCCAGAAAGAGCAGCAGGGGTCCGAAATGGTCCATAACGCTCTTCGAGGTCATCAGACCGAGTGTTATACCGTTGAAGATGATCATGGCCGTTATGAAATTTTTGAACCTTGCAGACTCTACTATAGCCTCGACTCTTTTGTACATTCTTCCTCCCGTCTGAGAATCGTTGTCAGGATTTTAATCTACTCTTCACTATAATAGAGCGGCAGTTGAAGATTTAAATTTTTTATGAAAGCGATCTTTTGGTTTAAATTATTGATGTTACGCAAATTCCGAGTAGAGCCCGTGATTTGGCAGGGCCTAAACGGCCCTACAACCCCCCTGAAGCTTCGAAATCCAAGATTTCGAGATGATTTTACGCATTTTGTGTAAAATCAGTTAAGTTAGTTGGAGGTATCGATGAGAGTAACGTTTTTGACACTTCTTCTCTTTGCAACTGCGGCATTCGCCTGCAGCGGAGATTGCATAAAGTGCCATCCGGTTCTCAAAAAGAGCATAGACGAACCTCACCACAAGGTTATAAAGCGGTGCATCGAATGCCACAAAGAGAGCTCTGCAGGCGTATCTACTTGCGGTCAGGACTGTTTCGAGTGCCACGACAAAAAGAGGCTCGCAAACTCACCGCTTCCGGAGCACAGGGCCGTAGCCGGCTGCGCCCGCTGCCATCTCGGCAAAAGGGAGCTTCTACAAAAGAGCGATCCCTTTTTCATACCGTTAAAATAGTTTCGATATTGCCGATTTTTTGATGTAGTTACTTTAATGGCACCTCTTAGAGGTGCCCTTATATCAAGGTGGCACGATGACGCAGTTAAATTCACTCACGGCAACATCGAACAGCTTCTCCTTCGATCTGACGACAAGCTCCGGAGACAGAATATCTCTCTCGCTCTACGATAACAGGTCGTTCTCCATGCAGGCGGAGGAGGGCAGAAACACTTCGAGCTTCTCCATGAGCCTCAAATATGAGTACGGCTACTCCTTTTCATACAGCGGAAATGGAATAGACGAGCGCGACTCGGCAGAGATAGAGAAGGCCATGAAGCTCATAAAGCCTATGTTCGAGAGGTTTTTGCAAAGCGTGCAAAATAGCGAAGAGATGCCCGGCATGAAGGAGATTACGAATGTCGCCCAGCTTTTCAAGAGCAAGATGCCTGAACCGAAAAACGACGACATGCTCAACATGCTGAAAAGCAGGACGGTCGATACGATGGATGAAATTCTATCGGCTTTCGAAAATAGCAGTGCGCTCATAGAGAGCTCGAAAAAGCTCTTCGACCGCCTTTTCGACAATATGAAAAAGTTCGAAATATACGCCTGAGCCGCCGGGTGGAGGCTACCCGATCAGGCCGAAGTATCTCAAAGCCTGCTCTTCCTCGCTTTCGAGGTCGTCCAGGTCTATCCTGCCCTCATCGATTCTCTTTTTCAGCTCGCTGCGCACAAAGTCGAAAGCGGCATCGGCCGCTTTGTCTATCTCGTCTATGAAGGCGCATCCGTTGAAACGGTAGGGCTCTTCGATCTCTATGCAGAGTACGGTACCCTCCATATTCTCTTCCAGAAACTCGGCTACCTCCCTGTAGTTTATGCCGAATTCACAGCTGTACCAGATGATGTCGTCGAGCCTTTTGTCGTTGAATTCGGTTATACCTTCACCGCCGGCATCTATGTAGTGGTGCCACGGCATGTTGGCCTCTACGATCTCCTCCCACGCCTTTTCGGCCGAGATGACGATCTTGGAGCCTTCGTCGGCCACGTCGTAGTTTTCTCCCAGTATCTTTGCAAGCGGCGTAGCTTTGGCGACCGCGCTTCCTGTGAGAGACTTCGGCCTTCCCGCGAATATGTAGGGCCGCGGCGGAAGGCTCTCTTTTTCGCCTTCGACTATCTCTCCGTCTATCGTGATGCCTATCGGTTTTTGAGCGTTTACAGCGTTTAGAAAACTCTTTTTGTCCAGTTCCACTCTATGGTTTAGAAGGTTGTAAAATTTCATCTGCTATCCGTTTTTTTACCGCTATGTTACCAGCCAGACGAAAAGGCGTAGTTAATTTATATCTCTAATTTCGGTATCTAAATTTATCCTATGAACTTGCCGCTTCTAAGGCGCTGAGCCTCCATAAGCTCCAGCTCCCTCGCTCCAGATACCACAATGTTGCTGTCTGGTACGTAGTCCAGCAGCTCGTCACGCCCTTCGTAGTGCATGGAGTTGAGTATCACCCTCATCACGTTAAGACGTGCCAGGTGCTTGTTGTCTGAGCGTATTATGGTCCAGGGGGCTATGGTGGTGTGGGTATGTTTCAGCATCTCGTACTTCATGTTCGTAAAGTCGTCCCACCTCTCCTGTGCCTGGAGGTCCACCTCGCTCAGTTTCCATTGCCTCAAAGGGTCTGTTTTACGGCGCTCGAAGCGTCTCTTTTGCTCCTCTTTCGTCACGCTGAAGTAGAGCTTTATAAGTGTTATGCCGTTTCTTACCAAGCCCTTTTCGAAACTTGGGGTATCCTCTATGAAGGTCTGGTACTCTTCAGGCGTACAGAAGCCGAAGACCGGCTCCACCATGGCCCTGTTGTACCAGCTTCTGTCGAAAAGCACTATCTCGCCGCCGCGGGGGAACTGCTCTACATAGCGTTGGAAATACCACTGCGTTCGCTGCTCTTCGGTGGGCTTGCCTAGTGCGACCACGCGGTAGTGTTTCTCGTTCATGTAGCGCGTGACCCTTCGTATCGTTCCGCCTTTGCCCGCGGCGTCTCGCCCTTCGAAGAGTATTATCATCTTCAATCTGTTGTTTTCGAGATGCTTTTGAAGCTTTATCAGCTCTGCTTGGTACGGCTTCAACTCCTCCGCTTCGAGGTATTTTCTGATGGCCTTTTTCTTTTTTAGCAGTACCGGCAGCGGGTCGGAGTTGCTGCAGATTTCCACATCCCTGAAATCTTTCAGCTCTTGTACGATATTCTCATCTTTTCCCACGAAAGCAACCTTTACTCTTTTTTTTATTGTATCATTTTAGGACTAAAATTCAGGCAGTGATATGGACAACGAGAAGATTGAAGGGCTTCTGAAAAAGCTCGAAGAGACAGAGTCGCTACTAAACAGAGAGCTTGAAAAAGGTGCCGAAACGATCAAGTGCGACTTTCTGCAGGAGCGCACCCCTCTATGGGAATATGTGAAGAACGCTAAACCGGGTTATGTTTTGACGGCTCCGGTAATCTATGCGATGATAATTCCGGCACTTATTATGGATCTTTTCGTAACGGTCTACCAGTCCGTCTGTTTTCCCGTCTACAAAATCAAGAAAGTGAAGCGCGGCGACTACATAGTCTTCGACAGGCACCGACTGAAGTATCTCAACGCGCTTCAGAAACTAAACTGCGTATACTGCGCCTACTTCAATGGCCTCATAGCCTATGTTAGAGAGATAGCCTCCAAAACGGAGCAGTTCTGGTGCCCGATACGCCACGCAAGAAGGGTGCGCAACGCGCACCGCCGCTACTGGCGCTTCATGCGTTACGGCGACGGCAAAGATCTTAAAGAGCGCTGGCTCAAACTTCGAAAGGAGCTTGAAAGTGAACATTAAGAAGTGTCTCGAAGAGTACATAAAAGAGCTGGAGAGCGAGGCGATGAAGATCATCTCCGACCCCAGAACCGACAAACGCACGAAAAACCTCGCCATGAAGCCGCTTACAAGCAAAAAGCAGATCATAAAAAACACGATCGACGCGCTCGACCTGGTAGAGAGAGTCCACGAAGAAGAGATGCAAAAGGCGGGGGAGCTCAAACGCCGGTAAGAGTAGACCATGTACAGTTGGGACGATCTTTTACCGATTCTGACAAATCCGTACTTTATCGCACTGATCGCAATATCTGTGCTTATCGAGCCGTTTATCAGGTTTTTAAGACGCTTCTACCCGGAATCGATGAAAAGAGCGGTAACGGAAAGCGAGAAGATCAGGGAAAAGATGAAAAAAGAAGAGGGGATCCTCCTTCAAAGAGCTTACCTCAAAATAGTCTCCGCCGTTTTGGCACTCCCCATAGCCATCTTTTTGCTGAATCTCATATATCTGCTATTGATCGGCGGGGAGCTGCGACTATCGTGCATACACGATCTCATCGCAAAATATTCGGCCGTGATCATCGTCTTTTTCGGTCTGTACATCATCAACGAAGATAAAATAAACAGGAGGCTCTTCAAAAACGACTATCAAAAGATAAAAGAGTTAAAGCAGCGACTAAAGGGAAACGACCCCTTCGAAGAGTTTTTCTACAAAAACGGTAAAATTATGGGGTATATTATGCTTTTAAGCGGGACTATAGGGTTTATTGTAATATAGCATTAGCATCACCTGACCCCAAATGCCACAAATCGGTAGCATTGTTATGTTTTTAGGGTGTTTTTAAGGTAGCGACTGACCCCTGTGTTCTTGACCCCTGTGTTCCCTCAGTATAGCATTATGGAATTAATTCCGGGTGTGAGGTCACGATACCTCTAATATTGGTGCAACCAAAGGTACACGTATTGGCAGCAGCTTTAAATCATTGCATATGGGGTTGTTTTCTTCTCTAAGAACATGGTAAGCATCGTAAATGATGTCTTTTATTTGGGCATCCGTAAGATTCTCTATGGGCTTAAAAAGCTCTGTTGCATGAACAATGAAGTCAAATCCTGTTTCGTACATCTCCTCTTTAAAATAAAGCTCCAGTACCATCGCATCAATGACATCTTCAAAGAGCTTGACAATATGATCTTTATTTACATAATTATCCATATTTTCATTATATGCTTTTAACCACATAATATAATCTACTATAATATTAAATATCTCATAATCCTGAGATACGATTAACGGTAGATCCAAAAGAGGACCCTTGTCAATTTGATAATTGCTGCCTTGCATTTTCCCTTTATACTTAAGCCAAAATGCTATCAATTTTGAATTTAGCAATGCTGTTAAATATTTCAAAGGAGTTCTCTTTGTTTTAATTACAAAAAATGTTTGAGAAACATAGCAATCAAAGCTGCAATAGGTAAAGATAGGTCTTTGGGGACATTTTCGTAAAGATATGATTTTTTCACCCTTAAAAAATCTTTCATCTCTTGCTCTATGTAACCCATAAGGTTTATTGTC
>WFYC01000048.1 GCA_015490295.1 Hydrogenimonas sp. | reverse complement strand
CTTTTCAATATTTTCTACTTCTGCGCTCCGCCTGCCTTATCGGGACAGCCGTCACCGAAGAGAAATCAGCACAGGTGCTCTCTTTTGAAGTACTCCTGCGGAGCCTTGCAAAGAGGGCACGCTTTTGGCGCTTTTTTGCCCCGGTGCACATGTCCGCACACTTCGCATACCCAGAATTCATCTTCATCGCTCTCGAAGAACCCCTCCTCTTCGAGGCACTTTTTGAGTTCGTTGTACTCGCGCTCATGCTCCACTTCGACCTTCGAAATAGCCTTCAGAAGTCTCGCTATATCTTTGTAGCCCTCCTCTTCGGCGATCTTCGCGAAGTTTGGATACATCTCGGTGTGTTCGTAGTTCTCGCCGGCCATCGCGATGTCGAGGTTTTTCAGAGTCTCGTGAAGCTCTATTCCGTACATCAGCTTGTTGTAAGTCTTGAACTCCGCCATGGCGTGGTACTTCTCGTTCATCGCCGCTTCGTTGAAGTGCTCGGCGATGCGGTGCCACCCCTCTTCTCTTGCCATATCCGCAAAAAACTCGTACTTGTTGCGGGCCATCGACTCTCCGGCGAACGCCTTCATCAGGTTTACAGCCGTGAGGTTCTCAGTGATGCACTCCATCTCCTCGCCACAGCAGACAAGCGTTCCACCGCCCACCTTCTGAACCTCCACTTCGTTCCCGCACTTGCCGCATCTGTATGTCTCGTACTGCCTCATGAGATCGATCCTTTTATCTGCTCTATAAACTCTGTTATATCCTCATGCAGCGCCACAAGGTCCTCTTCGTGCTCGACCTCGTCTGCCAGAATCTGGCTGACTATGTCGTATGTGACGATATCCTTCCCCTGTGTCATCTCCGCTATCTGGCTGTAAACGCCTATCGCACACTGCTCACCTTTTATGGCGTCTTCAAGAATCTTCAAAACATCGAAATCGTTCGGAGCGTCATATCCGCAGTTTGTCTTTTCGAACCACTCTTTGGGGTGCAAAATCGGGGTTCCTCCCAGTTGGATGATCCTGTCGGCAACCATTCCCGCATGGCGCAGTTCGTCGGCGGCATGCTGGTCGAGTTCGGCTATTGCCGCATCTTTCATGATCCCTTTGACTACCTTGCTCTCTATGTAGTACTGGTAGTAGGCGAGCCACTCGTCGGCATACGCCCTGTTCAGAAGATTTATAACCTCCTCTATCTCTACACCTTTGATAATCGAGTTGCCTCTTGTTGCCATTTCGTCTCCTTCTATTAGAAAATTATTTTCCTTTAAGAATTATTCTACAAAAAGGCTTAAAAGAAAATAATTTTCTTTTGTGCCCGGCTCGATTAATTATACTGTTAAAAAGGTTAATGTATAAATCAGTAATAATAACAGGTTTTCGGTATAATTCCGTCAGCCATAGTGTAGGGGAAAAACATGCATGAGACAGCAGAACTGCTCAAAGAGCATCACCTTAAGGCTACGCCTCAACGAATCAAGATTGTATCGATGCTCGAAGAGTATGGGCATATAAATATAGAAGATCTGTACAGCGAGATGCTCAAACAGTTTCCGAGCGTTTCGCTCGCCACGATCTACAAAAATATAAACCAGATGATAGAGAGCGGCCTTATTCAGGAGGTCAAGATTCCAAAAACGAAATCGGTATTCGAGCTTATAAAAGAGCCGCATCTTCATATGGTTTGTGAAAACTGCGGCAAGATAGAGGATATCTGTGTAGGTACCGACAAGGTGATCGAAGAGGCGGAGCGTCTAAGCGGTTACCGCATAAAAGAGAGTTTCATTACCCTTCGCGGTACATGCCCCGAGTGCCGCTGAGACGGAAGAGATCCGACTCTTCCGCTCTATAGAATCTCCACCCCCAGCTTTTTCCTGTAATATTTTACGACCGCCACTTTCACCGCATCGTTGAAAACGAACCACACAAGGGCGTATATCCAGATCAAAATCGCCATGAACCATCCCATCGGCTCCATGAATCCGAATCCGTAAACTCCTATCACCGTTCCGGTCGCGGCAGTCAGCTGTGAAGCCCAGAAGAGTTTTCCGGAAGGCCACGGCTTTTTGAAAAACCATTCATCCGTACGGGTATTGAAAATCGTATTGTGACCGGCTACGACCATCTTTACAAAAAACATCGTCTGTACATAGATCTCGGGCAGTTGCATAACCTCCATCGCAACCCAAAAGAGCAGAAAAGAGGAGAGCACCCCGGCTATTCCGAGCCAGCTCGAAAGCACCAGCATCTCGCGCATATCCCATCTAACCGGCTTTTTGTACATCTTGGTACGGTCGGTAGCTATCATCAGTATCGGCAGGTCGTTAAGCAGTGCAAGCAGAATGATCATCATCGACGTAATCGGATAGAATTCGAATATGACGATAGAGAGTGTCATGAATATGATGATACGTATGGTCTCCGCAATCCTGTATACGGTGTAGCTCTTCATACGCTCGAAAGTGATCCTCGAGAGCTCGATCGCATCCACTATGACTCTAAGACCGGGAGCCGTCAGGACGATATCGGCGGCCGCCCTCGCCGCGTCGGTTGCCCCGCTTACCGCTATGCCGCAGTCCGCCTTTTTGAGTGTCGGCGCATCGTTGACGCCGTCACCCGTCATACCCACTATATGGTCCGCTTTCTGAAGCTCGTCGACTATGAAATATTTGTCTTCGGGAAAGACCTGTGCGAAGCCGTTTGCCTCTTCTATGAGCGAAATAATCTCCGACTCATGTCTCTTTACGGTTCCTCTAGGAAGCTCGATGTGCAGAAGCTCGTCCTTTACCTCTTCGACGATCTCCTTTACGTAGCGCTCTATCTCATCTCTGCCCATTTTCGGGTAGAGAACCTTCGTAAAGGCTCGTGCCAGCAGCTCCGAAAGAACTATATACTCCCCCATCCCCTCGCCGCGCAGATCCCTTACATCGAGTATGTTGTCGCCTATTCCCAGCACTTTGGCGATGTATTTGGCGACGGCTATGTTGTCTCCGGTCACCATCTTGACCGCTATACCGTAGCGTCTCGCCTCCTCTATCGCTTCTTTGGAGTCCTCCCTGGGCGGATCGTAAAGCGGTATAAGCCCCACGAAGGTATACTCCTCATCCTCGTAACCTCTAAAGGCCACCCCCAGTGTCCTGAACCCTTTGTCGGCAAATTCGGCCACTCTATTTTCCACGAGACTCCTCTCCTGCGGGCCGATTTTACTGAGAGAGAGGATCACCTGAGGCGCGCCCTTGGTGACGACGACTTCACACCCATTGCCCTCTATAACCGCTTCTGTCCGTTTCTTTACCGGATCAAAAGGGATGAAACACTTCTGCCGGCAGCCCGAGAGCCTCTGCCGCAGGCCGTGGTGGTCGAGATGCTCGAATATAGGCACCTCTATAGGGTCGGCATTCTCCTCTCTGCTTGCAAGTGCGGCGTAGAAAAAGAGATCATCCGCACCAAAACCCTCCAAGACGAAAGGCTCGGCCAGAGTCATTCTGTTTTGCGTGAGCGTTCCAGTTTTGTCGGAGCAGAGAACATCCATCCCCGCAAGCTCCTCTATCGCCGCCAGCCTGCTCACTATAGCGTCTTTCGCCGCCAGCTTACGCGCCCCGGCAGCCATCGTCACGGTGAGCACGGCAGGCATCGCCACCGGAATAGCCGAAATCGTAAGCACAAGGGAGAAAACGATGAGCTCCACCGCCGGCTCGTGCCTCGAAAAGCCGGTATAGAGAATCACGGCTATCATAACGAGAGTTACCGCTATCAGAAAGTTCCCGACCGAAATGACCATCTTCTGAAAATGGCTCCGCTCCTCGCGCTCCGCCTTCGCTACAAGTCCGACCGTCTTGCCGAAGTATGTGTTTTTACCAGTTCTTTGAACGACCGCGATCATCTCTCCCTGCTTCACGACAGCATTGGAGTAGAGCTCTTCACCCTCTTTTTTCGTAACCGGCAGAGACTCGCCCGTCAGTGCCGACTGGTCCACCAGAAGAAACTCCCCTCCCCCGACGAGCTTCGCATCCGCGGGAACGATATCGCCTATCTTTACCTTTATCACGTCACCCGGTACCAGCTCAGAAGCCGGAATCTGCCGCCACTCTCCATCTCGAAGAACCAGAGCCCTGTTCGCAAGTTTACTCTTAAGCACCTTTATGGCGCTTAGCGCCTTGGACTCCTGGTAGAAATCGACAAGGGCGTTGACCAGCAGCAGTACCGTTATGATTGCGAAATCTTCCCATCTTCCGACAAGCGCCGAAAGAGCCGCAGCCACCTCTATCATCCACGGTATGGGCCCCCAGAAGCGCTTCAACAGTCGAATGAACCAACCCTCCTCTCTCCTCTATCGTATTTGGGCCGTACTCTTTCAATCTTCGGGCCGCCTCTTCGGAGCTCAAACCCTTCGAGAGGTCTGTCATCTCTATCTCAAGCTGTGTACCCATAGCGGCCTCCCTAAAGGAATATCTTCTCTTTGAATCTCACTATGTGCGCCTTTTTGCCAAGTTTTTTACGAATCGCCTTTTTGAAGATCATCTCCTTCTCCTTCTCTCCGTGTACCAGACAGATCTTCCCCAGGCTCTCGAATCGGCCCATCCACTCTATCAGCTCCTTTTGGTCCGCATGCGCCGAAAAGCCGTTTATCGTAAATATCTTCGCCCTTATACGAATATCTTCATTGTATATACGCACCCATTTGGCACCATCGACTATATATCTTCCAAGCGTCCCTTCCGCCTGGTAACCGACAAAAATGACGCAGTTTCGATCGTTCCAGAGCCTGTTTTTGAAGTGGTGAAGAATCCTTCCTCCCGTACACATGCCGCTTCCGGCGATTATAACGGCTCCCCGCTCGATCTCGTTGATCCTCTTGGAATCTTCCACATCACTCGTAAAACGCAGCCAGGGAAAGCCGAAGACATCGCCATCTTCTTTGTAAAAACGGCGGCATAAAGGGCCCAGTTCGAAATAGTATTTGGAAAATAGATGAGTAGCTTTGATCGCCATAGGCGAATCGAGAAAGATTCTACAGCGTGGAAGTTCTCTATTGCGATACATCTGTTTCAGTACACACAGCACCTCCTGTGTACGCTCTATGGCGAACGAGGGTATGATTACGTTTCCCCGATTGATCAAGGTTTCTCTGACCGCTTCCTTGAACTCCTCTACGCTCTTTTTCAGACTCTTGTGGTTTCTGTCTCCGTACGTAGACTCTATGAAGAGAGTATCGGCTTTGGGAACATCGGCTACATAGGGGGTGACTATATCGTGACGGTTTCCGAGATCTCCGCTGAAAACCACCCTTTTTGTGCGCCCTCCCTCTTTGAAATCGATTTCGATAGTAGCAGAACCCAGAATATGTCCGGCATTGCGAAAAACTGCATGTACACCTTTCGCTATCTTCAGGGGCTTGTCATAGCGGGCATGAATCTGCGTAAGCAAGAAAATGTTTTCGACATCTTCGGTGGTATAGAGCGGTAGGGGCACCAGTCTCTCATCACCCCTGCGCTGGGCTTTTCTGAAGCGGGTTTTATACTCCTCTTCCATCAGTCTGGCACTGTCCATCAAAACCACTTGTGCCAGATCCATGGTCGATCTGGTAGCAACTACTATACCGTCGAACCCCTCTTTTACCAGTTTCGGGATACGACCGACATGATCGAGATGTGCATGAGTGATCAGAAGAATATCGACTTTTTTCGGATCGAACCCGAAGGCTCCGGCATTCCACTCCTCCTGCTCGCCCTGGAACATCCCGCAATCCACCAAAATCGTGATACCGTTTTCAAGGCGGAGCATATGAGACGATCCGGTAACCACTTCCGCCGCGCCGTACGATCTTGCAAACGCCATACATGATCCTTTTTTAATCTTTCAAGACCATTTTACAGCAGATTGGTTAACAGGAGATATAAAAAATGCACTAGTCACAATATAATCTGACAACATACAAGTAAAAAAAGCTACAATTTCTCCTGGACAAGAAGTTCAGGAGAGAGAATGAACCTGCATACACAAGAGAAAATCATCAAAAACAAGTTGGGGCTGCTTAACCTGGCCAAAGAGCTG
>WFYC01000047.1 GCA_015490295.1 Hydrogenimonas sp. | reverse complement strand
TCCTTTTTTGCGCTCTGTCTCGTATTCCCGAAACACCTCGACCATCGCTTCCAATGTCTCTTTTTCCACACCCACAAGGCGTTTGAACTCTTGGGGTTTTCGTCGCTGTAATCTCTCATATCTACACATGCCTGATGAAAAGCATTTTCCAGTCCGCTGTTTTTGAGTTTTGCAAGAAGTCTATTCAGGTTGTATCAGTCGCTCTATCCTTCGCTGGTGCGATATCGGAATCAGGCTTTCACTTTTCGGAAAGAGTCTCTTAAGTTGTCTCACCCTGAATACTATCACTGCACCCTTCCAGGAGAGATACGCAACGATCTGCACGTGAAAATCTTCGAATTGGCTTTGGCCACTTCTTCAGGTTTTTTCACGCACATCTCACCACATCTTGTTCTCTTAAAAATTCAGTTTGTTGGTCGGTCCGATGATAATAGAGTATACCATTTCTCCCCCGATATAACAAAATAGCATCACATATGTTCGCAGCTTATTATCTGTTTGATGTGATAATGATTTTTTTCAGTATAGCTGTTCATAATGTGTAGCTATTTAGAGATTGAAATTATCTATTTGGCTACATTGGTATCACCTGGAACTTTTTGTTTATGACTCAAAATCCAGAATCAGAGAGACCAGTGCCTCTACTTCTACCAACTCACCCTCTCAAAGATGCGATCTTTTCCGGCACTATGCGCCTTGAGTCGATGGCACGTATCTGATCGCATAGCAGGTTCGAATCGCTTTTTAGTTTTGCACGTTTTTCTATGCGCATACGCAGAGGATACGCATCGTCTATCAGGTTGGTGGTCAAAGGTACAACGATAACCGTTGTATGACCCACCTTGTTCAGCAGATCGCTTTGGAGTATCAAAACAGGGCGTACTTTGCCGGGCTTGGCACCTCTTGCAGGATTTAGTCTGGCAAGATATATCCCGCCTCTTTCAAACATTTTCGAGCCCGTCGTTCAATCTATCTTCGAAAAGCTCCACTGCCTCACGGTTGCTTTCTCTAACGCGCACAGAAGCGGCTTTGAACCGCTCTTTGAGTTTTTTGCGACGAATATGATGCTCATACTTCGTCACAGAACGGCGTATAAGTTCGCTCTTTGTAAGATGCAGCTCTTTTGCCAGTTCTGTAAGCTTGTCGAAAAAAGAGTCGTCTGTTTTTAATGTTACTGTTTTCATAGCCATCCTTCATCTCTTTGGTATTACCATTCTACTTAATAGGAGAATTTTGTCAAAGAGCGGTGTTGGTGAAAAGTGGATAGTGAAGAACTAAAAGTTTAGGTGAGTTATTTATGCGAAGATAATTTGTGGCATTAGTTTCATCAGAAATCTTTTGCATAGAACCTTTTGTCTATCACCCAAAACCCAATACCCGGTACCTAACACCTAAAAACTTTAAAAGCATTAGCATCACCTGGAACCTTTTGTTTGCGACACCCTCTAAAAGCGATGAAATCTACGATAGCAAGGAACCATCATTCACCGTATCATCGAGCTCTATCAGGAAATGCTTCATGAAACACAGATCGAGAAAGTGCTGGATGAATACGCCATCGACGATTCCGGAACGATCAAAAAGATCAAAATGCATATCGAGGCGTTTAAGCACAGCCCGATCTACACGACGATATGCGGGACCAAAGAGAAATTTTGCGAGTTCCCAATCGAAACCAAAACCGTGTGCGGCAGCATCAATCTCCTTTATTACGACGAAAAGAAAAAAGAGTGGGGCGTCGTCGATTTCAAAACCGGATGTATCCGGGACCATTCGGTTCAGCTTGAAAAGTATGTGCAGGTATTGCAAGAGAATGGTTTCCAGTCAGTCAGGTCGGAAATAGTCAAAATTTGAAAGGTTGAATGATAGACACATGACACACTGTTGTCATGTATATGGGGCATAATCTCCTTATCCCGAAAAAGGAGATGCCCGTGAGAAGACGCCGACGCAAAAGTGCCTATGCTTTCCCTATTGAACACTACAGTGAAGAGCTCTCCCATGTCCGGCTTATCGTATGCCATATTATCAAAAGCTTCAATCTGGCATCCAGACTGGTCTACGACAACGGTTTCGCAAAAGATTCCATTGCGCAACTTCTTGGCCTGAGCCACCTTGAAGAGCGATGCTACGACGACAGGGATGGCGTTATTGACGCCGTGAAACAACGCTGCGATGAGATTGTGAACAAGGGTCCGCATATCTTTTATCCAAAGGTTCTTGAACGTAATGTCGAAAAGATCAGGGATATCATCGAACTGAACGATATCGAAGCGGATATTCTCAAATTTTCCATTTTGCTGCACGACTCCCAGTATCTCGAAGATCTCGAGGATATGCTCGATGTTATGAACAGCTCCCGCCTTATGCGGGTACTGGCCACGATTCTTGGCTATCCTTTGAACCGGATCAAGGAGGCTTTTTCCCCAAAAGCCATGTTGCACCGTTCAGGACTTGTGACGATCGATCGTGACGGGGCCAGAAATTTAAAAGGCAAGCTTGACCTGCTTTCCACAAGTTTCGCCGATATGATGATAAACTACGAAGGCGACGACATTTACGAACTCTTCAAAGAGGCAGTGCGTCTCTGCGAGCCCGGCACGCTGTATCTGAGCGATTACAGCTACATGCAAAAAGAGATCGATACCATTCTGCCCTACCTCCGTCATGCCGTTTGCAACCAGTTTCGAGGTACCAATATTCTTCTCTACGGCCCTCCGGGTACCGGAAAGACAGAACTCGCCAAAGCGATCGCCCATGAACTGTCGCTGCAACTGTTTGAAGTGAGCTACGCCGACGACGATGACGAGCCTATTAGCGGACGGCAGCGCATCAATGCCTTTAAAAGCGCGCAGTATCTCTTCGGCAAAAAGCCGGTGCTGCTGATGTTCGACGAGATGGAGGATATATCCGAAGATGAGGTCCCTTTTTTTCTGTTCGGCAAAAGACCCAGACAGAAGAACAAGGGGTGGATGAACCGGATGCTGGAGAGATCCAGGGTACCCACCGTCTGGATCACAAACAGTATCGGTGCCATCGACAACGCCACGATCCGCCGTTTCGATATGATTGTCGAAATGCCCATTCCTCCGAAATCAAAACGTGCGGAGATTATTCGGGCCCATTTTGGCGACAGGCTCGAGCCGGGTGTCGTCGAAACCATCGCCGAACACCCCCACGTCGCCCCGGCCATCCTCACACGTGCCGCCAAAGTGGTCGAACATGTCGGCTTCGACCGTGAAACGGCGCAAAAAAGTGCGACGATGCTCATCTCTGCCACGCTCAAAGCACAAGGTTTCAATGCTCTTGGCAAACCCGGAAGTTTCAGTGAAAACGACTATGACCCCACGCTTGTCAATACGAAAGAGGAGCTGAGCGCCATCGCGGAAGGCATAGTCCGGCACCAAAACGCCAGACTATGCCTCTACGGCCCTCCGGGTACGGGAAAGAGCGCATTCGGCAGGTGGATCGCAAAACGGCTAGACGCACCGCTTCTGGTCAAAAAAGGGAGCGATCTGCTCAGCATGTTTGTCGGCGGCACAGAGAAAAACATCGCCGCCGCGTTCGAAGAGGCCGAACGCGAAAACGCAGTGTTGCTCTTTGATGAAGTCGACAGCTTTCTGCAGGACAGAAGAGAGGCGCAACGCAGCTGGGAAATCACGCAGGTCAACGAACTGTTGACACAGATGGAAAGTTTCGAAGGGGTTTTCATCGCCACCACCAACCTGATGGAAAATCTCGACCAGGCATCGCTCAGACGCTTCGATCTGAAGCTGGCATTTGGCTATATGCGTCCCGGGCAGGCGGTGGTGATGTTCGAAAGAGCCTGCCGCGAACTTGGTTTGCCGACACCGGATAAAACCGTGATTCGCACCGTGGAGGCGATGACAAACCTTACGCCCGGCGATTTCGCCGCCGTTGGGCGGCAGCATCGGTTCCGCCCAATCGCGTCGCCAATCGAACTGGTCGAGCGGCTGATGGAAGAGTGTGCGGTCAAAGAAGAAGCGCAAAGCGGCACGATGGGTTTTTTGGTATGAAAAGAGATGACAGGAGCATGATATGCACGATGATATAGCAAGAGCCGGAGAGATCATAAGGGAGGCCGATGCCGTACTGATAACGGCCGGTGCGGGCATGGGCGTAGACAGCGGGTTGCCGGACTTCAGGGGCAAAGAAGGGTTCTGGAAAGCTTACCCGCCCATCAAGAATCTGGGACTTAGCTTTTCAGATATGGCATCTCCCCACTGGTTCGAAACCGACCCGCAGTTTGCGTGGGCGTTCTACGGCCATCGTCTGCATCTTTACAGAGATACGACGCCCCACGAGGGGTTTGAAATACTGCTTGATCTGGTCAACCGGAAAGAGGGTGATTATTTCATCTATACTTCCAATGTCGATGGACAGTTCCAGAAAGCCGGGTTCGACGAAAAGAAGATCGTGGAGGTCCATGGTTCGATCCACCATCTGCAGTGTGCCCGAAACTGCCGGGGGCGTATCTGGCCGGCCGAGGGCATCGACATAGAGGTTGACATGGCACGGTTCGAAGCGCTGAATATTCCCCTTTGCCCCGACTGCGGTGCCGTGGCTCGGCCAAATATCCTGATGTTCGGCGACCGGTATTGGAAAAGCAGTCGTACCGACGAGCAGGAAACACATTACAATGCATGGTTTGAAAATGTTTTGAAAAATTCGAAAAAACTGGTCATCATCGAGATCGGAGCGGGAACGAAAATCGCGACTATCAGAAGTCTCGGTAATGCCCTGGCCAGAAACTACATGCAAGCGACGCTGATCCGTATCAATCCGGAAGAGAGTGAAGTGGATGAGGAGAACGGCGTCGGGCTTCGGATGGGCGGGTTGGAAGGGTTGAAGGCTTTGCTTGGTTATTTAATGAGAATATGACGCAATGTTGTCACCTGAGTAAAATAGAATTTCCATATCGCATTTAGACATCAGGAGGATTTGAGATGAAGCCATTTGAGTTTGAAAACAGACTGACTATAAAAGTTACACCAAATCAGATTCATAAAATTATGGACAAGATAAGAGAGAAAATAGGTGAGCTTAAATATAAAGATTCCGTTGAAAATGACAACTTAACAACATTTACCATAAAAAAGCTTGATGTAGTAAATACTGATACAAACAGCTTATCGAGTAAGCTTGAAAATGAGTTTACACAAGGGTATAAAGAAAAAAAATTTCTTTTGGAGTGTCAAGAAGATTTGCTGAGTATAAAAGAGGCTCTTTTCAGATTTAATGTAACGCATAATGTAAGCCAAAAGCTATCGCAAATAGAAATTTTGAAGCATAAGATCAGATATTACCAAAACTTTAAAGAGTGCCTTGTTTGTGAAAAAAA
>WFYC01000046.1 GCA_015490295.1 Hydrogenimonas sp. | reverse complement strand
TCCTTTTTTGCGCTCTGTCTCGTATTCCCGAAACACCTCGACCATCGCTTCCAATGTCTCTTTTTCCACACCCACAAGGCGTTTGAACTCTTGGGGTTTTCGTCGCTGTAATCTCTCATATCTACACATGCCTGATGAAAAGCATTTTCCATTCCGCTGTTTTTGAGTTTTGCAAGAAGTCTATTTAAAAACGGCTATCAAAGCTGGTGGCCCAATTTTATTTTTCACTACAGTGATGTATAAAATATTGCCTCCATATTGAACTCCGGCAAGCTCTACAGCAGGGAAAAAGCGTGTGAGCTCGGTTTGATGAGAAACGACAATGCGGATAGTGAGGTAATCGGCAAGACGTCGAACGAGTATCTGGGTTTTGTCAGGTGCTATTTCGGTGCGAAAACACCTACGCGATATAGAAACGAGGGTGTTTTGCCGAGGCATGAAGTCAGGCATGGCGCTCACTGCCCTGTACCGGTATTTCTGCTGTTTGATTTTGTAAAACTCCTGGCCGTAGATGGCGTGAAGTTTAGCGGTGGTAATATTGCCGCAAGCGATGCGGATATATTTGAGTCGATCGAAGATCTTGAAAAATTGGAGTTCGACTATATATATGATCGCGGCACTCTGCCGAATGACTCTTATAGCAGGCATATTCTCTATTGCCGCCATGCAGAAGTTTTAATACCGGATGAACTAAATGTATATAACTATTTAAAATACATATGCGTCCATTCCGAAGCTGAAAGAGAGACGCTGCTCTATAGACTCGAACCAAACATAAAAAACAGAATCTTGAAGAGCATAAAAGTCTTTACAAAAGATGGTATATTTTATAACAACAGGCTTCTGGTCAATAGTGTAACCATCGGAGAAAACGGTAATGAAATCATTATGAGATTTTCCTATGCGGACCGTTTTGAGTTTGATATGAGAGTTCTGGGTGAAGACAGACGAACAGGTAGGAAATATGATAAGTCTAAATTATGGAAAGTCACCCATACCGTACGCTTTGAACTTCAAGAACCCATAGGCCAAGAAGGCTTTTACATTCGCATAGAAATGAACGGCGATATGGTCTATGAAAATATTATAGTGCCAAAAACGGAAGGCGTGTTTTAAAGATAATCTAATTTTTCAACCGGGACATGCCTCAAATCCACCGATGTGTTAAAAAGGTCAGGCCCCCTGATGCTTAAAATCGCTTTTCAGAGAAATAATCTTGTTTAGCAATATACTCTTGCAGATATGTCAGCGGGATGCGCTCCTGCTCCAGTCGAAAATGTTTTCGGCGCAGCTCATCAAAAAGCTCCGACTCCTCTTCAGTTAACATAGCCGCCTTACCCTCAAATCGCTTCTCTTTCGGCTCTTCGACCGCCAAATGTGAAAATCGTTTCGCTGTTTCTCTATCCATCATAATAGACTTGACATTGTCGAAAAACTCTCTAAATTGCGAAAGTATGGCAAAACCGTGGCTGTCTAGATCGCCCCAGTAGAACAAACGCTTATCTTTCATCCACTGCGCACTCTTTAGATATCTTGCACCATATCCGCTGCCAAAGATAGCCATACTTTTCGGATAGGCAGGAAATGCAAGGAAGGTTGCCAGATTTTCGATCACAAACAGCGTCTCAATATCCGGATAAAGTGATGCAAACGCTGCTTCAGGCAGTGCCAACTCCTCTTGGCCGGCGATGTAACAAGCCGGATCGAGCAAGCGAAAGCGCACCATCGGCTGCGGTGTTAGAAATCCATATTTTCTCTCGAAGCCGCCGTTTGCAAGTGTTGTAACATCCTCACGATACGCACTCTTTGGAAGCAGATGCATAAGTAGCAGATCGATCACCTTTTTACGTGAGGCGATAAATTTTGTATCGACACCCTCTATGGGGAGCTGACGAAGATAGATGTTTGGGTAGGGATGCTCTGTCAAATAACGACATACGGCTACTATTCGCTGCCAGTCACCTATATACTCCTCTATCAGTTTCGGTTTTTCGATCAACAAATGGCGTAAAGAGCCGAAAGCATCCAACAAGATAGCGCTCTCTTGCACAAACGAGGCAAAAGCACCTCCCAGTCCAAGAAGTTTGAGATAAGCTTCCCGTGTTGGAAACAGAACCGCAACAGGTAAACGCTGTTCACCTAAAGAAGCAAAATGAAAGCTCTTGTACTCGAGTGGAAAACCGGAGATCTCCAATCTTTTGATCTCATTTCGAATGCGTGTGAAATCACTGCGTATGGTCTTTTCAGACGGGGTTTTAATGCCGAGTCGAAGTGGAAAAAAGCTCTCATCGTTTTGTAGATACGCTGCTTGTACCTTGCCCCGTTCATAGTATCGAAGCGCCTTTGTACGCAGTGCATCGGGATCGAAATAGCGCAAAACTACGCCTCCTTTTTGCGTCTTTGGAACTCTTCGATCTGCATCGAGACAAGAGTCGACGCCCGACCTGCGTCGTTATGTACGAAATGAACAGTCTTGACATAGGGTTCGATCACATTGATCTTCTGTTTTGGAGTGACAACCAGCAGCTGCAGGTCAAGGCTCTCAAAAAGATGAAGCGCATAGCGGGTGCTCTCATCGCTTCCGCGCCCAAACGCCTCATCGATCATGACGAAGCGAAACGATCGACTCTTGATACGGTTATGCTCCAGACCAAACTGGAATGCCAGCGACGAAGCGAGCACAGTATAGGCGAGCTTCTCCTTTTGACCGCCCGACTTGCCGCCGCTGTCAGTGTAATACTCCTTCATCTCGTCATTGCTGACAAATCGTTCAGCCGCGCTGAAGTCGAACCAGTTGCGCACATCCGTCACCCGTTTACGCCATTTGCGATCCTCGTCGCTATGCCCTTCGCGACCATTGAAGCGCTCTATAATCTCTTTTATCTGCAAAAATTTCTGCTCGTCATAGCTGTTGTCCTCACCGATTGCACCCTCTATGGCCCCTTTGAGTTTCGCTCTAAACTCACGAATTTTGGCCGATTTGACCTTCTCGGCAATCAAAGTGATATAGGTCCCCTCGCTATACTCGATATCTCGTAGTGAAGCGTTGATCTTCCCGATCTTCTCGACTATCTCATGCGTTTGCTGATCGAGGGTGTACTGCAGAGTTACAAAGTGCTGCACCATCTTTTCGCGCAAGAGCGATTTGAAGCGTTTGCGCCAGCGGGGCAGGTCGTCACGTTTGAGCTCGGCAAGCTTATTTCGATACTCGGGCGCTGAATCCACGCTCGCATCGAACTCTTTGGCGACTATGGGAAACTCTGCATTGAAACGCTCCATAGCGCTGATGATCTTGTCTCGGGAACGGCTTATACGTTTGTCGAGCTTTTCCATCTCGTTGGTAAGGCGATAATTCAGCTCTCTCTTGCGTGCTCCGATTGTAACAAGCGTCAAACCCGTTTCAAGCAGATCTTTTGCAAACTGCGCTATAGACTCCTCTATCGATTCGAGATTGTCGGCTCTCTCCACAAGAAGCTGCGCACTGTTTCGTGCAAGCTGTAGATCCTCGATCTGCTGTTCTATCTTTCCAAGCTCGGAGCTAAGTGCATCGAGATCGCTCTTGAGTGTTTTGTGTGTTTGTGTCACCCTGTTTAACTGTACCGTCAGTTCTGCAATGACATCGGAGCTCTCCTGCAGCTTTTTTCGCTCCGCTTCAAGCGCTTCTATACGATGGCTCAGCATGTACCAATCAAGATCTGCGAACGATTCAAAAGCCAGGAGGTCGCGCAGGCTGTCACGTAACGAAGTCGTATCGTTCAACTGCTGTCCGATATTTTCTATCTGCTCTGCAAGGTATGATATCTTCTCAGAGAGGTTTTCTCGTTCGTTGCGCAAAAGTGTCAACTTTTCCGCATTGTCCCATCCAAGTACCCATCGCGATCTGTCGTCGATGCTATAGCGATCATCCTTCTCGTGCCGCTCATAGGAGCTCTTGAACTGCCCGTGAATCGTAACTGCCCGCTTGAGTCTGTAAAACTCTTCCAGAGAGTCGACGCAGGGGATATTGAAACGGGCAAATATCATCGCCTCAAGTGCCGGGGCAAAGGGTGAATCGGCTTTTACTTCTATCTTGTTAAGTAGCGAATCAGCCACGATCTCTACCGGTTCCGGCTGCTTGGCGCGATCGACCTTGAGATAGACCAGCTTTCCGCCAAGATGGGTACGCTCGACATACTCTGCCACCGCTTCATAATGCTCGGTATCTACAAGCATAGAGAGTGCGAAGTTATGAAGCACCCTTTCGATCGCGCCTTGCCACGATGCATCACTGCTTCGTATCAACTCCCCCGCAAAGGGGAGTGCATCCGCTTCAAGCCCGAGCGCTTCGGCCATCTCATCCCGAATACGTGCGATATGAGGGGGAATATTGCTTCGGCGTTTTTGAAGATACTCGATCTCTCGCTCAAGTCTCTCGCCATCCTCTTTGTAGCGTGCCAGGCTTACACCGTGCCTTACCTCTTCATTCTGCAGTTTTGTCCTCTCCTCATCGATACGATCGAAACGCAGCTTTATATCCTCACGATTTTTCAAAAAGCGGTGTTCGTTGGAGGCTTTTGGAAGCTTAAGCTGTTCACAGAGTGCATCATACCGTTGTTTGGCCCTTTGCCGCTCTTTCATCAGGCGCTGCTCGTTCTCTATTTCTCTTTGTAACTGCTCGAGACGATCGGCACCGTTTTTTTGCAGCTCCAGTTTGAGATCGATCATTTGTTGCTCTGCGCGCTCCAACTCCTCACTCAACCGCTCCTTTTTCGAACGCTTCTTCTGCTGTTCGATCCGCAAAGCCGAAAGCTTCTCATCCAGAAGCACTATATGCCTTTTTGCAAAAAAGGGCTCGACGACCTCACGCATGGTGTGGAAGTCTCTCTTCTGAGCCTCCATCTCCTCATAGCGGCGACTCTCTTTGTCGATAGGGGTGAGCATATCGATTTGCCGCTGCGCCTCCAGAATCAGATTGTGCGCACGCGTCAGCTCGGCGAAGTTTGCACACACCTCGTCGACCTTCTCATCGATCGAGCTTGGTTCAAGCATATGATTTCGGATAAACTCGGTGAGATTACCGATCGATTTAAGCGAAACGGTCTGATAGAAAAGGTTCAGAGCCTGTTCATTGCGAATCCCCATAATTCGTCGAAAATGGGCACTGTACTCCTTGAAAACATCGAACACATTCGTGTGCGGCAGCTTTTTGAGCTGTCGCTTAAGATCACGAATGTCACTGAAATCAAAAAAGTTTTTCGCTATCTCGAGTTCGCTTTGTGAAACGACATAAAACTTCTGTACCTGACCTTTGGCGATCCAAAAGAATTGTGCCAAAGTTACCTGTTCATCATATCCTTCGTTCTCAAAACGGGCGAGCAATACACTAAATGTACTGTTATGGTCACGTAGAGCTTCCGCTTTGGCATTCCCGAAAGTCTCATTCCGCACGCTTTTGTACTCACCGACGATATAGGAGTAGAGACTCCGCTCGCGACTCTCCGCGCCCGCCGCTTTGTTGTAGACGATACGGTTATGGGGTACCAGTAGAGTTGTCAGTGCATCGACAATCGTTGATTTTCCCGATCCGATATCACCTGTCAGCAGGGCGTTTTCCCGTTTGAGATCGAGTGTGAAAATATCACCGTCAAAAGTTCCCCAGTTGTACCACTCGAAATGTGCCAGTCTGAATCCGGTATGGGCATTATCCTCAGCAAAATCGAACCGTTGCTCTACTGCCATAGCTCTGCCTTCTGATACTCTTGCAGTTTTTTATCGAACTCTGCAAGCCACTGCGCATCGACAAAGGCTTTTAGCGAACGGCGTATCTCATAGTGTTCATGCTCTCCCCGAAGTTTTTTCAGGAATCCTAGATCTTCGACCTTCTTGATGGTAGCGTCCAATTCACGCCTTAACTTAACTTCATCGAAAGTTTGCGGCATAAAGAGCAGAAGTTGTTCGACCAGCTCCTCTTTAGTCACAATGGTGCGAAAATCGTCGCTCTGCATATCAAAATCGGCGATCCGCTTACGCAGCAGAACGCACAGCAGTGAGACCTTATACCCAAGTTCACGCGCTGGAATGAGTCGCGGAAGTGCCGCTTCATCCTCCTCCGGCTCTTTTTGGCGCAGATAGGCATACCCTTCCGTTTCATCGATTATTGGCTCTAAACCGATTATATTGAAGTAGTCTACGATAGCGGCATGCGACGCTCCTACGAGCGCACTCCAGGCCGCTTCGTTATCGGTACGATCGAATAGTCCTTTCATTAACAGCACGATCGCTTCGCGCGCGTTATGCTCCATCTGCTTATCCTCTTGTAAAAACTGTTTTCGGTACACGAACCTTCTTTATATTATCATCGAAATCACGTATTTCGATCACTTCATGCACTTTTGTTTCAATCCGTGCCGTACTACTCTGTTTTGCGATAGTGAAATAACCGATCAGTTCGGCAATCCCATTATCTACGCCGAAGTGTGCCGCCACTTCCCCCAGACTGCACTGCGATCTCTGCATCAGGAGCGTCTCTATACGCCGCTTGAGTTCAGCCTCGTCTACATAGCACTGGTGCAGGAAACTCTCCAGGTCTATCCTGGCCTCTTTCGGCTCGATGCGAGGTTTGAAATTGGTCTGTGTTCGCAGGCTGTAGAGTCGTTTGTCGGCAATGGAATAGATCGCCACCTTCTCCCCCGGTAATAAGGTGAAACTGCGTGATTTCGGCATGTTTTCTTTTATATCCAAAGAGCGCTTCTCGATACTGCGACACAGCTGTAAAATCCTGCGATTCTCTATCCATACACGATCATCGATGAAGCGGCGCAACTGCTCGATCAGTCGTCCGGTAACACTCACTATCTTCTCCCCGCTTCCAAGGAGTTCATATTTCAGATTTTTCAGACGCCGTTGCGGGTCGAAACGGTTGACGCTATCGATCGTATAGAGCTTTTCGATCAGCTCATTGAGACGCTCACTGCGTTGCATATCGGTTAGCAGCTGCCAAAATGCAAAGAAACTCTTGCCCTGATCGCTATCTCTGATCTCATCCTCTATAGCGAAAATAGAGCCGAGAACCTCGGTTTTCGCATCCTCGCTTCTGGCGATCGTCTCCATCGCACGGGTATTGAGCTCTCGGAAATTGTACTCAATCTCGGCAAAGTCATATTTGAGATTGCGTGCGATCTCCTCGATCTGCATATACTGCTCCTTGATGCGGCTATCGTCAAAACGCAACGCCTTTTTGGAGCGAATCGCATCTATCTGCGCATCGATTTCACGCTTTTGTGCTTCGAGTTTCTCTATCCGTGCTTCATCATCGAGCTCTGTCTCGAACTCCAGCTCTTCAAGCAGATCGAAGATAAGGTTAAAACGAGATCTGCTCCCCACAAATTCACGTTTTTGCAAACTCTCGATCCACTCCAGCGCTTTTTGCGTTTGAGGTGTGAGGTCATATTGCGGCTCCTCCGCATCGGCATAATATTTACGCAAATATCCACTGTTTGCAAAATCATTGAGATACTCCTGTGCCGTTTTTGGAAAAGCACCGCTTTGACGCTCATTTAGCAGAAAAAGATAATCTTCAAGATGTCGCACCAGCTCCGACTGTAACACTGTAGTACGACGCTTTGATACAAAAACGGCATAAAAAAAAGAGACGCTCATCGCAAAATTATCACTACAAAGAAGGCGCAAAGTCTGATTTGTCGCTTTTAGAGTTTTGAGGTAGTCGTAAGTCAATGCCGGGATTCCGTTTTTTTCTTTAAGTTTATCAAAAAAGAGACGCCAATTCAAAAGATTAGTGCAATTTTCAAGTGAGGTCCGACATAAACACTTCGGCACCGTACCGATAGAACCCCACGTCTGGCTGAGAATAACGGCAATAGCCTCGACGGTATTTTCCTCGTGGAGTTCGAGAAGTATCTGGTTAGGAGGATGGGGAAGGGGTGAGGGGGGAAGGCCCCAGTTTCACTTCAATCCTTCTTCCACACCTCATATGATAAAGTACTTTTATTCAACAACTCCCTCGAATAACGCCAATTCGGTAAAAACTTATCCATCAAAGCAATAAAATTCTCATTATGACGCCTTTGCAAAAGATGGACCATTTCGTGGACGATTATATACTCAATACAATTTAAAGGTTTCTTTGCAAGTTCAAGGTTCAGCCAAATACGTCGTGCCTCTATATTGCAGCTTCCCCATTTTGTTTTCATCCTTTTTATACCCCATTCTGAGACCTTTACACCTATTATAGGTTCCCACTTTTCTATAAGTTGAGGTATGGTCTTTTTTAACTCTCTCCTGTACCACTCTCTTAGAACAATCTCTCGCATACTTTCATTCATATGAGGCTTTACATACAGAAGGATTCGTCGGTTTCCCTTTAACTCCACACGAGCTTTGCCTGAACTCTCCACTATATCCAGCCTGTAACGTTTCCCGAAAAAGTAATGGCTCTCGCCGATTACCATCTCTCGCCTTGATTCCCGCGGCTGAACTACAATTTTTCGACGCTGTTTTCTAATCCATCCAAGTCTCGAAATCACAGCCATACGAACCGCCTCATCGTCAAGAGACAAAGGCGTAGCTATACGAACCCGGCCATCCGGCGGATACACGGCAAGATGCAGGTTTTTGATCGGCTTGCGCAAAACTTCGACACTTATACCGTTTATCAATATCGTCTTTCTATCAATACTCATTTTGACGTTTCACTATTTCAAAGATTTTATCTACAAGTGCATCGTATGGGCCGAGTACTTTTCTGATTGCATACTTTATCTCCCTCTCTTTGAAGGTATTTCCGCGCCAGCCGTCTTTTTTGGTAAGAAGTACAGCTTCATCTACCTTCAGAGCCAAAACCTCCGCTTTGCTTTTTAGATTCTCACCATCCGCGACAATATCCGCATTTCCGATCTCATGAAGGTTGTTTATAGCCAGAATGTTATCATAAAGTGCCTGCCTGGCAGGAGTATCGATGTAGTAAGGATAACCGGCTGTTTCAGAAGGTTTTTTGACTTTGAACGCAAGTTCATGAATCTTTTTCAGATACTCTTCATAATCCAGTACCTGCTCTCTACGCTCTTCGATGAGTGCATCGAGCAGTTCCGACATCTTTTCATAATATTTGGGATTGACCGGTTGCTCATCTATTATCACTTTTCTAATATTGTTCTCTATTGTCTCTGCGACCGCATCCCGGTCTCCATTTATACTTTCCGGCAGTTCATCGATCGCTTTCTCTCCCTTTTCAATAAGAAGATCGACCAGTCCAAATTTATCGAACGCCGAGAGCCTTCTACTTTCGTCGGCCTGAATGTATGTGTCGAGCAGATGGCGCATAGCGGGTTCATACATTTTCATATCGAGGTAGTCCCCGCTGGCAAGTTTGACCTCTTCACGCACATGCTCGTAATGCTTAACCTCTCTGCGAATCGTTTCTGCTTCGCCGGCAGTAAATCCGGCTTCTTCCATCTCGTTAGCAATATTGGCGTATGCACGAACCAACGCCGCGACGGATTTATAAAGAGCGATGCGCTTCGGTTCGTTTTCAACCAAAGCCTCTTTCTCAGCGGTGTCAGCAGCACAAAAATAGTGCAGATAGGCCTTGGTGTCTCGAGGAGGTTCTACCGGCTCGCAGAGAGCCCTAACTATCTCCAGAGTCTCCTCCAGGCGCTCTTTCGCCGTGGCCAGGCGATCTTTGAGAAGCCCTTTGATATCTTCGACATCATACCCGTCCAGCGCTTCGCCCGTATAGTTTTTAATGGCATTCTCCAATGAACGGAAAAGATCTTTGTAGTCGACTATATATCCGTACTCCTTATCTTCAGTATGAAGACGGTTGACGCGGCAGATAGCTTGGAATAGTCCATGATCACGCATCTGCTTGTCTATATAAAGGAAGGTTGCAGGCGGCGCGTCGAAACCGGTCAGCAGCTTGTCCACTACTATAAGCAGCCGCATCTGGCCCGGCTCTTCCACAAATTTTCTCTTAACCTGCTGTTCGAACTCCTCTGCCTTATACATCGCTTTTTCTTCATCTTCATCGAACCATTCCGCAAGCATCTTTCTGTAAATCTCATACTGTCGCAGCCTTTCTGTCAGGCCCTCTCCGCTCTCCTCTCCCTTTATATCGGAAGGAGATGGTTTGTAGCTGGTGACAATAGCGCACTTTCCGGCAAGAGCGGTCCTACTGAAGAGTTCGTAATATTTGCAAGCTTGGTAGATACTGGAACTCACCAGCATTGCATTTCCGTGTCCGCTCATCAATCTATCTTTTGTCTCCATATCGAGCAGGATATCTCCGGCGATCTTTTCCAGCCTTGATTGAGAGCTGAGTACCTTTTGCATAGTACCCCACTTCTGTTTGAGCTGGAGTTTGGCCACTTCAGAGAGACCGCGTGTCTTGGCTTCGAACCATCTGTCTACTCTTTCCGGGGAGGTGAGTCTCTGGTCGACATCCCGCGCCTCGTAACGTAGATCGAGAACTACGCCGTCATACACCGCTTCATTGAACTTGTAGGTATGGATATAAGAGCCGAAAACCTCGATACTCTTCTGTTTATCCTTTTTGAGCAGAGGTGTACCAGTAAAGCCTATGAACATAGCATCAGGCAGAATTCTCTTCATAGCCTGGTGCAGTTTGCCGGACTGTGTACGATGGCACTCGTCGACAAGTACAAAAATATTTCCCTTGGGTGTGAAATCTTTAGGCAATGTACGCTGCAACTCATGGATAAAAGCATCCGCCGCCTCCTCATCGGAGCGCCCAAACTTATGTACCAGGGAGCAAAGAAGCCAAGGCTCGTTTGCATTGAGCTTGGCAAGCAGATCGGCACCGCTTTTGGTGCGATATATCTCTTCGTCGACCCCTTTATACACCTTCTCTATCTGTTCGTCCAATTCCATGCGGTCGGTTACCACCAGCACTCTGGCGTCTTCCTCGTGTTCACGAATCCATTTGGTCAGCCATACCATCGTCAGCGATTTACCGGAACCCTGAGTATGCCAAATGATTCCGCCCTCACGTTTGCGTATACGCTCTTGTGCCTTTTTGACTCCGAAATACTGGTTGTGACGAGGTAGCTTCTTGACACCGGCATCGAAGACGACGAAATCGTGAATTATCTCCAGTAAGCGCTTTTTGTCGCAAAGCTGGCGCAGATGAGTGTCAAGAAGCGTATTGTCATGGGATGTTTCGGTTTTCTCCTCTTTCCATGTAAGATAGTATTTCTCCGGTGTCTCTATGGTTCCGTAGCGCAGTCCTTCCGTATCGTTGCCGGCCATAACGAGCTGCTGAGTGGCGAAAAAAGAGCGGATAAAAGCCCGTTTCTGGTTGTCCAGGTTTTGACGGATCCCTTCGCTAACCGCAACGGTGGAGCGTTTGAGTTCCAGCACTCCCAGGGCAATACCGTTGACATAGATGACGATATCCGGGCGTTTGTTATTTTCTCCTATAACCGTCACCTCCTCGGCGATACCGAAGTCGTTGTTTTCTATATTTCTCCAGTCTATGAGCCAGACTGTCTCGGTAACATCACCTGCACCGGGCCTCACTTTGACCCCGTAGCGCAGCAATCGATAGACCTCTTTGTTGGCGTCGTAGAGTTGCTTTCCCTCGCCCAGTGCAGCCGCTTGGGAGAGTTTGTGTAAGGCCCGGTTGATCAGATTGTCGGAATATCCCCGTTTCTCGAGCCAGCTACGAAGCAAACCCTCTTCGATGTTGCGGTTGTTTTCCCGGTCGATCCAGTTGCCCAGATACTCATACCCCAGCTCTTTATGAAAAAGTTTGACGACACGTGCCTGAGTCTGCCTCTCTTTTTGCCCGACGGTGCTCATTGTGAACCTTTCAGCTTTTTGATATTCGCAAACCTTATTATTCCTCCGTCATGAATAAGGTCGTATAGTATTTTCCAAAATGGAAACAACCACTTCATTTCAAAAATATTTTTCTGACCATCTGTGGCATCCGGTAGCGACCATATTATCCCGGAGAAGCAGGTCTGATACAAATGACTCGGATAAAATTTATCCGGTTTAAGTTTGATTTAGGTTGAAATATGCAATACTTGGATTGCTCAGCTACCAATGAGTAGCCAGAGGTGACCGCTAATCGTCCGGTCCATAATAGGCGATCCAACCTCTTCAAAACCATTCACATCTCCTAAGCTCTGGATTTGACTGACTCATATATTCCTCATAATACTTTTGAAAGTCATTCCGTTTCCTCTCGTGCGTAATGTAAAAACTTGTAACGAGAAAAGAGCTGCTACGTCCCAATTTTTGCAGTATTACTACAAAATCTTCATTGTACGCCCAAAGATAGAGACGTATGGGCTTTTTCCCTTTTGTCTCTTTTCTATAGAACATTTTGATTTCCTGATCCGTATGATTTTCGATAATCGGCTTAACCCAATGAAGACGAGAAGCTCTACCATAATCGAGCAGCCGTTCTTTTTGCCTGATTATTCTGTTTTCAACTTTTATATGATGAGGCGTCTCCCTGGTTGTCAAATGCCAAAAACTCAGCTCCTTTCCCTCATCTTTTTTGTAACTCTCTGGATTGATATAAATTGTTTCATTAAGATAAACATTGTTTAGTATAAAATCGTCATAAAATATCTCATAGAGATAATCAAATATTTTGTTTGCCTCAATGTTATCTAAGTTAATCGGGCCATCAAACATCACTTAGGCTCCAGCGAAAAATATTGAACTTTTTTTCCCACGGTTTGGTCCCATGAATTGAACAGATTGATTCACAGGAGTTTCTGATTTTTTTATCCAAATATTCAATAATGCGGTTTTTAATTTCGCTCTCCTTGGGTATATCGCTCCGATTGGCATATCCGATTGCTCCAGTGAACAGATCACAAAGCTGAATCAATTGAGAATCGTGAGAAGGAATAATAGTGAATTGAGTATTATTGAATCCAGTGTTGGCAAGGATCTCGCCGAGCTTTTTAACCCGTACCCCTCCAAGCGTGTCTTTGTAATCAAAATAAACTTTAAAACGATTGTCCATGTCCATAAGATCACGCAGTGTGTAATAGTACACTACATAATAAAACTCATTGTGGTCTCTTCCAAACTTTCCATGGTTGGCTTTTGATTTATTCATCACCAATGTAGCTTTGAACTGCATAAATTCATTATCAAAAAAGTAGTCAATGATTTCTTTGTAAAAGTTCCATTGTTTTTTTAAAAGTTTTGTCCACTTTATTTCAGTATTGTAGTTGTACTTATGGCGTAAATACTTGATATACTTCTTTGCAGGTACAACATACTCTTCAGGAATTTTCAACGCTCCGTTAACCATAAGATCGGAACTGTCTTGCAACATATAATTGCTTTCATCGCAAAAGATCTTGTACGTTTTCATATGATACCCCCTTTTATCAGCCGTATCCTGCCCGTCAACAGCTCCTGCATCATCCCTTCTTTGATAGCGCGAGTCTTTTCCAGCCGGTTTTCAAGCGCATCGATCTCGGTGTCCATATCGGAGAGGATTTGGGCGATGGCGGTTTGCTCTTTTTGTGAAATTGGAATCAATACTTTAAAATTCTCTAGTCGTTTTTTTTGAATGTTAGGTAATCCAGATCCAACTCTTAGTGACATGATTTTATTTTCATTAACTTTAAGTGCCTGGAAAAGAAATTTTTCATTGATTTTTGACTCAATGGCGTAGCAGTGTCCCCCAAGCCAAAACTTTGTATCAATATAATTGACAAAACCACAGGAGTTCCCACCTTCACTAATTGTGATGGTATTCTCATTCATATTAAATTCATTGCTATAACCCGAAGGTTCAGTTCCACCATTCCATACTGGATATGCTCCACCTTTATTTAATAAGGCTCTTCCTTTTTGTTCTCCTTTTTTAATGGAAGCGATATCCCCCAATCGCTTCTCTTCCCACTCCCCGCTAAATCCCGGGAGGCGGGTTTTGCCGGTGAGGAGTTGCTGCATGGCGGCGGTTTTGAGGGCGCGTTTTTTGTCGATGAGTTTTTGAAGGCTCTCGATGAGAGCGTCGACATCCGAAAGAGCCTCGGCGATAGCGCGTTGTTCATGGAGAGGAGGAAAAGAAATTAAAAATGAGTTAATATGTTTGTTATTTATTTGTGGTATTGAAGTTGTATCTGCAAGCGAGGATAAATGTTTGAAATTTAATAAATAATACAAAAATTCGTAGTACAAGTTATCCCTTGGAGTTAGTACCATTAAATTTGTGTCTATATAGGAATTTGAAATCAAAATTCTTACTTTATTTAAAAGTATAGAAGCACCTCTCTTTGGAAACACAATACTATCTTTTAGAATGTATCTACTGTTCTTTGAAATGAAGTATTTGGTTTGTTCCTTTCCTATGTATTTATTGGCATTATTTAATTGTTCTACTTTAAAATATGGAATTCCTTGAAAATCAAACTGGAACCTACTAGGGCTTTCTCCACTTGTAATATCAACAAATTTTCCAAGTATTCCTACTCCCCAATCCTCCGGTATCACCCCCACTTCGGTTCGTTTGTATCCGGGCGGTACATCGTTTGCCGCCTTGCGTTTACCATATAGCGGCGGCGCTTCGGCGACATGTATGGCGTGGTTCATAGGACATACCCCATCTGTCGCAGATGCGCATCGACCTTTCGGGTGAGCGCTTCGACCTCTTCGAGGATCTTCGGCAGGGGTTCGGCGTAGCGCTCTTCGAGGGTTTTGATGCGCGAAGCGAGGGTGCGGCTGACGTGTTCAGTCTCGGCGGTAACACTCTGCGCGACGGCGTGCAGCCATTTGTCATCCACGAGCAGCGTTTTGATCTCGGACTCCTCCAGCGCGGCGTAACGGGCAAAGACCGCCTCTTCGAGGGCTTTTTGCGCCTCTTTGAGCTTTCTGTCGGCTGCAGTTTTCTTTTCCATCAGATCCTCGCACTTCACAAGTGCCGCGTATTCTTCCGCAAATTCGGGATTGTTTTGTATCTCTTTGATGCGCTTTTTGAGCTCACCTTTAACCACCTTTCCCGAACCGTTCATCACGTCGTCCAGATACCCCTCTTCGCCCCCGTGCTCTTCGACGAAACTCTGCAGCTCCTGTTCCGCCACTTCCGCTTCGCTTCGCAGCCGGTCGATCTCCTCCCGCTCCGCGGCAAAATACTGGGCGATGATCAGTTCGGGCGGGATCACGTCGCAAAGATACTTCTTTTTACCGATGACCAGATTGGGAGTGACTTTGCTCTTTTGTCCTTTTTGAACTATGAGTTCCCGGGGTTTTACCGCATCGATCCACCCCTCCTGCACCACGGCGTAGACGTCGTCTTGCATCGTCTCTTCCCAGTACTCCGTCAAAGTCTGATAAATTGCATAAGGGTCGATGAGCGGGGCGGTTTTGAACGCTTCCAGCAGAGACTCACTGAGGGTTTCGAGCAGCGCTTTGGGCTGGGTTTGCTCATCGAGCTCCATCAACATCATGCGGTGCCGGTCGCTCCAGTTTTGTATACGCTCTGCCAGTTGCGCCGCAAATGCCTGAAAATCCTTATGCTCCCTGACACTTTGAGCGATTTGATTTACCTCGAGCACCGCTTCGCTGTACCCAGGGCGCTTTCCCGGTTTGAAGAGTTCTCTGCGTAGAGAGGGGAAAACCTCCCAGTACTCTGAAAGCGCGTCGATATCCCTCTCTGGGATGCCGCCGTGCAGATGGGCGTCGATATCCTGCAGGTCTTCCGGTTCGCTGCTGTCGATGTAGCGGGGGATGTTGAGATTGTATTCGTTGGCTTCAATCTCCTCCAGAGGCACCGGGCGCGCATAACGCTCGACCGGTTCGCCGCGGCGATAGATATCTATAATGCGGTGGATGTCGCGCTCTCTAAGTCGGTTTTTATTGCCGTCTTTTCGGTATCCTCCGCTGGCGTCGATCATGAAGATATTTTCCCTGCTCGCGGCATTCTCCTTGTCGACGACTATAATACAGGCGGGAATACCTGTACCGTAGAAGAGATTGGCAGGCAGGCCGATTATCGCCTTGATTAAGCCGCGCCGGATAAGGTTGCGCCGAATCTCCCCCTCGGCTCCGCCGCGAAACAGGACACCGTGCGGTAGAATCACCGCCGCTTTCCCGGTGCTTTTGAGAGAGGTGACAATATGTAGCAGCCAGGCGTAGTCGCCGTTTTTAGCCGGAGGGATGCCGTATTCGAAGCGGTGGTAAGGGTCGTGTTCCGGGTCGAGGCCGTTGCACCATGATTTATAGGAAAAGGGAGGATTGGCGACGATGTAATTGAAGGTCTTGAGGTTACCCTCTTTATCTTTCCAGTGGGGATCGGCGAGAGTGTTGCCCTGCCATATTTCGGCGGTGGGAGCATCGTGGAGGATCATGTTCATCCGTGCCAGGGCGGCCGTTGCGACATCCATCTCCTGACCGTAGATCGAAAGCCCGTGGGGTGCTTCGTGGGCGACTTTTAGAAGCAGCGATCCCGAACCGCAGGCCGGGTCGTAGACCGATTGATCTTGAGTTGTCTCCTCCCCGATACCGAGAAGTTTCGCCATTATGCGGGAGACTTCGGCCGGGGTGTAGAACTGCCCCTTGCTCTTGCCGGATTCTGTTGCGAAATGGCGCATAAGGTATTCGTAGGCGTCGCCGAGCAGATCGTCGCCGTCGGCACGATTGGCGCTGAGGTCGAGATTCTCGAATATGCCTATAAGACTGGAGAGGCGATCGACCATATCTTTGCCCTTGCCTAGTTTGTCTTCGTCGTTGAAGTCGGCGACGTCGATGACACCTTTGAGGTCGTTGGCTTCAGCGAGACGTCCGATGATCTTGTTGATCCTGTCGCCTATCTCCTTGTCCCCTTTGAGGCGCATCATATCTTCGAATGATCCCCCTTCAGGTACTTGAATCAACGCATACGGATCACCGGCATATTTATCCGATACATACTTTACAAAGAGCAGTGTAAGGACGTAGTCTTTGTACTGCGAAGCGTCCATGCCGCCGCGCAATGCATCGCAGCTTGCCCATAACGAGCGGTAGAGTTCCGATTTTTTCAGTGCCATATACCATCTCTTTTTTTATTTTTTTAATTGTACACTTTTGTGGCTTTATGGAAATCTATAGTTGCGAAAATTTTTTGTTTTTTCTTATGGAAAATTTTTCAGAAAAGGTATGGAAAGTAAAGCTGTACCTAAAACGTGCAGGGTTCAACAACTAAAAAGGCACTATGAATTGGGCAGACTCGGTTTTTGATTTAGCATAAAAGTCAGGATTTGTGAAAGAGGGGATTTAGAAAGAATGGCTCCGGATGCTGGATTCGAACCAGCGACCAAGTGGTTAACAGCCACCTACTCTACCGCTGAGCTAATCCGGAACACTTGAGGGTTGTGATTGGGTCAATCACGGCGGAAATTATAGTCTAAAAGGCTCTATTTGTCAAGAGGATTTTCGCTTCTGCTTCGAAAAGCCGGTGCCGTAAAAGAGCAGGCCGCCGAGCTTTTTTGTCTCTATCTTCCCTTTTTGCAGCAGTGCTTCGAAGCGCTTTTGGCTCTCTTCGTCGAAGAGGGCCTCAATGTCCGCTTGCGTCAGGGGGCGTTTGAGCAGGGTAGAGAGTATCTCTTCGTCGCTGAAGGAGCTTTTGGCCTCTTTGGCCCTGTGGCGGCCCGCTATGTGGATGGGAAGGGAGGGGTCGAACTCTTTTGAAATTTCATAGAGCTCTTTGAAGCTCAGAGGTTCTATGGGGTATGCGGGCGGTCTGTCTACGGTGCCTATGTCTATGCGGTCTGCCCCGAGATCGAGAAGCGTTCTGTTTAGCGCCTCTATCTCTCTTTTTGAGGTGTTGATAGAGGGGACCATCAGAATCTCTATTATCATGGAGCCTTTGAATCTTTTTCTGAAGCTCTTTATGCCCTCTATTATATTTTCGAGCTCCGTCCCCTCCAGCGGTCTGTCCAGCTTTTTAAAGCACTCTTTCGTGGCGCAGTCGAGCGAGAGTTTTGCTATGTCGAGCTTGGCGAGGGAGTTTTGGATCTGCGGCATCCATATTGTCGAGGCGTTTGTGAGTATCAGGGTTTTGTAGCCGTTTTTGATCTCGTTTATGCGATCTATGAGCTCATCAAGGAACGGGTAGAGGGTCGGTTCGCCGTTTGCGGTGATCGTTATGACTTCGATGTCGGGGTGCTCTTTGATGGCGCTTTTGAGCTCATCTACGACAAGCTCTACACTCGGTGGGTTCTGAATGGCTTCTACCGGCTTTGCGGCGGCCAGTTCGCAGTATAGGCAGTCGTAGTTGCACTGTTTCGTGCCGGGGCTCAGGTCAATTCCCAGCGAGATGCCGAACCGTCTGGAGGGGATAGGACCGAAGATGGTCCTATATTTGGAGGGTGTCACTTCTCTTTCGTTATCTCGTGTACGAGGTCTACGAAGTATTTGGCGTTTTCCACCGGAACGTCGGGGAGGATTCCGTGGCCGAGGTTGAAGATGTGGCCCCTGTTTTGCATGGTATTGTAGATAGACTCTACACACTCTCTGGTCGCCTCTTTGGAGTAGAGGCGGCACGGCTCCATGTTGCCCTGCAGGACGTATCGGCCTCCGAGCTTCTCTTTTGCAAGTGCCATCGGTGTGCCCCAGTCTACGCCGAAGACGTCGAACTCTCCGTCTATGTCGTCGAGGTAGGCGCCTATCCCTTTGGGGAACATGATGATCGGGATGTGGGGGTATTTGCCCTTGATGTAGCTTGCCACCTCTTTCATGTAGTTCCAGCTGAATTCGAAGTATTTGCTCTTTTCGAGCGCCGCTGCCCAGCTGTCGAAAATCTGTACGACGTCGACTCCCGCTTCTATCTGCTTTTCGAGGTATAGTTTGACGACCTCGGTAACTTCACGAAGGAGTGCGTGAACGAGTTCGGGCTCCGTGTAGATGAGCTTTTTGACGATGTTGTAGGTTTTGGTGCCTCGACCTTCGATCATGTAGGTTATGAGTGTCCAGGGTGCGCCCGTGAAGCCTATGAGCGCTTTGTCGTCGGCGAGCCGCTCGCGTATGATCTTGATGGCGTCGTAGACGTATGTGAGCCTCTCGTGCGCATTCGGCCGGAGGCGCTTTAGATCCTCTTCAGTTCTGATAGGGTCGGAAAAGACCGGCCCTTCACCCTTTTCGAACTTCAGATCCATACCCATCTCGAGAGGAACTACGAGAATGTCGCTAAAGAGTATCGCCGCATCCACACCTATGATGTCTACCGGCTGGAGTGTCACCTCCGCCGCTTTTTCGGGGTCTTTACAGAGATTCAGGAAGTCTCCGGCCTCTTCGCGTACCGCCATATATTCGGGAAGGTATCTTCCTGCCTGGCGCATCATCCAAACGGGTGTATAGGGGGTCGGTCTGTTAAAACATGCATCTACGAATATCATTTTCCACTGCCTTTATGTAAGAGATATAGTGCCCCTCCGAGAGCCATGATCGCGATTGCGAAAAAGAGCATATCCTGGGGTGTTTCATATGTGATATACATCGCCTTTTTGAAGAAGGTGACTATGAGCACCATCAGAATCACTTTCGCCAGCTTGTCTTTGAGCTGGTCGAGCGAGTGGATCTCGAGAATCTTCGAAGCGCCCGACTGCTTGGCCGGGTCTATCTCCGATATGAAGAGTTCGTATACACCGAAGCTGAAGATCAGCATCACTATGGCGATGAGGTAGAGGTCCACAGCGCCTATAATTACGCCTACCAGCTTTTCATGAAAGTAGGGCGGGTGCTCCTGCGCAACGTACATCTTGACCGTCTTTACGGCGATCTCCCATATATCGACACTCGCGACGACAAAGAGGATGATCGAGGCGATAAGGCTGAAGATTACGGCCAGCAGGACAAAGAGGCGCCCGTTCCAGAGCGTCTGCTCGAAGATCTTTTCCAGTAGTTTCATAGTGTCTCCATCTCCATCCATTTTTGGGCTATTCGGACGGCATTCGTGGCCGCACCTACCCGAAGGTTGTCGGCGACGACGAACATATGCAGGACATTGGGGCGGCAGATGTCGCGGCGAATCCTTCCTACGAAGGTCTCGTTCTTATCCACGCAGTGTATCGGCATCGGGTAGACGCTTTTTGCAGGGTCGTCGAGAATGACGATGTTTTCACCTTTTGCTATGGTTTCGCGTGCGGCGTCGGTATCGATATCCCTTTTGCAGGTTACCGTAACGCTCTCCGCATGGCCGCGAAGTGTAGGCACACGCACGCATGTGGCGGCCACTTCGATGGAGTCGTGCATGATTTTGTTGGTCTCGTTGACCATCTTCATCTCCTCTTTCGTGAAGCCGTTATCCATAAAGACGTCTATCTGGGGAATCACGTTGAGGGCTATCTGGTGAGGAAACTTTTTGTGCTCGCTCTCGTCGAGTTTGAAGGCGAAAAACTCCTGCATCTGGCGTACCAGTTCGTCCATGGCGCTCTTGCCCGCACCGGAAGTGGCCTGGTAGGTGCTGACATCTATCCGCTCTATGCCGTAAACATCCTGAAGCGGTTTAAGAGCCTGTACCATTTGGATCGTGGAGCAGTTGGGATTCGCTATGATCCCCTTTTCGCGCCACTTGGCGATATCTTGCGGATTCACCTCCGGCACTACCAGCGGAACTTCGGGGTCCATTCTGAAGTGGCTTGTGTTGTCTATGACCACCGCTCCGGCCTCTACCGCGAAGGGTGCGAACTTTGCAGATACCGAACCGCCTGCGCTAAAAAGCGCTATATCTATCTCCTCTTCGTCGAAGACTCTTTCGGTAAGCTCCTTGACGTTTACTTCTTCATCTTTATAGGTGACCGTACCTCCCGCACTCCTTGCGCTTGCGAGCGGAACGAGCTTCGCGACCGGAAAATCGACCTCCTCCATGACGCGGAGCATCTCTTCGCCTACGGCGCCCGTGGCGCCCACTACGGCAACGTTGTATTTGCGCATCTGTCTCTACCTTGCTGAGAAAAGTTGCGAGATTATATCGAAAATATAGAAAATATTATATAAACCCTGCATTGCCATGCCTAGAAACGGGCATCGAGGAAGAGGTCGTCGCAGCTTATCGCTATATCATCGCTGAGAATCGCGGCACGCTCCACCACGGCTATGAGTTCGCGAATATTTCCGGGCCAGTGGTATGAGGTCAGCATCTCTTTGGCCTCTTTCGAAAACTCTTTCGGCCCAAGGCCGTACCTGGCTACGACATCTTTGAGTGTTCTTTCGGCTATGGGTATGATCTCTTCGCCGCGCTCTCTCAGAGGCGGTATCAGGACTGGAATGGTCGCTATACGGTAGTAGAGATCTTCTCTGAACTCCTGATTTCGCATCTTCGTTTTTATGTCGGCGTTGGTTGCGGCGACTATGCGGACATCTATCTTCGTTCCCGAGGTGGAGCCGAGTCTGTGTATGACGCGCTCCTGAAGTACGCGAAGAAGTTTGGCCTGCAGGTGGTAGGGCATTTCGGCGATTTCGTCCAGAAAGATCGTTCCGCCGTGCGCCGCTTCGAACTTTCCTATTTTGGCTTCCACCGCGTCCGTGAAGGCCCCCTTCTCGAAACCGAACAGTTCGCTCTCTATCAGATTTTCCGGAATCGCCGCCATGTTTACGGCCACGAACGGCCCGCCGCTTCTGGCGGAGTTTTCATGAATGGTGCGCGCGAAGAGCTCCTTGCCTACGCCGCTTTCGCCCAGCAGTAAAACGGCCGCGTCGCTCTTTGCCGCCTTTTTGGCGAGGGAGAGGCTCTTTTCGAGCGCTGCGGAAGTGCCGTAAAAGAGTGAATCTCTGCCTTTCGTATTGGAGGTTTTCACACTCTTTACGCGGTTTTTCGCCTTTTTGCTTCGGTGTATAGCCTCTACGAGCGTCTCCACTTCGAATGGCTTGGTGAGAAAGTCGCTCACCCCGAGCCTTATGGACTCTATGGCGCGGCCGAGAGTTGCGTTTCCGGTTATGATTATGACTTCGTAGCGCCCCTGCAGCTCCTCTACGAACTCTATGCCGTTCATTCCGGGCATGGTGATGTCGGAGATTACGAGCTCGAAGCTGTCGTCGAGCTTTTTCAGGGCCTCTTTGGCGTTTCTGAAGGTTTTCACTTCGAACTCGTCGTAGTCCGAGAGTGCAATTTCAAGCGATTTACGCATGTTTATATCGTCTTCGACGATGGCGATTTTCATCTATGGCTGTCCGTCTACTGGATTTTTTTTATGGTAACCAATCCATCATTAAATTCGACTTGCACAGGCATAACGGGGGTTGTGAGGATATCTATCTTTTTTTGGGAGGTCATGGAGGAGAAGTCGCCGTACGAGCGTATGGAAGCGGAGTTTTCAAGCAGGCACTCGGCCAGCTTCATCCGGTTTTTTGCGGCAAAAGAGCTGAAAGTGCGCTCTTGTGTTTGAAAACTGCAAAGCGGCTCCGCCCTGCCGCGCAGCGGAGTCATCGTCCTGCTGAACTTCAAAGACTCCTGCACGGCAATCAGGTCCCTGCTTGTAAGCGAGTAGTATATGTAATACTCATCGGCCGAAACGGCTGCGGCCAGAAGCAGTGTCAGCGTGAGAGCCGGGCGTACCACTCTTTTCCGTTCAGTGTCACTTCCATCTCCACTTCACACAGACCATCTTTGAATTTCGTATCGAGGATTCTGGCGTTTTTGATCATCGCGTCGATCTGTGTCCGTACTGTGGAGCGGCTTATCATCATGTTTCTTATCAGGTCGCGCCCTTCTACCCTGACGCCGCAGATCTTCTCTCCGAGCTGGCGGTAGGCGTCGGCTATGGCGGCACGCTTGGCCAACGCCAGAGCCTGTGCCGGTGATATGGTATTTACAGGGGCGACACCCTGGCCGATCACCTGAAAATGTATAGTGTTGTTTTGCGAGAGGGTACAGGGATCGCATCCGGTTTTCGCAGGCTCTTTCGCCCGAATCGGTTCGACTTTGCCGATAGCGGCTTTAGATACGGCGATCGTATCCTCTTTTGCAGTGCTGCCGCTCTCGGCACCCTGGCTCTTCTCCACTTTCGGAGCAGGGCAGGTTTCGGCCATCAGGGCGGTAGATATAAGTGTCAAGGCAAGCAGTGACCACTTTTTCATAGAAAACTCCTAACGTTTTCTTTTGTCACCAGCAAAAACCGTTCCTATTTCTGTCTACTCCCGCTCTTCGCCATCTCTGTTTTCCAGAATCTCTTCCTCCGCTTCCTCTTTCGGACAGCTTGCAATGGAGTTTACCCTGTCTCCGCTGTCGAGCCGGACTATCTTCACGCCGCTGGTGTTGCGTCCAGCTTTTCTAATGCTCTGCATATCCACGCGAATCATCTTGCCGGTCTGGGTCAGGACCATGAGGTCCTTGCCTTCGTCGACTATGACGACTCCGACGGCATCACCGGTTTTGGGTGTGAGCTTCATCGCCAGTACCCCTTTGCCGCCACGGCTCTGGAGCCTGTACTCCCCTGCTTCTGTACGCTTGCCTATCCCTTTTTCGGCAACGGTGAGCAGCTCCTGCTCCTCGTTCCTGATAGTCGTGGCTCCGACTACATGGTCACCCTCTATCTTGAAGCGGATGGCCGTTACGCCGCGTGCCGTTCGGCCGATCTCTCTGGCATCCGTTACCGGGAAGCGTATACACATCCCCTTTTTAGTCAGAACGAATAACCACTGCGTCTCGGGGAGTACTATTTTGGCTGTTACGAGGTTATCCTCTTCATCCAGCGTGATCGCCCGTACGCCAACGGAGCGTATATTTTTGAATTCGCTAAGGTTGGTACGTTTGACGATACCGTTTTTGGTGAAGAATGCGAGCGATTTGCTATCGTCGAAATCTGTCGTCGGGATGATAGCCATGATATTTTCGCCGGGCTGAAGCTGGATCAGGTTTACTACGGCTTTTCCTTTGGCCGTCCTCGAGCCTTCGGGAATTTTGTAGACCTTGAGCCAGTAGAGCTGCCCGCGGTCCGTTACGAACATCAGAGTATCGTGGGTGTTGGAGACGAAGAAGTTCTCTATAAAGTCGTCTTCGTGTGTCGTAACGGCGGTTTTGCCTTTTCCTCCGCGATGCTGTTTCTCGTACTGCTTGACCGGAACGCGCTTTATGTAGCCTCTGTGGGTGATCGTGACGACCATGGGCTCGTTGGGTATGAGATCTTCTATATCTATATCTTCGTAGTCATCCACTATCTCGGTCAGGCGCGGTGTGGAGAAGTGCTCTTTTATCTCGAGAAGCTCCTCTTTGATGATCTGGTTTAGAAGATCTTCGCTCTTGAGGATGCTGCTTAGACGCTCGATTTCGGCCATCAGCTCCTTGTACTCTTTTTCGATTTTGTCGCGTTCGAGACCTGTGAGGCGATGCAGACGCATATCGAGAATCGCCTGCGCCTGCTTTTCGCTGAGATCGAAGCGCTCCATGAGCCCCTCTCTGGCTTCGGCGGCATCTTTTGATGCACGGATAAGTGCGACTATTTCGTCTATATTGTCCAGTGCTATGCGCAGACCCTCGAGAATGTGTGCCCTCGCCTTCGCCTTTTCTAGTTCGAAGATGGTACGGCGTATGATGATCGTTTTTCTGTGTTGGATGAACAGATTCAGAAGCTCGGTAAGCGTGAAGACCTTCGGCTCCTTGTTCTGGATGGCGAGCAGGATTATGCCGAATGTGGTCTGCATCTGTGTCGATTTGAAGAGGTTGTTGAGTACGATTTCGCTCATTGTATCTTTTTTGAGCTCAATAACTACCCGGATACCTTCACGGTCGCTCTCATCCCTTACTTCGCTGATCCCCTCTATTGCTTTATCTTTCGCGAGCTGGGCGATGTTTTCTATCAGCTTGCTCTTGTTGACCTGGTAGGGCAGTTCGTCTATGACGATCACCTCGCGGTGGCCCTTCTTTTCGATGTGCGTCTTTGCACGCACTTTGATGCGGCCGCGTCCGGTTCTGTATGCGTCGAGTATCCCTTTGCGGCCGAAGATTATGCCTCCGGTCGGGAAGTCCGGGCCCTTGATCTGCTCCATAAGGTCGTCGAGCTCGGCGGACGGGTTGTCTATCATCACCAGGAGTGCATCTATGAGCTCATCGAGACGGTGAGGCGGAATGTTCGTCGCCATTCCCACCGCGATGCCGTTGGAGCCGTTGAGCAGCAGGTTTGGTACACGGCTCGGCAGTACGTCTGGTTCTTGCATCGTATCGTCGTAGTTGGGGATGAAATCCACAGTATCTTTTTCGATGTCTCTCAAGAGCTCCTCGGCGAGGCGTGTCATCCGTGCTTCCGTATAACGCATAGCCGCAGGGTTGTCGCCGTCGATGGATCCGAAGTTTCCCTGCCCGTCAACGAGCGGGATGCGCATGGAGAACTCCTGCGCCATACGCACCAGGGCGTCGTAGACGGCCGTATCGCCGTGCGGGTGGTACTTACCTATTACATCACCCACGATACGGGCACTCTTTTTGTAGGCGGCCCTCGATGTGACCCCAAGCTCGTGCATGGCGTAGAGTATTCGTCGGTGTACCGGCTTGAGGCCGTCCCTGGCATCGGGAAGTGCGCGGCCTATGATAACACTCATCGAATAGTCGAGATAGCTGCCCTTGATGCTATCTTCTATCGAAATCTCCTGAATATCTTCGTTTTCTTTGAACAGATCGGACATTCAAAACCTTTTGCTTTGAAAATTTTAAGATAGATTCTATCTCAAAGTACCTTAATTTTCGTAGCGTAACGCTCTTTATATATATGTATGATTTATGGAAACGGCTATTACTCACTCTATTTGGAAAAGTTCCTCATGCCTATTTTTTAAGCAGAAAGCATCTATCTTCAGTTGCATATAATTTGTATACTTTGTGTATAAATTTACCAAAGGAGATCTTATGAAGAAGTGGCTACTCGCACTCTCTTTGCTTCCGGCGATGGCTTTCGCTGAAGATACGCTAAACAGCGGTGATACGGCTTGGATGCTTGTCGCGACCGCATTTGTGATGCTGATGACACCTGCGGGCCTTGCGCTCTTTTACGGCGGTCTTACACGCAGCAAAAATATACTCAATACGATGGGTATGAGCCTTGCGGCCTACGCCGTGGGGACACTGGTATGGGTTATTATAGGCTACTCCATCGCATTCGGCGACGGTGACCTTATAGGTACGGGCAAAGTGATGCTTTCCGGCATCAGCTCCGACACCATCAGTGGATCGATTCCGGAACTGCTTTTTGTCGCTTTCCAGGGAACCTTCGCGGCGATCACAGTTGCGATCGCCAGCGGTTCGATGATAGAGAGGGTAAAGTTTTCTACATTCGTTGTCTTTGCGGCTCTTTGGGTCGTAGCTGTTTACGCTCCCATTACGCACTGGGCATGGGGCGGCGGAGAGACCCTGAACTTCGGAGAGATCGACTTCGCGGGCGGTACGGTCGTGCATATCAACGCCGGTGTGGCCGGATTTGTAGTAGCTATGATTCTCGGACGCAGAAAAGATTATGAAAAAGCGGCTATAAAACCGTTCTCTCCGATTCTCGTCGTTCTGGGTGCGATGCTTCTTTGGTTCGGATGGTTCGGTTTCAACGCCGGTTCGGAAGTTGCTGCGGACGGAACCGCCGCTTCAGCATTCCTCGTTACTAACGTAGCGGCATCGCTCGGTGTTATAGGCTGGGTCCTCGGTGAGTGGCTGATCTTCAAGAAGCCTACATTGGTTGGAGGCGCTTCCGGTGCCGTCGCGGGTCTTGTAGCGATTACACCCGCTTCGGGTACAGCAGGTGTCGGCGGAGCCATCATCATCGGTCTTGTCGGCGGATTCCTCGGATTCCTGGCTGTTTCAAAAATCAAGAAGATGTTCAAAGTCGACGACTCTCTGGATGCATTCTGGGTACACGGTCTTGTGGGTATCTGGGGCTCTATAGCGACCGCTCTGTTTATCGCAGACTATGCGATGCCTGAAGATTACAGCCTCGGAAGCCAGCTTGTAAGCCAGCTGATGGCAGTAGGCCTCACCATCGTCTACAGCGGTATCGTCACAGCGATAGTCTACTTCATAGCGGCTGCAGTTACAGGCGGCGGACGTGTCGATGAAGAGACAGAGACTATGGGTCTTGACGAATCTGTTCACGGTGAGCGTGCACTCAATCTCTAATCGGGATAGAGGCAAAAGTATGCCGGCTCTGTGCCGGCGGTATATATCGTATAATCTTTAGCAGGAGCAGCAGATGAAAAAGATAGAAGCGGTAATCAAGCCGTTCAAACTTGAAGATGTGAAAGATGCGCTGGCGGAAGCCGGTATAACAGGGATGACAGTAACGGAAGTGAAGGGTTACGGTCGCCAGCAGGGGCACAGCGAACTCTACCGCGGGGCGGAGTATGTGGTGGACTTTCTGCCCAAGGTCAAGCTGGAGGTCGTTGTTCCCGAAGATGATGCCGAGACGGTTGTCGAAAAGATCTCCGAAGCGGCTCGCACAGGCAAGATTGGCGATGGAAAGATATTCGTCACATCTATCGACAAGGTTGTCAGAATCCGTACCGGAGAGACGGATCGCGAAGCTCTCTAGGAGCTGGTCGCCTCATCCCCTGTCCTTTAGCTTGCAGGCGGGGGTGTTGATTAAATTTTAAACATACAAAATCCTTCAAACCTCTTCAGTAGACAAAAAATTGTACAAAACTTAAGCAATCAATCTGTTTGAAATCTTTGGCCCTCGTTTTATAATGACCTTTTAAATAGTGACACTGCTCGCAGCGTGCAGTGAATACCGTTTACGTTAATCGTACTCGGATAGTTTCTGTAAAAGGAGTCGTTATGCCCGTGGGAGATTTTTCCTATATCGTAGATACCCTTTTCCTGCTCTTTGCGATGACCCTGATCATTTTTATGGTCCCGGGTTTTGCAATGCTGGAAGCTGGTATCGTGCGTACAAAGAATGTGAGTGCCGTTTTGACGGTCAATACGATGATATACGCCGTAGCATCCATGGCTTTTCTGCTTGTAGGGTACCAGCTCGCTTTTGGTACATGGGAGAACGACAGTGTCAGTAAGTGGGCCGCGTTCTTGTTTCAGATGGCGTTTGTCGGAAAGACGGTCAATATAATGAGCGGAGGTGTGAGCGAGAGGACGCGAATAATTCCTCTTATGATCTTTACCGTATTGATGGCGGCTGTTATCTACCCGCTTGTCGTCAACTGGACTTGGGGCGCCAACATGCTCGAAGGTACATTCCTGGATATAAGTGCCATGCACGATCTGGCCGGCTCGACTGTCATCCACTCCACCGGGGCGTGGGCTCTACTGGCCGCGATTTTGGTAATAGGTCCGCGCAAGGGGCGATATGTGGTTGGAAAGGTGAAGGTAATTCCCGCCTCCAACATTCCGCTCGTCACGCTTGGAGCGATGATACTGTGGATAGGGTGGTTCGGCTTCAACGGCGGATCCGTCGGATCGATAGCATCCAAAGAGAACGCCGATCTTGTCGCACTCACGATAATGAATACAAACACCGCGGGGCTTGCGGGTGCGATAGCGGCTGCGGTTATTGTCTATATCCAGTATAAAAAGTTCGATATAACGATGATCCTCAACGGCGCTCTGGGCGGTCTGGTGGCGATTACGGCGGGAGCGGATCTGTTCGATATATATACACCCATACTTATAGGCGTAATAGGCGGCGCACTGGTGGTTTTTGCCGTACCGATGTTCGACCGTTTCAGGCTCGACGATCCGGTCGGAGCGCTCTCTGTGCACCTTGTAAACGGCATATGGGGAACTCTTGCAGTCGGAATATTTGCCGAAGATGTCTCTTTCGGTGCACAGCTTAAGGGTGTTGCGGTAGTCGGAGTGTTCGCGTTTGTGGTATCATACATAACGCTGTTTGCTATAGACAGGATAGCCCGTTTCAGGGCGAGCGACGATGAACAGATGGAGGGAATCGACGTCAGCGAATGCGGCGTGGAGGCCTACCCGGAATTCAAACGTGCATTTTAACGTTGTAAAAAATCAATAAGAGAGAGGTCCATGAAAAAGATCGAAGCCATTATCAAACCGTTCAAGATAGAAGAGGTTAAAGATGCGCTGGCGGAAGCCGGAATTACAGGTATGACTGTTAGCGAAGTGAAGGGTTACGGACGCCAGGCCGGGCATACTGAGCTATATCGCGGGGCGGAGTATGTAGTAGACTTCATACCCAAGATCAAGATCGAGGTGGTAGTCAAGGCCGAAGATGTGGATGCGGTGGTGGAGAAGATAACCGAAGCTGCAAGAACCGGAAAGATCGGAGACGGAAAGATTTTCGTAAGCGATATAGAGAGAGTCGTACGTATACGTACGGGCGAAGAGAACGAAGAGGCGATTTAGCGCCTCGGGAACAGAAGAGGGGAGAAGGGTTTACTTCTCCCGCTTTTGGCTCTCCAGCTCCTCTATGAACTCCTCTTCGATCCTTTTGTTCTTCTTTCTGTAGTAGTAGAAAACTCCGATGACCACTATTATAATCGCACCGATGAGATAGTGCAGAACCTCATTGATCCGCTCTTCATGTTCACCGAAGATATACCCCATACAGAGCAGTACTGCACACCAAAGACCCGCACCCAAAAAAGTGTATATACTGAAAGCTAGAAGCGGCATTCTGCCTATGCCGGCAGGCAGGGAGATATACTGCCTTATTCCTGGAAGCAGGCGGCCCCAGAAGGTGCTTGCCGGTCCGTATTTGGCGAAGAAGGCCTCGGTTTTGTCTACCGTTTCCGGTTTTAGAAATACATATTTTCCATATTTGATCAAAAATGCCCGCCCGAGCCTGTGTCCGAGTACATAGTTGAAGAGTGCGCCGGCCAAAGAGCCGCCGGCTCCGGCAAAAAATGCGGCCGTCAGGCTCATCTCGCCTTTGCTCGCCAGATATCCCGCCGGTATCATCGCCACTTCGCTCGGAAACGGAAAAAAGGAGCTCTCCAGGAACATCATTATAAATATGCCGGTATAGCCCATCGCTCCGACACTCTCTACAATCCAGTCGATTATTTCGTGCATAGTTTTGCCTTGGGTAAGGTGGCTTGATAAAAGTAAACGATATAATACAATAATTTCCCGGAAATAAGGTTAGTTAAAAAGGTCAAAAAATGGTAATTTCGATAAACGATCCACTCGATATGCATCTGCACCTGCGCGACGAAACGATGCTCGATATAGTCGCTCCATTGAGTGCAGAAACTTTCAGCGGCGCACTCGTGATGCCGAACCTGGTGCCCCCCGTCACTACGAAAGAGGCTCTGCTCTCTTACAGGGAGAGAGTTTTGAAAGCGGCCGGCAGCAGCAGGTTCGAGCCCTACATGACCCTCTTCTTCAGATCGGACTACACCCCGGAATTTCTGGAGTCGGTCAAAGATGAGATTCTGGCCGTAAAGCTCTACCCGGCAGGAATCACTACAAACTCGGAAGGCGGTGTGAGCGGGTTCGACCTGCTCGAGCTGGCTCCCGTTCTAAACGCGATGAGCGATCTGGGCATTCCGCTTTGCGTGCATGGCGAGACCGGAGGTTTCGTAATGGACAGGGAGGCGGAGTTCATACCGATCTATGAAAAGCTTGCGCGCAACTTCCCTGACCTTAAGATAGTTATGGAGCATATAACGACAAAGGATGCCGTAGAGGCGCTGAAGAGGTTTGAAAATCTCTATGCGACGATTACACTGCACCACCTCTTTATAACTCTCGACGATGTAGCCGGCGGACTGCTGCAGCCGCATCTTTTCTGCAAACCTATCGCCAAGAGACCGGAGGATAGGATGGCTCTGCTCGATGCCGCTTTGAGCGCAGACTCCAAAGTGATGTTCGGGTCGGATTCGGCTCCTCATCCGAGAGAGGCGAAAGAGGCTCCCGGGTGTGCCGCCGGAGTCTTTACCGCACCCATAGCCCTCCAGGCGCTTGCGCAGCTTTTCGACAATCATGGAGCGCTCGAGAGTCTGCAGGCTTTCGTCAGCGACAATGCCAAGAGCATATACGGCATCAATCCGCCGGAAAAAGAGGTAGTGCTCGAAAAGAGCCCATATCTTGTGCCCGAAATATATGAAGCGACGGTTGTACCTATGTTCGCAGGCCAGAGTCTGGAGTGGAGAGTGGTGAGTGCGGGCTAGAGTTCTTCTTCTGGAGGATGACAGACTTTTCGGGGAGACGCTGGTAGATTTTCTGGAAGATGAAGGGTACGATGTGCTCCACTGCATAGGTGCCAAAGAGGCGATAGAGGCGACTTACGGGCAGAAGTTCGATCTCTACCTGCTCGATGTGAATGTGCCCGATATGAACGGCTTCGAGCTTCTGAAGCAGCTTCGAGCGAGCGGCGACGAGACTGCAGCCATATATATAACTTCCGCACGCGACAAAGAGGCGCTTGCCGAGGGTTTCGGAAGCGGTGCGGATGACTATATGAAAAAGCCGATCGATCTCGATGAGCTTCTGCTGAGGATGGAGGCGCAGCTGAGGCGCCTGCACAACCCAAAAAAGGTTGAGGTCGGCGATTTTCTTTTCGATATGGAGAGGCTTGTGCTCTACAGGGGTAACGAACCGGTCCAGCTTCCCAAGAAACTTGCCGAACTGCTTGCACTATTTTTGAGAAACCGCGGAGAGGTCATCGGCACCGAAGAGATACTGCAGGAGCTCTACGGCGACGACTCTCCCGGAACGGGGCCTCTTAGGGTCTACGTGAACAAATTAAAGCAGCTTTTCGGCAAGGATTCCATAGTTAATATCAGAGGAGTAGGGTACAGTTTTGAAGCGTAAGCAGATTGCGAAGGTGCTGATCTTCTATGTCGTATCGTTCGCCGCTATGGCCGGGCTCGTGTGGACGATATTCGAAACATTCGGATATTCAGATCGGAATTTTCTCATCGTTATGGCGATGCTTTTGCCTCTCTCTCTGCTTTTCGGTTATATACTATCCAAGGTTGCGCTGGAGCCGCTGTTCGTTACCAACGATCTGTTGGAGAGGCTTCTTAAAGATACGCTGCATGAACTCAATATCCCTCTCTCGACGATATTCGCGAACGTATCGATGCTCAAACGCTCCGAGAGCGACCCGAAAAAACTCACCAGACTTCAAAGGATCGAAAAGGCGGGTGAAAATCTGAGCGAACTCTACGAAGATCTCGACTACTTCATCAAAAAGGAGATCGGCGGTGTAGAGCGTGAGAGTTTCGATCTGGGCGAGGTGATAGAGCAGAGCATCGCCAAAATGGAAGAGATGGCCGAGGGAATTTCGATACAATATAGACCTCTGAAAAGGGGTATCGTCGCCGACAGGCGCGGCTGCCAGAAGGCTGTAGACAACCTTTTGGGAAATGCCGTAAAGTACAACCGGCCCGGCGGAAGCGTGGAGATTTACGATGAAGACGGATGGCTGGTTATTAAAGACACGGGAATAGGAATGGACGAGACGACGCTGTTTCATATCTTCGACCGTTACTACCAGAGCGATCTTAGTGCATCCGGATACGGCATAGGGCTGCATATCGTCAAAACCTTTTGCGACGAGCACGCGATAGAGATAAAAATAGATTCGAAAAAGGGTGAAGGGACCACCTTCCGCCTAAATTTCGCATCTGTAGGAGAGAGAGATTGAACGACTGGGTTATTAACAGTGTAGACTACATTTTTATAGGGTCGCTGGGGCTGCTCAGTGTAATAGCGCTGTGGCTTGTACTGGAGCGATATTTTTTCTACAGGAATGTAGATTTGAATAGCTTTTCTCATAAAGAGGAGTTGGAGATCGCATTGGGTGAAAATCTCACCATGCTCGCTTCCATCGGCTCCAACGCCCCGTTTATCGGTCTGCTTGGAACGGTAGTGGGGATAATGGTGACATTCGTTACGATCGGCCAGAGCGGCCTTGTGGAGACGAAAGAGATAATGGTCGGGCTGGCTCTGGCGCTGAAGACCACAGCGGGCGGGATATTGGTGGCGATTCCGGCGATCTGGTTTTACAATCTTCTGATCAGGCGTGCCGAGATTCTGACGGCGAAGTGGGAGATTCTGCAGAAACGTAAAGAGAGTGAAAAAGAGTGAGAGTCAAAAAGTTCGACCAGATAAATGTTCTGCCCTTTATCGACATCATGCTGGTACTTCTGGTCGTCGTGCTCACTACCGCTTCGTTCGTGGCGAAAGGTACGATTCCCGTAGACCTTCCCGAAGCTTCGAGCAAAAAGGCGCCGACGCAGAAGATGAAGAGTATAGTCATCAAAAGCGACGGAGAGATCTATTTCGAGGATAAAAAGGTAAAAAAGGGTGAGTTGAAACGGATTCTGTCGAAGCTGAATCCGAAAGAGGATGCCATACTGATCAAAAGCGATGCTAAAAGCAGGTTTCAGAGTTTCGTGATGGTTATTGATATGCTCAAATCGGATGGATTCAAAAAGATCAGTATCGAAACGAAACAGTGAGGCGAAGATGATTTTACCGAAAGATAGCGACGCTTACGAAACAGTGCTCAAAGAGCAGGAGGGTCTGGAGCCTCTTCGGCCGTTCATCGAGAGTTACAAAGAGGTGTTTACGGCCCACTTCATAGAGGAGATAAGAAAAGAGATCGGCTCTTCGAGGATAAGAGAGCGGTTCCTTAAAGAGAATATCGAGGAGTTCTACGGCTCTCTTTTCGACTTCAAAACCCCGGCCAGAAAGAGTGTGACGGAGAGATTTCTACAGATAAAAAACCGGGGAATCGCACCGCTGCTTCTGCTCCAGAAGCTGCTGTCGTCTTTTATTTTGAGGCTTGTGAGCGACTATTCGGACGATAGGGAGCTTTTCAGCTACATCAAGTTGCTGTCTGCCTATTTCGACGATGTTTTGGAGTATATGAAGGCTCTTCTTCAGGTGGATACGGAGCGCGATTTCGCGACGAAAGTCGCATTGAAACAGGATGAGTTGGAAAAGTGGCTGGCGGATGGAAAGAGTGTAAGGCTGCTCAACGTGTACAAGGGTATCCCGGTTGTGTACGATGCGATAGCAAGACGCAGCGCTAAAGGTTCGGTGGTGCTGCAAATGCCGTATGAAAAGGGTTTGCTCGCCGAGCGTGAAGGGAGAGTCGTATGTTTCGACAGGAGAATGGAACCGTTCGCGATAGAGATGAAGATAGAGCGGATCGCCTATGACAAAAAGATGGCCGTGATCGAGGTTCGGAGTCCCGCATGGATTGACAGCATAGCGCAGAGAAGAAAACGTGTGCGGGTGGCTCTCGGCACTCCTTTGAAGGCGAGAATAACAGCTCTCGGGAGGCAGTTTAACGTCGATGTTATCAATCTCTCCGGCAAGGGCGTCTGCCTGCAGACAGATGTAGGCTACGGCTTGCCGCTATATGAGCAGGTTGAAGTCACACTTCCTGTGCCGCAGGAGGACGGGAGTGTAAGAAATATCGTTATGAGAGGAACTTTGCAGTACATTTCGACACTCGGCAGCTCTCAGCGAAGGTACCATATTTTTTTACATGCAAACCCGAAAAAAGAGGAGATACTTTCAGCTTTTGTCGCGAGGCGCGAGCTCGCTTTGTTGAAAGAGATAAAAAGCATCGCCGGAAAAAAACGCAGAGGGGAGACATAATGAGAAAAATATATGGGACAATACTTCTGATTTTTGCAGGCGGTGCGGCTCTTTTTGCTCAGAAG
>WFYC01000045.1 GCA_015490295.1 Hydrogenimonas sp. | reverse complement strand
TGCCGAAGGTATCGCCATATACGGTCTGATCGTCTCCATAATGATACTCGGAAAGATCGAATGAAACTCCTCTTTCTCGGAAACGCGGAGGAGTGTATGGGGTTTGCCCTCTGCGGAGCTCAAACCTTCGAAGCCGGGAGTGAAAAGGAGTTCGAAGCCGCAATGTCCAAACTGCTCGATCTCGATGATGCCGGCGTCATAATCGTAGCCGACCGCTTTTTCGAGAGCTATTCGAAAACCTTCTCCAAAAAGATGCGTAAAAGGGCCGTTCCCGCAGTCGTATTCGTTCCGTCGTTCGACGGCAGACACGCTTCAACCGATATAAAGGGGTATCTCTCAGGTGTGCTCGGAATCAGACTTTGAGAGCTTCTCGAAAAAGATAATCACCGCCGCTTACAAGAGAGCCGACACGACTCTAGACGAGGCGAAAAAGAGAGCCGACAAGATAGCGGCCGATGCAAAAAGAGAGGCCGAGTTTATCGCAAGGGAGTCGGAAGAGGCCCTGCAGCAGGAGCTTAAAGCTTATGAAAAGGAGCATAATTCCAAAATAGAGAGCGAGATTGCAAAAGAGTGGAGCGGTTACCTCTCTGAAGTGAGATCGAAGATAGTCGACGAAACTAAGAAGAGGCTGGAGGAGAGGTTCGACGAATTGGCACGGAGCTTTCTTGCGTGGATCGCAGGCAGATACAAAGAGGGGGAGCTTCAGATATACGAGGGGGTGGATAGCAGTGGGTTGAGAGGCTTCGATATTCGTAAAACAGCCGAAAAGAGGGTGGTTTTCAGCACGAAAAATCTTTTCATAGAGCTAAGCCCCGCCTCTCTTGTGAAGGAGTACTCCTCTTTGATAGAAGAAGAGATCGCAAAAAAGATCGGAACCTGAATGGCATATGTAACCTATATATCCGGCCCGGTGGTGAAAGTCGCACTCGAAAAGGAGGATGTAAAGCTATACGAGCTGGCTTATGTCGGCAGGGATTCGCTGGTTGCCGAAGTGGTCGAGGTTTCGGCAGACGAAGCCACTCTGCAGGTCTATGAAAACAGCGAAGGCATGAGGCTCAAAGAGGAGGTGCGCTTCAGCGGAGAGATGCTTGGCGCATATCTCGGGCCCGGGCTGCTCGGAAGAGTTTTCGACGGTATCCAGAGGCCGCTTGAAGAGATGGGAGAGAGGATCGGCAAAGGTCTCTCGCTCTATCCGCTCAATAGAGAAAGAGTTTTCCGTTTCAGGCCCGGTGTCGAAAGAGGAAGCCGGCTTTTTGCGGGAGAGATATTCGGCGAGGTGGATGAGTTCGGGCTTTCGCACAGACTCATGCTGCCGCCCGGCATGGAGGGGGTGGTGGAGTATATAGCCCCGGAGGGCGAGTACAGGATAGAAGATGAGATACTGCGTCTTGAAAACGGCTTCGGCATGGGGATGGTGCAGAAGATGCCGCTTAGAACTCCCAGGGCTTTCGTGCGAAGAGAGAGCCCCAAAGAGCCGCTTCTTACGGGCCAGAGAATCATAGACTTCCTATTCCCCATAGCCAAGGGGGGTGCCGCATCGATTCCCGGAGGATTCGGTACCGGAAAGACGATCTTGCAGCAGACGCTTGCAAAGTGGAGCGATGCGGATGTCATAATCTATGTCGGGTGCGGCGAGAGGGGAAACGAGATGACCGAGGTTCTGGAAGAGTTTCCGGAGCTCAACGATCCAAGAAGCGGCAAAAAACTGATAGAGCGGACCGTACTGATAGCCAACACCTCCGATATGCCGGTCTCCGCACGCGGGGCTTCGATACTTCTCGGCCTCACGATTGCGGAGTACTACCGCGATATGGGGTACCATACGGCACTCATGGCAGACTCTACATCCAGATGGGCCGAGGCTATGAGAGAGATATCGGGAAGACTCAACGAACTCCCGGCGGAAGAGGGGTTCCCGGCATATCTGGCATCCAGCATTGCCGCCATATACGAGCGTGCGGCAATCGTAGAGACTCTCGGAGGCGGAGTCGGGTCCGTTACGATCGTAGGTGCCGTATCTCCGCCCGGAGGCGATCTTTCGGAACCTGTTACCAGAAACACGAGACGATATACGAACGCCTTCTGGGCGCTCGACAGGGAGCTGGCCAGCTCCCGCTTTTTCCCCGCGATAAACTACTCCCAAAGCTACAGCGCATATGCCGAGACGCTCAAAGAGTGGTGGATGAAAAAGGATAAGGAGGCGCCGGCGCTCAGAGAGTGGATGCTCTCTCTGCTCCAGGAGGATTCGGCACTGCAAAAGATCGTAAAACTGCTTGGCAGCAAAGCGCTTCCCGAAGAGCAGAAGCTGACGGTCGAGACAGCTTTCATCGTGAAAGAGCTCTTTTTGCAGCAGAACGCGTTCGACGAGGTGGATGCCTACTCGAGTGCCGAGAGGATGGTGAAGATGGCCTCTGTCATAAAGAGGCTGCACGAGCTCTGGGTCAGATGCCACAAAGAGCAGCGCATTCCCGTGGATGTTCTGAAATCCCAGCCGGTCGTGGCCGAACTTCTGAGGTTGAAGTTCGAGATCGAAAACGGTGAAGCTAAAAAGTACGACGAGCTGGCGAAGAAGATAGTGGAGCGGTACGACACTCTTGCAAGGGAGTACGGGGGATGATATGTTTGTAGAGTACAGGGGTGCGAAGAGTCTGAAGGGCAATCTGCTCTTTTTTGAGAGCGTCGAAGGGGTGGGATACGGCGAAAAGGTGACGGTAAGGTACGGCGGCAGAGAGCTCTACGGCAGGGTGGCCGCACTCGGCACCGGTGTGACACTCATAGAGATGCTCGGCGAAACACACGGTATCGGTGTGGAGGATTTGCGGGTCAGATTCAGCGGCGAACCCTTCAAAATAGGTGTCGATCTCTCCATGCTCGGCCGTGCATTCGACGCTTTCGGTGATCCTGTGGACGGGATGGGACCCTGCCTTGCGAAGAGGCGGGTAGATATCGCCGGATCGGCGTACAACCCTGCAAACAGACTCCACCCCAAAGAGATGATAGCTACGGGAATCAGTGTGATAGACGGCCTCAATACGCTGATAAAAGGGCAAAAGCTGCCGGTTTTCGCACTCTCTGGTGTCTCGACCGACGAACTTGTCGCGCAGATCGTAAGGCAGATAGGCTCTTCGTCGAAAAAGAGTGCCGTCGTCTTCGCCGCAATAGGGATAAAACATGAAAATGCGGACTACCTCATAAAAAACATAATGGCCGGCGGGGAGTACGCCGATACGGTCCTGTTTATGAATATGGCCGACGAGCCTAGTGTCAACTCGCTTCTTCTTGCTAGGAGCGCCCTCACCGTTGCGGAGTACCTTGCTTTCGAAGAGGGGTATGATGTTGTGGCCGTACTCTACGATATGTCCAACTACTGTGACGCACTAAGAGAGGTTTCGGCAAAAAGAGAGGAGATTCCGAGCCGCAAGGGGTATCCGGGCTATATGTACAGCGATCTGGCCTCCATATACGAAAGGGCCGGAGTACTGAAGGGGAGGGAGGGGTCGCTTACCCAGATTCCGGTGCTGACGATGCCAGACGATGACATCACACACCCCATCGCCGATCTGACAGGCTACATAACCGAAGGGCAGATAGTGCTCGACAGAGCGCTGCACCAAAGCGGAGTCTACCCTCCGATAAATGTTCTTCCCTCTCTCTCCAGGCTCATGAACAAGGGGATAGACAAAGTGCACCAGAGAGAGGCGAACCAGCTCTACTCGGCTTATGCAAAAGCCAAAAGAGCCCAGATGCTGGCCTCCATAGTGGGTGAAGAGGAGGTATCCGATATCGACAGGAAATACCTCGAATTTGCGGAGAGATTTGAGAGGGAGTTCGTTTCGCAAGGTGCATACGAAAAGAGAGAGCCGGCCGAAACCATGAGAATCGGATGGAGGCTTTTAAGTATGCTTCCGGCATCGGAGCTTACGAGGCTAAAACCCGAAGATATCGCGGAGCATATAGATGGCGCTGAAGAGCAAAACGGCGCTTCTTGAACTGAAAGCCGATTTCGGCGCCGCATCGACGGGCGAAGAGATACTCGAACAGAAGCGCAACATAATCCTGAAAGAGATACTCTCGATGGTCGATGAGGTTCAAAGCCTGCGCGAGAGAGTCGATGAAGCTGTACAGAAGAGCTACAGGCTTCTGGTAAAGGCTTTTATGCAAAGCGGCAGGGAGAGGGTCGGCAGAATGAGCTCGATGGTTCGGTTCGAAGCGAAGCTGGAAGTGAAAAAGAGGAGTTTCATAGGAATAGTCGTTCCGGAGGTAAATGTGCAAAACAGAGCTCCTCTGGAGCCGGTGGCATATACCGGCGAGTCGCTCTATCTCGATCTTGCCAGGGTATCGTTCGCGGAGTCTTTGGATCTGATACTGAAACTCTCTACGATGGAGATAAAGATATGGAGACTGGCGGAAGAGCTCAAAAAGACGGTGGTACGGGTAAACGCCCTTAAAAACTACTACATCCCCAGATACAGTAAAGAGATAAAGAGCATCGAGTCGTCCCTGGAAGAGAGCGAAAGAGAGTTTCTGACAATTCTTAAAATTCTTACCAAAGAGAAGTGAAGAAGAGATAAATAAAGTCGACTTGAAAAATGGTGGCGGGGGGGAGACTTGAACTCCCGACCTCCGGCTTATGAGACCAGCGCTCTAACCAGCTGAGCTACCCAGCCACCCGTAAGTGGTTTGTGGAGCGGTATTTTAGCCTAAAAGATTCGCTCTGTCAAGATTTTTCTCTCTGCCGTAATCTCTTTTTAGGCAGAGAGAGGCTTTGCGCCGAAGATCAGAAGAGGCCTTTTAGAAGTTCGCCTGCGGGGCTATCTTTCAGATTTTTTGGAAGATGTTTCTCCAGCTCCTCTTTCGCTTTCGATTTCAGCAGCTCTTTGGCTTCGATTTTTATTTTCGGAGATGTCAGGGGACCTTTGATAACTACAGGAAGCATCTTTTTTCTTATCTTTATGTCGAGCGTGGTGTCGATGGTCTGTTTATCCAGGTCTACCACTCCGTTTTTCGAGCTGATCTCCGTAAGGCGGCTTTTCATATACAGATCCGAAATGAGCCTCTTTTTGACGATTTTGGTATCTATTGTAGTCCGCTCGTAAACCTCTTTCGTGATATCGAAGTTTGCCATCTGCTGGAGCATGAAGCTCATCTTGTTGGGCAGTATCTGGCCGTTGAGCAGCTGTGCGTTGAGAGTTCCGAGCTGCTTGATAGTGTCATATTTCAGCTGTGCGTTGGCACGGGAGTCGAATATGTGCGGATAGAGCAGCATATCGGTAAGAGCTACGGTCTGGATATTTTTTATATTCACTTCGGCTATACCGTTCTCAAAGAGTGCGTAAACCGCTCCTCCGAGTGTATTGGTGTGGGCTGTGGCGCGGACCTTCTCTTTTGAGGTCTCTACATCTCCCGTCACCGCTATGGAGCCCTTCATATGCTGTTTGGTCAGGAAGAAGAGTTTGTCCAGATCGGCAACTTCGGTCTGGTAGTCCGCTGTGAGGGCTCCCTTTTTTATATCGTATGTAAGAGCTTTCGAAGATAGGGTCACGATGGAGGATATGAAGTCAACTTTCGATACGGCTTTACTCCCTTTGAGACGGGTATTTACGTCGCCTTTGAATGTTAGGTTCGACGGAACGGATATGTTGAAGTCGCTTTTGACCGGCTGCGGATTGACAAGCCCCTCTCTGATCGCGGTGACTACAGTTCCGTCAAGATGCTCCATATCCAGGTTTGCGATCTTCGCGTCTATATCGACTCTTCCTTTTGCATAGAGGGGTGTGTTCAGCATATGAAGAAGTCTCTCGATCTGTAGATGTGCTACTTTCGCAGTGAGATTGCCGGGTTCGAACTCTTTGAGCTCTATCGAATAGGTCGTTTCACTTCCCGAAACATCGCTCTCGCCGACGATCTTCAGCTCGGACCTGTCGCCTTCTACGGTCCCTCTCGTTCTAAAAGGGCCGTTGAGTCTCGTACCTATCAGTTTTTCGAGATTGGAGAGCTCTTTTATATCTACATCGTATGAAGCGTCGATATATTGCGAGAAGAGGTTCATAGAACCCTTCGCTTCTATCGTCGTATCTTTACCGATTTCAAGCAGAATATCGAAACGGTCTGGCCGAAGTACGAATTTTTGCAGTTTGGCCGGCAGAGGGACTCTCTCCGCTATTTTCGATTCAATCACCGGCTTCAGCAATCCGTTGCCGGGCGCGGTGAAAAGAGCTCCGTAGATAATTGCCACAAGCAGGGCAAAAACAGCTATGGCACTCAACAGATATTTCATTTTGCATATCCTTGCATCATAATTTTTATTATTGTAACACAAAAAAGCTACGCTAAAAATTTTGAAGCACTACCTATATATGAGTCAATAAGGCTCAACAATATGATATAAAATGACTAAGATAAGTGGAAAATCTCTTGACAACCAAAAAAAAATGGGATAAAATTTCAGCACTTGTAAAAAGTAACTGCTAAATCTCAAGAATGAAAGGAGAGTCAATGAGTTTCCAACCACTAGCTAACAGGGTTTTGGTAGAACGAGTTGATGAGCCGCAACAGACAGCTTCGGGAATCATAATCCCAGACAATGCCAAAGAAAAGCCCCAAGAGGCTAAAGTTCTGGCTATAGGACCGGAAGTTGAAGAAGAGGGTCACATTAAAGTAGGCGACAAGGTAGTTTTTGGCAAATATAGCGGAACAGATATTACCATTGACGGAAAAGAGCTGCTGATACTCAGCAGTGACGACATTCTTGGAATTTTGAAATAATCAGGAGGAAGTGAAAATGGCAGCAAAAGATATCCATTTTTCAGATGCGGCACGCAACGAACTGTTTGAAGGCGTGAAGAAGCTGGCCGATGCGGTCAAAGTGACGATGGGACCGCGCGGACGCAACGTACTCATCCAAAAGAGTTTCGGAGCCCCCAGCATAACAAAAGACGGTGTGAGCGTCGCTCGTGAAATAGAACTCAAAAACGTAGTCGAAAACATGGGTGCCCAGCTTGTTAAAGAGGTCGCAAGCAAAACAGCAGACGAAGCGGGTGACGGTACCACGACCGCTACCGTGCTGGCATACAGCATCTTCAAAGAGGGTCTGCGAAACATAACTGCCGGCGCCAACCCGATCGAGGTTAAGCGAGGTATGGACAAAGCCTCCAACGCTATTATCGAAGAGCTGAAAAAGATCGCGAAAGAGGTCAAGGACAAGAAAGAGATTGCTCAGGTTGCGAGCATCTCCGCCAACTCCGACGAGACTATCGGAAACCTTATAGCAGAGGCTATGGAGAAGGTCGGTAAGGACGGTGTTATTACCGTCGAAGAGGCCAAAGGTATCATTGACGAGCTAGATGTGGTGGAAGGTATGCAGTTCGACCGCGGATATCTGAGCCCCTACTTCATTACCGACGCGGACAAGATGGAAGCGGTTTTGGAGAACCCTTATATCCTTCTTTACGACAAGAAGATCACAAACCTGAAAGACATTTTGCCGGTACTCGAAGGTATCCAGCAGAGCGGCCGACCGCTTCTGATTATCGCCGAAGATGTAGAGGGTGAAGCCCTTGCTACGCTCGTCGTGAACAAACTTCGCGGTATCCTCAATATCGCGGCCGTAAAAGCGCCCGGATTCGGCGACAGAAGAAAAGCGATGCTCCAGGATATCGCGATTCTAACAGGCGGTACCGTGATCAGCGAAGAGGTCGGAAGAACTCTCGAGAGCGCGACTGTAGCCGACCTCGGTCAGGCCGGACGCGTAGTAATAGACAAAGACAACACCACAATAGTCGACGGAAAAGGCGACAAAGCCGCGGTAGAGGCCAGAATCAAAGAGATCAGAGTACAGATAGAGAACACTACCAGTGACTACGACCGGGAGAAACTGCAGGAGCGCCTCGCCAAGCTGAGCGGAGGAGTTGCGGTTATCAAAGTCGGTGCTGCAACAGAGACGGAGATGAAAGAGAAGAAAGACCGCGTAGATGATGCGCTTTCGGCTACAAAAGCGGCAGTCGAAGAGGGGATTGTCATAGGTGGCGGTGCCGCACTGATAAGAGCAGCCGCCAAAGTGAACCTCGATCTTTGCGGCGACGAAGCAATCGGTGCGGATATCATCCTGCGTGCCATCAAGGCTCCGCTGAAGCAGATAGCTGAAAATGCAGGTTTCGATGCCGGTGTGGTGGCAAACAGTGTCGAAAATGCCGAAGGTGAAAATATTGGCTTCAACGCTGCTACAGGCGAATATGTGGATATGCTCGAAGCGGGAATCATAGACCCCGTAAAAGTCGAAAGAATCGCACTACAGAATGCGACATCTGTTGCAAGCCTGCTGCTGACTACAGAGGCGACCGTGAGCGAAATCAAAGAGGAAAAAGCCGCAGCTCCGGCAATGCCGGATATGGGCGGAATGGGAGGCATGGGCGGAATGATGTAAGCCCTGCTTTTCGAAGAACCACCTTTTAGGGGAGCTCGGCTTTTGGCCGGCTCCCCTTTTTTTATATCTCCTGTTAACCAATCTGCTGTAAAATGGTCTTGAAAGATTAAAAAAGGATCATGTATGGCGTTTGCAAGATCGTACGGCGCGGCGGAAGTGGTTACCGGATCGTCTCATATGCTCCGCCT
>WFYC01000044.1 GCA_015490295.1 Hydrogenimonas sp. | reverse complement strand
GGGCAAACCCCATACACTCCTCCGCGTTTCCGAGAAAGAGGAGTTTCATTCGATCTTTCCGAGTATCATTATGGAGACGATCAGCCCGTATATGGCGATACCTTCGGCAAGCCCCAGGAATATCAGCGCTCTTCCCGAAATTTCGGGTTTTTCACCCATACTCCCCATCGCGGCCGCACCTACAAGCCCCACTGCGATCCCCGCCGCTATACATGCCAGACCCACAGAGAGAGCGGCAGCCATATAGGCCCACGAGTCGGAGTCGCCTTCGGCCCACAAAAGCGCGGGAAACATCACCAGAAGCGGTATAACAGAGACCTTTTTCATACTCTACTCTCCAGTCTGAAAGGTTTGTAGGGCGTGCCGCCCCCTTTGAAAAAGTGTTTGAAAAATTCGTAATACTCGAGCCTTAACGTCTGAATCGTGACCACAACGCCTTCCAAAACTATTATAAAGCAATTTCCTAAAACGATGATAAACCAGTATCCGATACCTTTGGAATCGGCTTTCGAGAGGATATCCGCAATCGAAAAAAGGGCCAGAAAGAGTGCTCCATGCGCCAGGGCGAATGCCCCGAGTCTGGCGAAAGAGACAGTGTTGACCGCCTGCTCGAACATCTGGATCAGTGCATCGAGCAGGGTTTGAGCATACTCTCTCTTTTTTACCAGAAGGATCACAAGCAGAACAAGAACGAGAGCACCCAGAAGATAGAGCTCGTGCTTTACCGGAAGTTCGAATATCAGCGCTTTGACCGCGATGCCTATGGCGAACCAGTATATAAGCAGCCAGAGCACCCCTCCCTCTCCAATAAAGAGTGCCGAGATGCGCTTTCTTCTGGCCAGCGAGAAGATATTTAGCAGAAAGCCTATGGTAATGAAAAATATTACGATGACTACCCCCGTAAAGATACTCAGATCGACATTTTCCACCGGAACGAAGAGCAGATGCGGCACCAGGTCGTGAAAGCCGAAAAAGGAGCCGTAAAATAGACCGAATATCGCCGATCCGACTCCGGCCAGGATATATACCTTTCCGAGATCGGCATACTTTTCGTACATTTTGGAGACGAAAAGTCCGACTGCCATCAAAACGATGCCGTGGCCTATGTCTCCAAACATCGCCCCGAACATTATCACGAAGGCGAATGCAAACGGGATGGTGGGGTTTATCTCGTTGTAGCCCGGGTAGGAGAAGCTCTTTATCATCACCTCGAACGGCTTCAGTACCCTTGGAGTATCAAGAAGAACCGGAGCGTCATCTTTGGCTTCAAAAAAGGCTACATCCGCACTTTTTAGCGCATCCGCGAATCTGCCCGCCTCTCTTTTGGGAACCCATCCGTACAGGAGATAGTATTCTCCCGCTCTTTGCAGAGCGCTTTTGACGGAGAAAATTTCAACAGCTCTTTTAAGTTTTACATAGAATATATAAAGCTCTTTTCCGTAGCGCTTCGCGGCACTCTCAAACTCCATATCCAGCCGACGTTTTAAAGCCTTCGTCTCCTCTCTTTTGGCCTCTGCAAAGTAATCGGCCGCAACTTCGCTCCCCTCCATTTTTGCTATGGCATTTGCCATATGCTCTTCATCTTGCGACTCGTAAAGAAGCAGCATCGCCACACTTCCCGAAGCAAGAGGAGCATATACGGCAAAAGGGTCGTAGCGCTTCACAGATATCATAAACATTTCGACACTCTCTTTTGCCAGCACAAGAGCTTTTGAACCGATATATTTCAGGCTCCCGAAAATTTCACGGCAATCTATCTCGCTATCCAGCGCTTCGGCGAACTCATCGGCCCTCTCAAGCAAAGAGAGCTCCTCTTCAACAGCTTTTTTTCTGTTTGCGAGAGACTCTATCTTCGGTGCTACGGCAGAGACAAACCTCTCGGCAGCCGCGAGAAATCGTTCGTAGTCGCTCTCCGGCCCCTCGGCAGCCGTTTCGAAACTCTCTATTCCCAGTGTCTGCAGATACCCCTCTATCTTCTCCAGAAGTTTGCCTGCACGCTGACCGAGCTCATGAAACAGAGGACCCTCCGTTTCCGTATCTATATGCAAAAGCCCGCTCTCTCCTATCGCTTCGATAGTCTCATAGAGACTCTCTTTCGGTATCGATATCTCCACTCTGACCATCCGCTCAGGCAAAAACATGGTCAGACTCCCCCTATCATCTTGGCTATCTCATCTTCCGGGAGCCTGTAGTAGACACCCTCCACAAGCGCTCTTATATCTTTTATCTCAAGCTCTTTCATTCTTAGAAGGGAGAAGATAACGGAGAGTTTGAACGGATAACCGTACCAGACCCTCTCGATTGCTCTCACATGGAACTCTCTTACGGCCCTCATAAACTCGCGGTAACTGCTGAACGGAGTGCCGATTTTTCCATGCAGAGCATCGGAAATCTCGCCGATTCCGCTCATACCGGCGACTTTCGAGAGCTCTTTCATTCCAAAAGCGATACCGTAGGGAATCAAAAAGGGTACAACCTCTTCGGGCTCTTTTTTGTATAGGACTCTAAGTCTTACGATAGTGTAAAGGTTGAGGCAGTCGAAATAGCTTCCGACAATAGCGGCAAGATCTCTTTTAAGAGATCTGTCCATTTTTTCAAGAGCCGCTTTTACTCTTTTTAGATACTCCAGCTCCACTCTCTTATACTCCAAATAGCTATCATTGCCGCTTTTGAAAGCGGCTCTTTTGCTATCCACAGCTTCGCGCTCTATAAAAAAGAGGTCGAATATCCTCTTCTCCTCTCTTTTCAGAGTAGATGTGGACTTTTTGTAAAGCTCTTTGAACGACTCCTCCAAGCCCTTTAAAATTGTCTCTTTCCGGGCACTCTTTATGTATGGAGCATAGGGTGTAGTGTTTAAAAGTGAGTATATGTCTCCAAGCCCTTCAGCCATAAGGGCATTTTGAAACAGCTCTTTATCCAGCAGCTTCGACTTGAGGGCTCTGCATCTGGCATTGATATAGCCGAACCTGACGGCTCTGCCTAGAAGCATACCCCCCATAATCAGCCGCCCTTCATCTCTATCAGAAACCGCTTTGTTATATCGTCTGCAATCTCTTCGGCCACTTCGGTTTCGGATAATCTTTTGCTCACTATATTTTTTTTTCTCTCCAGCTCTTTGAGCCTCTGCCGCCTGTAAAGCTCCAGAGATTTTTGAAGTTTTTCAAACTCTGCCTCTTTCTTTTCGGCAGCACTCTTTTTGGCTTTTGAAACTATCTCCTGTGCACTTTTTCGGGCATCCAAAACCAACTGTACTGCCGCTTTTTCAGCATCACTTACTATCTTTGCCGCTTCAGCATCGAGATCTATAACTCTTTTTGTAAGCTCAGCCATATCCTCCCTCTCATCCGGGATAATATGATTATATCAAAAAAGGTGTTTTCGAATATGGTAGAAGATGTAACGCAGCAGGGCCCAGGGATACTCGATTTTCGACTTCAGGCCGTAAAAGCTTTTGAGAGCTTTGTAGGAGTAGATATCATCCAGTTCCGTATAAGCCCTATATAGTTTAAAGATTCCGGTATCGGTTTGTAAAGTAGACTGCCACAAAGACTTTTTCAGATGTATCCATCCCCTGAAACGGTTCGTTTTTATCGGAGTTTTCAGACCGAAAAGCTCCTCTGCGCTGTATAGAAAATCCTCCAGAACTCTCTCATGCCCGTATCTTCTCGCAAGCTCATAGAGCCCATTCCACTCTACACGCTCCGAATAGGCTTTTGCCAGCAGGACGAAATCGTAAAGGTAACGCAGCCCGAGTCTCCACTTTTTATGGTTTTGGTCCACTATCGAGGTGTGTAAAAAGGCATGGTAGAGGTGCCATGTCGGTTTCAGTACATATGAACGCTCGAAAGAGGGATTACTGCTTGGAATAGAGGTGTTTTTTGAGTAAGGGACATACTCGATTTCCGGATCTGAAACTATACGAAAATGGGGCTCCAACGCAGCAGGAAAGCCCTCTTTGGCCATTCGAGGTGTGTGGTGGTGCCATCGCCCCAAATCGCGCCCGAACTCTTCGTAGCCGCTCTTTTTTAAAAGTTTCAGCGCTCTCTCGAACTGCTCTTGAGCTATCATGATATCTATATCGTTCATCATCCGCATACCGATGTCGGGGTAGAGATTTTCACTCACTACAGCGGAGCCTTTGAGAAAAAGAGCAGATATACCCTCTTCATCGAGAGTAGACTCAATATCTTGCAGCTGAAGCAGGATATCCTCGTTTCTTCGGCGATTCAGTTCGTAAACCTCACTTAAAAAGCCTGTCAGCTGATTGTCGTCCAGCAGATCGAGCAGATCATGGTCTCTTAGTACGGCATACAGCGCCGGGGTCAGCAGATTTAGATTTGCAACCTCGACCAACCGCTCCCAATCGATAGAGCCTCTTTTAATCTCCTCTGCCGTCTCTTTTGTTTGCGAGTCTCCATAGGCAAGCGAGAGGATGCGGCAAAGCTGAATTATCTCTTCTCTTCTATCCACGGATCAGCCGTTCCACCTTCCGTTTAGCCTCTTCGAGCGATCCGTACTCCAAAAGATAGGCCGGTGCTTCCAGAACGTTCGAGAGAATTTTTTCGAAACTTTGCTGCGACAGTTCACTACCGAGTTGATAACCGGCCTCTTTGATACGTTTTAGTGTCTCACATGCAGAGAGTCTCTTCAATGAGAGATCGCTTCCGGCTCTATATTTTGGAAATATAATCATATTGACAGGACTCTTTTTTTGCGAAAGATTCAGAGGCGGCGCAAACTTAACTCTCTGGCCGTCAAAACGCAGATAACTCTCTTTTTGCGCAAGATCCGGAATTGTCTTTTGCAAAACTTCCCAACTCCCCTCTTTGATATTCATGCAAAATGGAATAGAGGATATCTCTCCCTCATAATCGACAAGCGCTATCTCGTCTGAAAAAATATAATGCCCGCCAGCTGCCAACGCCGCCGCCAGTGTACTTTTACCCGAACCGCTGGAGCCGGGAAATATGACGGTTTTGGAGCCTATGGCTGCAGCCCCTGCATGAATCGCCATGAGATAGGGGTCAGACTGATAGTGAACTATTATCATATTCTCCTGAAGAATCAGCGGCAACGTATCTTGCGGTACAGCGTCAGCTACGGGTGTAGCGTTGAAAAGAATCTGCCATTTTGAATCTTTTAGCGAAAAATCTACATTGACCTTTTTTCTGCCGCCGCGTTTAGCGGAGAGATGGGCGAAAATCTGGTCTATCTTCTCTTTTAATCCCGGATTCTCGAAGGCGACATAAAAAAGTATCCGGCCCGTATCGTAGCAGACTCTCTCTTTTTCATCCTCTCTAAACTCACCGACTCCAAGCGGAGGCTCGTACTCCTCTATACCGTCACTCTCATGCCGGCCGAACCTCAGATCGATAAGGCTTTCGATATATTTGGCGGGAATTTGCGGGAAAAAGGTGCTGATAGAGCCCTCTTTATGCTTTTGCAGAAGTTCATCTATCTGTAAAAAGAGTGCGGCCTGCTCTTTTTCAAGCCCGTATACACGACCGCTTTTTTTAAAAAATAGAAGAAGAGACTCCTCTTTTATATAAGCGGCTATGGATTGGGTATAAAGGGGACATTTTTGAAACTTTTCCAAAAAAGAGGCTTATCTTCTCTTTTATATCAAGGATGGCCATGCCCTCCATGATGACCGTGGCCGCCATGACTTCCATGATGACCGTGATGACCGCAAGAGCCGGATGCCTGCGCTTTTGATGCTCCGGGACCCATCAACAGATACATTCCAAGCGGCGCCGTAGCGGCAAACCTGCCATATTTAATCATAAAATTACGTTTAGCTTCGTCAATTTCGTTTTCTATTATTTCGTTATTTTTTTCCATGTCATATCCTTTCAGACTATACGCCCTATATTCATTAAAACATATTTATCTAATCTGAACAAATACAAAAGGGTAGAAGCTGTTGACAAACAGCAACTACCGCATACGGCATGGGAGACAATATCGAAATCCCATACCAAAACAAGTTTCAGAATCGCACGAAATCACCCATCGCCACATATGTTCCCGGCAGGTGTATCGTTTTTGAGATCCAGAGATAATCGAGATCGAGAGAGTAGAACTTCGCCTCGCAGTTGGCACAGCTGTAGAAGTATCTGCCGCTCTCGTCTACATAGCTGGTATGGGCCTGTGCATTCTTGCCTGCCGCCCACTCCTCTGCCGTAAGAGGCTTGGCGACATCTACATTTGCAACCACTTTCGGACTCTGCTGGTTGGAGAGATCAACCACCGTTACGTATGTCGCTTTGTGGTTAGTCACAATAGCCAATCTTTTGGGAACGGAGAAGGTTATATGACCCGCACCCAGACCCGCTTTGAAGCTTGCAACCGCACTCATACTGTTTCTGTCCACTACGTAGACTCTGCCGCTATAGGTAGGGAAAAAGATATATTTGTCGCCGTAAAATCTTGCGTGGTGGGCGCCTCCGTCTTCATGTGCGGCATGGAAAATCGTATCTACGGTTATCTTATCGGCAGAGTCGATCGTGAATTTCATGATTCCGGCAGCCGGAATGGAGCTGTTTTGGGGGTCTTTGGGGCCCTCCAGAACCATATAGTAGGTTCCGTTTCCGGACGAATCGACCTCTGAAGCGATATTGAGCACATGGTGTGCAGTCGTTTCGGTATCTATCTGGGCAAGAGGTGTTTCACTATCTTTGGTGTAAAGAATCAGCTTTCTGTTCACCCTGTCGAGCATTAGAAACCGCTTTCCGTCGGCCAGCCAGAAGGGGTGCCCGGTAGCGTTTCCGCCGCCGAAATAGTTTGCGGTGTCTACCGGATGTACCGAAGTATTTACATCTTCCCCGAAATATCGTTTAATCTCATGATCAGTTTTACCGATAGTGACCGACATCGGTTTTGTCTTTCCGGAGACCAGAACGAGATCCAGACCCTCCAGCGTTGCGGTCGATCTCGGGTGAAATTTGAGCGGAATCACCTTCTCTACACTGTTGCTCCTGAAGTTGACAACGGCTATCGAATCGCTCCTGCGTGTCAAAGCGAACGCTTCGGTATCGGTTTCGATATCGACCCCGTAAGGTCCCAGGGCGGGAGATACGTTCAAAACCGCATCGAGGCTCATTCTGTCGACATCTATATTGAAGACTTTCGACGACTCGTAATCTCCGTAGAGTGCATGTGTTTGAACTGTTGTGGTTTTATCACTGTTACATCCGCTAAACCCTAATAATACTGCTGTAAGCAGAGCTGCCGCGACACGGTTTCTCATAATATTATCCACCTTTTAAAACCACTATTAAGCTTAAACTGTTCAATTATATCATCAAATACAGTAAAAATACTGTTTTCATACACAGTGATTAACAAATGGATAAGAAAAAGCTTCAATCATGCCTGAAAAAGAGAGTGCCTCCATCATGGCGCTCCTCTATCAGGTAGGCGTAGGCGTCTTTGAGGTCGAACCCGCTCGCAAGAAACATCTTTCTGCCCCGCTTCAGGAGAAAATCGGCGGCTTTTAGCTTCGTAACGATCCCTCCGGTGGCGAACGAAGCATTTGGCGTACACTCGGCAGAGAGCTCCCTCTCGGGAATTTCATGAACGACTTTGAGAGGCTTGGCGTCTTCATGACGATTCGGATCTTTGTCGTAATAACTGTCTATATCGGAAAGAATTACGAGAAGCTCCGCATCGAAGTAGTACGCAACATGGGCCGAAAGCTGATCGTTATCGCCGAATACAAGCTCTTCGGTAGCCGTAACGTCGTTTTCGTTGATAATCGGCACGACACCCTGCGCAAGCAGTGTCTCCACCGCACACTTTGCATGGTAGGTTCTTTTTCTGGAGTCGAAATCGTCTGCCGTCAGAAGAATCTGTGAAACAGTGGTATCGTGTCGAGCGAACTTCTTCTGGTACATGGCTATAAGTTTGGGCTGGCCTATCGATGCCAAGGCCTGCCTATTGGCCACAATCTTCTTGTCAAGGCGGCACAGGGTATATCCGGCGGCAACCGCGCCGGAACTAACCAAAATCACCTCCACGCCCCTTTTTTTGACATCGGCTATCAGATCCACAAGAGCCGCCATCCGCTCCTTCGCAACCCTGTTTCTGTCCGTAAGTACTGCACTGCCTACTTTTATTACAATCCGTTTCAAGACTCTTTTCCCATGACGTCGCTCAGTGCGAATATGAGCGCTTTCATATTTACTCCGGCTATGGACGATATCGCCATTACAAACAGAGGCCCCTCACTATCTTCTGCGGCGTAGCCGGTATATCTCTCATCCGCCCCGTACCCTTTCAAAACTTCGTTTCTATCCAGTCCCAAAGATTCGAGCAGCCGCTCCATCTTCTCGTTCACCTCATCTTCCGGCAACGCATCTATCCGGGTCAGCGCTACGGCAAACGGGCGCTTCGCGAGCTTGTCGCTGTAACGCTCAAGTTCACGTTTGAGCGCTTCGTACTGATGCCCGACTTCGCGATAGTTCGCGGCATCAATCATAAGCAGAAGGGTTTTTGTTCGCTCAATATGTTTTAAAAACTCTATTCCGAGCCCTTTGCCGTCGCTGGCACCTTCGATGATTCCGGGTATGTCGGCCATGACGAACGACCTGTACTCGTCTATGGCCACGACACCGAGCTTGGGAGTGAGCGTAGTGAATTCATAGTTCGCCACTTCCGGGTGAGCGTTGGAGATTTTCGAAATGAGTGTCGATTTTCCAACGTTCGGGAAGCCGACAAGACCGACATCGGCTATCAGCTTGAGCTCAAGTCGTACCTCTCTCTCCTCTCCGGGCTTGCCGGGCTGGGAATATGTCGGGCGCTGGTTCGTAGAGGATTTGAAATGGACGTTTCCAAGACCACCTTTACCGCCCTGCAGAAACTTCACCTTCTGCCCGTCTTGCGTTAGATCGAGCAGCACCTCGCCGCTCGTTTTGTCTACAACCTGCGTTCCGGGAGGTACTTTGACATATAGAGACTCACCCGTCTTCCCTGCACACTTTCTTGGCTGGCCCGGCCGGCCGTTTTGCGCCTTGAGGTGCGTTTTACCCTTGAAGTGCGAGAGGGTATCGGTATTTTTATCCACGACGAACCAGACATCTCCTCCTCGTCCACCATCACCGCCGTCGGGCCCCCCTTTGGGTACAAACTTTTCACGGCGAAACGAAGAGCAGCCCTGCCCGCCTTTGCCGGAACTGAGCTTCAGTTCAACACTGTCTACAAACATATATTGCTGCCTCGATTTTTTGGTTTAAAATATCAGAATTTAAGGAAAATGTCAAAAAAGACGGAGTGAAAGAGTGCGATGCTTAATGCACCGCAAAACGGGATTATGCGGGGTAGACGGAAACTTTTTTCCTCTTCTTGTCTTTTCTCTCATATTTGACGATACCGTCGACAAGAGCGAAAAGGGTGTGGTCTTTACCCATCCCTACGTTGTTGCCGGGGTGGATCTTGGTACCACGCTGGCGATAGATGATATTACCGGCAACTACCGCCTCTCCACCGATCTTTTTTACGCCCAGTCTTCGACCCGCTGAATCGCGGTTGTTCTGGGTAGATCCCTGACCTTTCTTGTGAGCCATAACTTCTCCTTAAAACATCTAAATCTTGAAAGCCGCCCGAGAAGGGGCTTGTGTTACGCTATTTTCGTAATGCGCACTCTTGTGAAATCTCTGCGGAAGCCGCGCTTGAGCTTGCTGTCTTTACGACGTCGTTTCTTAAAGATCACGATCTTTCTCTCACGACCCTCGTTGATCACTTCCGCTTCGACTACAGCGCCGTCGACAAAGGGTGTACCCACTTTTAGGTCACCGTCGTTCTCGACAGCCAGTACCTCTTTGATCTCGACTTTGGCTTTCGGTTCAAGGCCCATATGGTCGAGGCAGAGAATGTCGCCTTCGTTGACCTTGTACTGCTTGCCGCCATGCTTGATAATTGCTGTCATGCCGTGTCCTTTTGAATTCGTGAAACGATTTTAGTGGCGAATTATATCCATACTATATTTAAGAATAGTTTAATGCGGCCCGTTATCCTCAGCCCGGAATCTGCATATCCGCCAAAGCGATACACTCTATCTCTACAAGCGCATTTTTTGGCAGGGTTTTTACCGCGACCGTACTGCGCGCCGGCTTATGATCGGCAAACCACTCTTCGTAAACTTCGTTGACTGCTGCAAAGTCGTCCATATCCGCCAGAAAGATAGTCGTCTTGATCACATTCTGCAAAGAGCTTCCGGCCGCTTCGAGAACCTCTTTGAGGTTTCTCATCACCTGTCCGGTCTGAAGCTTGATATCGTTTTGGACCATCACCCCCTCCGGCGTGAGAGCGATCTGGCCGGAAGTGTAGATGAATTCACCGACCTTTACAGCCTGCGAGTAGGGACCTATAGCCTGCGGAGCGGCATCCGTGCAAACACTCTTGATCATTTTGAAACCTCTGCTTTTTTTTGGGATTATTATACATTAAGAGAGCGGGTACTATGATTAAAAAACCTACAATTCCGAAAGGAGAAGAGGTGAAAGTTGAAGTTATGGTAAAAAGAGAGATCGACTCGATTTTTGAGAGAATTGTACAGATAAGGCACGATCTGCACCAAAATCCGGAGCTCTCCGGAGAAGAGGAGGAGACGCGCCTGCTTATCAGGTCGATCCTAGAAGCGGAGGGGATACCTTTCAAAACTTTCGAAGGGCATTACGGGGTTGTAGCGGATATCGTAAAAGACTCTTCACTTCCCACAGTCGCCATAAGGGGGGATATGGATGCGCTTCCGATGCCCGAAAACAACCCGAAGCCGTACGCCTCCAAAAAAGAGGGGATCATGCACGCCTGCGGCCACGATGCGCATACCGCCATTGCGCTCGGCTGCACCCTTGCACTCAACAGCGTAAAAGAGCGGCTTCCCGGCAATGTGCGCATCATTTTTCAGCCTTCGGAAGAGGTTCTTGACGGAGGCAGCAGCCAGATGATAGAAGGCGGGGCTCTTGACGGGGTTTCAGCGATATTCGGACTGCACGTCTATCCATACCTCAAAACCGGGCAGATCGGCTACAAATATGGCGTCATGATGGCGTCCGCCGACACCTTCAGCTTCGATATATACGGCAAAACGGCCCACGGAGCCAGACCGCACGAAGGTATAGACGCGGTACTCGTAACGGCCATGGTGATAGACTCTTTGAACCATATAGTGAGCCGCAGGATAGACCCCATTCACCCGGCTGTAATCTCAATAGGAAAGATTGAAGGGGGCAAGGCTCCAAACATCATCTGCGACTTCGTCACCGTCGCCGGAACGGTCAGAACGGTCAACGAATCGGTGCGCAAAAAGATTCCGGAGATGATGGAGACTACGATCAAAGGGATATGCGAAGCGATGGATGCGAAATACCATTTCGACTATCTCTTCGGGCCGCCGGAGCTGAAAAACAACGACGATATGGTTGATATCGTAAAAGAGGCCGCGGAAGAGGTGGTCGGCAAGGAGGGTCTCGTAGATCTTGTAGACCCGGTAATGGGAGGAGAGGATTTCTCGCGTTACCTGCAGATAGTCCCGGGTGCATTCTTTAGACTCGGCATATGCAACGAGGAGAAAGGGACATGCGTACCCCAGCATAATACCCGCTTCGACGTAGACGACGACTCTCTGGCAATAGGGATGAAGATTCTGGCTCTGAGCGCTCTCAAAAGACTTGAGCAAGGGGATGGAACAAAATGAAACATACGGTTTCGCTAGCCATACCCAACGAAAAGATATATCTTCCGCTCTGCATAGAGATGATAAGAAACGCTCTTCAGTTGACGAAAATAGAAAATACTGACTCCGTAAAAATCGTCGCTGCTGCCCGCGAACTGCTCTTCAACGCCGTAAACCACGCCTATCCGGCAAATATGAGCGGCATAATAGATATCGATATCCGCTTCCTTCCGCATGGTATAAAGATAAGTGTTCACGATATGGGTATGCCGTTCGATTTCGACGGTTACATGAGATCCGACAGGGAGGGGGGATTGAAACGAATCGGAGAATATGTGGACGAACTCAGTTTCGCCAACCTGGGGAAAAAGGGAAAGGTCTTTACTATATTCAAAGCCCATCCGCTCAACTTTTCAGATATTTCGTTCCAGCCCTACTCCGACCTCGAAGACGAGTCACCGGCATCCTTGAAACCGGCATCCATACAGATACGCGATTTCGAAAAGGGTGACGAAGAGGCAATAAGCAGACTCATATACAACAACTATACGTTCAGCTACTACAAATCTCTCTTCTACTACCCCAAAAAGATTGCGCAGCTGAACGAAGAGGGCGAGATCGCCTCTGTGGTCGCCGAAACAAAAGAGGGAAGGATTGTCGGCCACTTCGCCCTTGTCCGCATATCGGATTCGAACATTGCAGAAATAGGAGTGGCCGTCGTAGATCCCGATTACAAAGGGAAAGGGATCATGAACTCGATGCTGGGGCGAATCGAGCAGCGGGCCAGAGAGATGCGGCTGGACGCGATATTCGGAGAGGCGCTGATGCTTCATCCGTTCAGCCAGAGGGCCAATCTGCATCACGGATTCGGCGAAAGCGCACTGCTTCTTGGAATAGTTCCAAATACGGTCTCACTCACAGACCCGAATGCCATGCGAACGAAAAAGAGGGCATCCGTTCTGGTCGGATACAAAGTTTTGAGCGATAAAAGGGTAAGGCGGATTTTCGTACCGAAAATCTATAGTGAGCTTATAGAACAGATATATACAAACAACAGTATAAAGATAGCAGATCCGAAAAAGCCCGACTGCAAAGGAATAAATCTGGTGAAGTACGAGCTGAGCAGATATACCCAGAGTGGGACGGTGGTCATCGATGGAATCTGCGATGACTTTTCACATGCCCTTCGCCAAAATCTGCATATGCTCTACAAAAAGCATGTAGATATGCTATACGCGGATATAAACATGATGCGCTGCAGCAGAATCAACAAAGCGGTGGATATTCTGAAAGAGGAAGGATTCGTCTTCAGCGGGGTCCTCTTTTTCAGAAGAGGTGAAGACGACTATCTCAGGCTTCAGATGCCCAACAGCGACAATGTTGAAACCAAACAGATAGTCTGCCATTCAGATTTCTGCAGCCGCCTCCTCTCTTTTATCAACGAAGAGCTCGACTCTTTTTGAAAACTCTCAGTACAAGCCTCAGATCGCTCATATAGTCTGTAGCGTTCCAGTACCCCTCTACCGGTTTTATTATCATCTTCTCATCCGGCGTTATATAGAAAGTGGTGGGGACATATTTCGCTTTTATATAAGATGGATACTTCCCCTTCTCTCTGTCTACCAGAAAGGCTACAAAACGCCTGTTTATATAGTTTTCAACCGCCGGATCGGCCAGAGTCTCATCCTGAAGCTTGTGGCACCATTTGCAGTGTTCGGAAACGACCAGAACGAGTATTGGTCTGTTAAGCTCTTTGGCCTTTTTCAATGCCTGTTCGTAAGAGCTCTGCCACTCTATTTCGGCAAACAGAGATGTTGCCAGCAGCAGTACCGTAAAGAGTATCTTCTTCAAACCGTTCTCCTTGATAATTTATGTTACGCGAATTCCTGGCAGAGCCCGCAATTCGGCAGGGCCTGGACGGCCCTACAACCCCCTGAAGCTTCGAAATCCAAGATTTCGAGATGATTTTATGCATTTTGCATAAAATCAGTGAAGTTTTCTACCGGGGTCCTGCGGATTTCCGGAACCTGAACAGATAACCGGACATCACCTACAATATTATCAATATTATCAATATTATCCCTTTTTCGTGTACTCTCTGTGGAGTCAGAAGGCCGCTATCACCCTGTCGAAAACCTCTTTGAGGCCCTCTACC
>WFYC01000043.1 GCA_015490295.1 Hydrogenimonas sp. | reverse complement strand
GTCCGGCCCCGTTTGTGATACTTTCGATTCTTGTGACGCAGATGTTTGTAGAGTCTTCCGCCGCCTGCTTTGTTATCATAGATGAAACGGTAAATCGTTTCATGGCTCACGCCATCTTCTCTTTCCTGTTTCATCCGTCCGCTGATCTGCTTGGGACTCCACTCCTGTTTGAGCTTCTGGCGCACATACCGCTCCACAGAAGAGGTCCATACCGTATATTTATGCTTGTCCCTGTGACGCAGAAACGCCCTGGTCTGGGCACGCTCGGCATCGTAGCCTTTTTCATCACCGTTACGGCGCAGTTCACGGCTGATCGTAGAAGGAGAAACGCCCACCTCTCTGGCAATCTCTTTTTGCGTCACCCCTTGCTTGTACAAAGTTGAAATATGGTATCGTTCTTTGAGGGTTAACTGCGGTAGCTCATGCAATCTTCCTTTACTTTTGGTCGAGAAAAGGATAGCCGAGCCCTGGTTAACCCTCTCTTACGACCCTTCTGAAAAATTGCACTTATCTTTTGAATTGGCGGCCTCAAAGAGCGAAACAGCATTAGTTATCTGCCAGGTACTCGTACGCCATATAGCTGCTGCGTGTATAGGGTGAGCTTTTGATGTAGCGAAACCCCATTTTCATACCCTCTTCGCGGAAAAATTCAAAACGCTCCGGCTCGACAAACTCGACGATTGGCACGTGGGAGTCGGACGGTGCGAGATACTGCCCTATGCTGAGCAGCCGGCAGCCCGTATCGAGAAGATCTTGCATCAATTTCAAAACCTCCTCTTCCCGCTCGCCAAGACCGAGCATGATGCCGCTTTTCGTTGCAATGCCCGGATTGATCGCATGGAGTTTTTCGAGTACCCGAAGCGAGCGCTCATACTTCGCTCCCTTTCGGATATGATAAAGGCGCGGCACGGTTTCAAGATTGTGTCCGACGATTTCAGCTCCGCTTCCGGCAACCAGGGCCAGAGCCTCCTCTTTTTCATGCAGGTCAGGTATCAGTAGTTCTACACGGATGGAGTCGTCGAAGGATTTGATGGCGTCTACAGTTTTGCAAAACTGCTCGGCTCCGCTGTCGGGCAGATCGTCACGCGTCGGGCTCGTGATGACGACATGCCTCAGGCCCAACGTTTTTACCGTTTCGGCTATGTTTGAAGGTTCGTCCGGATCGGGCATGAGAGGTGCACCTTTTGTGACGTTGCAGAAAGCACAGGCTCTGGTGCAGATATTTCCCAAAATGAGAAAAGTCGCCTGGTTTTTCGAAAAGCACTCTCCGATATTGGGGCAGAGCGCCTCTTCGCAGATCGTGTTTATTCGACCTTTTGCCAGTCTCTCCCTCATTTTGGTAAGTTCGGCAAGAGAGATTCTTTTTCTGAGCCACTCCGGCCTGCTCCATCTACTCTTGGCCATCGAGGGTCCACCTTTCGCTCATATACCTTTTTTTCAGAAGCTCTTTAGCTCTTTTTACCTCGTCGTTGTTTAAAACATCCGGCATCGCTCTCGCATCGAATGTTTCACAAAATGTATCAACGACAAGAGCGGAAAGTGTGTCGTAATCTGTCTCTATACCAAGATCGTGCAACGATGCCGCCTCTTTTAGACCCGAATCTTCGAGAAATAGAGGCTCCAGCAACTGACGATCGAAATAGATGGGGATCGAGCCGTGCTGGAGCATCGCCTTTTTTATATGGCGCTGTGCGTTGCCCCCCATTTTTATACCGTCGATAAGAATATCGTACGCTTCGCTCCCGGCAAGGCAGATATTCGACTCTTTCTCCTCTTTTTCAAATTGGGTGACGAAGCCGGCATCGAGGCCCAGTTTTTCATAGAGACGAATCAGGAAACGGCACAAAAAGCTGTAGCTTCCTTTGATTCCTCTCTCTTTTGCGAAAGATGAAGGTAGAATGATGGAATAGGAGAGATCGCCGCCGTGTACGAGGATGCCGCCGCCTGTAATTCGGCGCACACATGAGACTCCTCTCTTTTCGGCCAGAGAGAGGTCTACGCTCTGTGCCGGTTTTGAGAAGCGTCCGAAACTTAGTGAAGGCTTCCAGCCGTAGAGTCTGAATATCGGCAGATCATTTTCGCAAAATTCACCCAGAAGCGCCTCGTCCACAGCCATATTCCAGGGTGCCGTTGCGTGGCCGGTGTCGATGAGCCGCCAGTTGTGTATCAAAACCATCCTTCGTAAAAACTACGATTACTCATCTATCATTATACTACTTATAGATGCATGGATAATAAACGAAAAGTACCCGAATAGAATTGCGGCAAAGTCGACACTCTTGACCATATGGTCTATTTCGCAAGAGTAGAATCGGCCTAATTACGCTGCTGCAGGCTGAAAATTAACAAATATATAACATAACTTCAATATAATACCTACTATTTAATCTTTAATATTCCGGCAGGTGAACATTGCTTGATGAACAGATGAAAAAACCCTATCTATTTATATCGATTTTGGTTTCTGTTTTCGCTGCCGAGACTCTTGTTTTCTACTACACCCGCATAGATACTCCCTCTTTGAAGCCTGCTGTGCAAGAGAGAAAAATATATATCAACCTGGCTTCCGTAAAGCCTGCCCCACCGGAGCGTGTCTGCAGGTGTCAGGAGAAGGTCGAACCTGAACCAAAACCTGAACCAAAACCTGAACCAAAACCGAAACCAAAACAAATCGATAAGCCGAAGCCGGTTCCGAAACATAAACCCGTCCATAAACCGAAGCCTGCACCAAAGCCGAAACCTTTGAAAAAAGAGATAGTCAAGCCTCCAAAACCTGTACCTCCTTCTGCCGTGCCCGCCGCACCTCCCAAAGAGCCGCCGAAACGCATTCTGCCGCAGCCTGCATCCAGGCCGGCAGTTTCAGCCCAAAAAACCGACAGTGAGAAGATAGAGAAGATCAAAGCGGCCTATCTTACAGCGGTAAGGGAGAAGATTGAAAGAAACAAATACTATCCCAGAAGTGCAAAAAAACTCCATCAGACAGGTAAGGTGGAACTGAAGTTTACCATCTTGAAAGATGGCTCGATAAAGAGTGTCGAGGTCGTTTCAGCCTGCCGTCACAGCAGGCTGAACAGGGCTGCTGTAAAGACTCTGGAGAGAATCGGAAAGTTCGCTCCTCTTCCGGATGCGTTCGATACCGGAGAATTGACGTTAAAAGTACCTATAAACTATATGCTGAAGAAGAGATAACAAATAATAAGGAAAGAGTATGGGAATTATTGAATATATAAAAGCGGGCGGAGTTATCATGGAGATTCTGATAGCCATGAATACCGTCGGCATCGCTCTGATGATTACCAAATGGGTTCAATACATTATATTTAACAGAAAAAAGAGAGATTACGCGGATGAGATAGCCGACGAGTTCTCCTCCATAGCGTCCGGAGACAAAAGAGCTGTACTGCTGATTGTAAAAGAGCTTCTACAAAGCAGGCTGAGGAAAATGGAAAAAGGGATGCCTACGATAAAGATAATAGCCACCACTGCCACTCTTTTCGGCCTCCTGGGAACGGTTGTAGGTGTCTTGATGGCATTCGAAGCGATAGGAAAAGTGGGGATGGGTGACCCAAGCGTATTTGCAAAAGGGATATCGATGGCTCTTGTCACAACCGTCGGGGGGCTTGTCGTGGCTATCATACATACTATAGGATACAACTACCTTATAGCCTATCTGGACAATATCGAATCGCAGCTTGAAGAGGAGCTGCTGGTACGTTTTTACGGGTCTAAAAGATGAGACGGCGCAAATCGCTGCTTTTGGATATGACGCCGCTTGTCGATGTTGTCTTTCTGCTTCTTATATTTTTTCTTGTCACCTCAGTTTTCAAAAAGGAGGAACTGGCACTGCTTCTTAACCTTCCGAGCGCACAAAAAGGTGAAAAGGTCCTGGAGAAAAAAGAGATCTCAATAGAGCTCTCCGAAAAGAGTGTCGCACTAAACGGTATCAAGCTGAAGATGGCTGAACTGGAGAGTGAACTTGCAAAAGTCAAAGAGAAAAAGAGGCCGGTTGTTTTGCGCATAGACAAACATGTTCGGTATGAGCGCATCATAAAGCTTTTAAATATCCTTAAAAGATATGAACTCAACAATCTGGTTCTGGTCGAAGAGGCCGAAGGGTGATACTCTCTATCCGACGATCCACTCTGCAATATCTGCTAACAATTTTATTTCAAATGCCGATACTTAAACGGGATTGATTCGACTAAATATTAGGAATATTATAGATAAATTATTTATATTATAACTTTCAATAATTTAAATGATTTATCGAAAATTCTCGATTTAATCAGTTCATTTGCTTGTATAATCTTGATTTAAGATTAGATTTAAACAAGTAGGACTATAATCAATCTGATTGCCAATTTTAAAGGAGTAGAGATGGCTAGAGTCGTTGTATTGGGTGCCGGTGTCTCTGGACATACAGCAGCCACTTTTTTGCGTGACTGGCTTGGACCACAGCACGAGGTGGTAGTCGTTACGCCAAACAGCAAATGGAACTGGATTCCTTCAAATATCTGGGTCGGTGTCGGCCAGATGACAAAAGATGATGTCGTGTTCGACCTCGCCCCTGTTTATGAAAAAGTGGGTATAGATTACCGCCAGGCAAAAGCGGTCTCAATTCATCCCGACGGCGGAGAGGCGGAAGATGTGCCTTATGTAACAATAGAGTATACAGGACAGGGCAAAGAGGGTGAAAAAGAGCTTGTCTCGTACGACTATCTGATCAATGCGACGGGACCGAAACTCAATTTTGGAGCGACCGAAGGTCTCGGTCCCGACAACGGTTATACGGTTTCGGTATGTACTGCAGACCACGCGACGCATGCCAACGAAGAGCTCCAGAAGCTGATAGCAAAAATGAAAGGCGGCGAGCGTCAGAAAATCGTAATCGGTACAGGTCACGGCATGTGTACATGCCAGGGAGCTGCATTCGAGTACATTTTCAATGTCGACCATGAACTCAGAAAAGCCGGAGTACGTGATCTGGCGGAAATAACATGGATCTCAAACGAATCATTTCTCGGTGACTTCGGAATCGGCGGCTTGCATATGAAGCGCGGCGGTTATGCGGCAAGCTCCCGCCTCTTCGCCGAGTCATTGTATACAGAAAGAGGAATTCCGTGGATCATCGGCGCTCACGTAAACAAGGTGGAAGAGGGAAAGATTCACTATGAGCAGCTCGACGGCTCCACGGGCGAGCTGGAGTTCGATTTTTCGATGCTGATTCCGCCGTTTTCGGGTGTCGGTCTCAAAGCTTACGCAAAGGACGGAAGCGATATGACCGACAAACTGTTCGCTCCGAATGGCTTTTTAAAGGTAGATGCCGACTATAGCGGCAAGCCTTACGAGGAGTGGAAAGCCAGTGACTGGCCGAGAACCTATCAAAATCCGGACTATCCCAATATCTTCGCCGTAGGAATCGCTTTTGCGCCGCCTCACGGTATATCCAAACCGATGAAAAGCCCCAACGGCACTCCTATCAATCCTACCCCTCCAAGAACAGGAATGCCTTCAGGAATCATCGGTAAAACCGTCGCGATGTCCATTCGCGACATGATCGAAAAGAATAGTGACAAACCGACTCATCACGCATCTATGGCGGAGATGGGAGCGGCCTGTGTCGCCTCTGCCGGCAAGGGTCTGACTGACGGTATGGCTGCATCTTTGACTGTCTACCCGGTCGTACCCGATTTCGAAAAGTACCCCGGAATAGGGCGAGATATCGACTATACATTCGGCGAAATCGGCCTTGCGGGACACTGGATCAAGCATATACTGCACCATATGTTCCTCTACAAAGCCAAACTTAAGCCTGGCTGGACACTGATACCGGAATAAGAGAACAAAAAAGGAGAAAGAATGGAACATATCGAAAAGAATATAAAGCCCTACGAACCGAGCTTTACCACAATGGTTCCCACGGGCTTCGTCCGCTTCATGAGAACCTGTATTATTTGGCAGTTTATCCGCTTCATCGTTATAAATATCAAGATGCTTGCGGTCGTCAAAAAAAGTCACCACTGAAAATCGGCCCGCGCTTTTGCGCGGACCACCACCCTACTCTTCATTTAAATCATTTCCAAAAGAGGTTTGAAAATGTCCGTAAAAAAAGAGCTCGTAGTTTATCCGGATGATCGCATAACGATACCATCTACCGATGTTAGAAAGTTCGATGAAACCCTTTTTGAAGTGATCGATATGATGAAGGAGATCATGGAAGAGAACGGTGCTGAAGGTCTCGCCGCTATACAGACGGGCTACCCCTACAATATCGTACTCGTAAAAGATTCTAACGGATCGATACTGGAGCTTATAAACCCCAGGATACTCAACTCCGAAGGCTCGGTTTCCAAAAAGGAGAAGACTCTGTACTATCCCGATATAGAGATAGAGATCCCCAGGTACGAGACTATCAAGCTGGTCTATGAGGACAGACACGGTAAACAGCACCATATGGAGGCTTCCGGCGATCTGGCACGCATAATACAGAGAAAGATCGACTACACTTTCGGCGGAACTTTTTTGTCGAAAGTCTCCAAAGAACAGAGGGAGGCCGTCGAAAAGGCACTGGCGAAAAACGGGCTCGTCCCGGAAATGGAGCTGTGCCCTCCAACATCAAAGAGGGTCTACTTTCTAAGTGTAAGCGACAAGATACTGTTCTTTATGTTCCTCACCCTCTTCGCAAAACTCTTCAACATATCCGAGCAGACACTCTCGTCTTTGTACAGATTCGACAAAATCGGTGTCGTAGTCGTAATCATCTTAATGTTCGGCTACTTTATCTTCGGCCGCTGGGAGGCAAAAAAATATAGCAGCTGTACTAGCTGCCAAATCGGCAATATGCTGGGCTCAATGGCAAAACGCATTGTTGCGGCCATCGCGATAGGAGCAGGTGCATATCTGTTTTTGGGCTCTTGATCACTTTATTATAAATTAATCTAACTACAATACAATAGCAATATGATAAAAAAAATTCTTATAACTGCCGTTGCGGCCGCACTTTTTGCAGGGAATGGAGTGAAGATGTCCGGGTCAACTGAAAAAGCGGTACTTGGCGGAGGGTGTTTCTGGTGTCTCGAAGCGGTATTCGAAGAGGTTAAAGGGGTAAAAGATGTAGTCAGCGGCTATGCCGGCGGCAGTATCGAGAATCCGAGTTATGACGCTGTATGCAGCGGAGCGACCGGCCATGCAGAGGTGGTGCAGATTACGTTCGATCCGAGTGTTGTAGCGTTTAGGGATCTTCTTGAAATCTTCTGGAGCATACACGACCCCACTACTCTGAACAGGCAGGGTGCCGATGTGGGAACTCAGTACCGTTCCGTAATTTTCTACAGTGACGAAGAGCAGAAAAAGATCGCCGAAGCGTCCAAAAAAGAGGCTCAGAAGCGTTTCTACGACCCGATAGTCACCGAAATATCTCCGCTGGTAAAATTCTGGCCGGCAGAGGAGTACCACCAGGACTACTTTAGAAAAAACCCCTACCAGGGGTACTGCCAAGCCGTAGTCGCACCAAAGGTGGAGAAGTTCAAAAAGATCCATAAAGGGTGGGTAAAGTGAAACCGGATCCAGACCTTCTTATCTGCCACTGCAACGATCTGACGATAGCAGATATCGCCAAAGTTATCAAAGAGAACGGTTTTCAGACCCTCGAGGAGCTGTTGGAGCAGGATATATGCCCGATGGGCGACAAGTGCGAAGCGTGCCGCGACGAAGGGTACGAGAATGACGGGTACAATCTGCCTATGGTATTATCGATGGTGAAATCGGGAAGGGTTTGAGATGGAGAATGAGAAAAAGATCGACCTCGAAGTGAAGGTCAGTGTAGAAGAGATGAAAATGATCGGTGAATTCTGCCGCGAAAGAGGTTTGAACTTTTCCGGATGGATGCGTGGACTGGCTTTGCGTGAAATCGCGGAGGAGGAGAAGAAAAAGAGTGAAGAGGATCTCTCTTCATGGGTATTTATAATCTGAACTCCTCTTCGGCGGCCCTGGCCGTGACGCTTCCTTTCAGTGTAAGCTCGTTCTCCTCTATATAGCCCTCTTTTTTGAGCCCTTTTACAAGGCGTTTGCCCTCTTTGATGGTAAAAACCCGACTGTTTTCCAGTATTGTGAGAATGTCTCGAAGTGTCTCGTTCTCCTCTTTTTTCAACATGGCCAGAAGTAAAACTTTCTCTTCCGTTGTCATTAAAAAAGCCTTCCTATCTTTCGAAATCCGTAGAAGTATAACACACTTCCCAAAATAATTACCCCCGCAAAGTAACTCCATAGATCCGCAACATCGGTTCCCCTGAAAAAGATGCTTTCACTCCCTTCTATGTAATATCGCAAAGGCGAGATAAGCGATAGCTCCTGAAGCAGAGGGTGCATCGCGTGTATCGGGGTCCATGCTCCGCTCAAAAAGATGAGGGGCATCATGATGAGAATCGAAATCTGGGCGACCTGCAGCATACTCTTCGAGACCGCGGCTACGAATAGGCCGATTCCGGCACTCGTAAATGCGTAAAAGAAGGAGAGCAGAAAAAAGGCCGAGATCGAGCCGTTGATCGGTACATCGAATATTCCAAAAAGTACTATTCCGGTAGCTATTACCACACCGCCCATTATGATCAGAACCTGAGAAAAACTTTTGGCCAGTATGATGAGCTTCGGATCTATCGGCATAAGCAGCATTATATCCCACGTTCCATTCTCTTTCTCTCTTACGAATACCGCTGCGGTCAGTATGACACCAAGCAGTGTGATTACCGAAAGCATCTCGGCCATAGCCATGAATTGGGATGTGGTTGCATTCGGATTGAAAAGTTTGTGTATTTTAAGCTCCACGGGGATACCTATGTCGGCATAATCGAGCAGAATGTTCTGCAGGTACTGAAGCGCCTGAAAACTCTGTGTGGCGGCGATGGAATCGAGCAGCAGGTCGATGCTCGATCTGCCGTATTTTTTGAGACTCTTTTCGAAGTCGGATTCGAATATCAGGCCAACCATAATCTCTCTGTTGTATATACTTTGACTCAAAGCTTCCTGCGATGTAAACATAACCGGTTTTTGAAACTCGGGCATATGAAGGCGGCTGAGTATTTTCCGGCTCATCCCGCCCCCTGTCTCATCTACATAGCCTACAGCTATGTTTTTAGCCTGCATCTCGATTCCGGCACCGGTTATATAGATGTCGAGCGTAAATGAGTAGAGCACTATGGCGACGAGCCCCCACGAACGGAAAAAGCCGATTAGCTCTTTTGCCACAAGTGCAAAAAAGGTTCCAATCACGCTATCTCCTTTTTCATGAGCCATGAGCCCAGGAGTATGAGAAAAAGCGCATAGAATACGAGAATAGCGAGATATAGCTGGTTTTTGGGGGAATCGAGCCCTTGTCCTATCAAAAAGGTATCGTATATTATATGGTTGAAATACATTACCGGGTATATATGAGCCTCTATCTTCGATTCGCCGCTCATAGATGAAATAGGCATCAGCATTCCTGAGTAGAGGAAACCGGGAATAATTGTAATGATGATTGTCAAAACGATAGCTACAATCTGGGTGCGGGTAATTATCGAGACTAGTAGGCCGACTCCCAGACTGATGAGTATATATATCTGTGCGGCTCCCCAGTAAAGCAGAAAACTCCCCCTGAAAGGGACCTCGAAAAGCCATGTTGCCCACAAAAAGAGTATGAATATATTCAGGGAGTGCAGAATCAGCGGAGGGACCAGCTTGGCGACTATGAATTCGCTCTTTTTAATCGGGGATGAGTAGAAGTTGAAGATGGTGCCTTCCTCTTTCTCTTTGACAATAAGAAGAGCCGAAAGTATTGCGGGAGCAACGAGCAGGATCAACCCTATGAGACCCGGAACGATCGCATCTTCGTCCCGCATCGCCTGATTGAACAGGTTGCGGCTGTTTATAGTGATGAGATTTTCCGGTTTTTTTCTCATTAAACTCTGAGCCGCATTGTAGATCACACCTTTTACATAGTTTTGCATCGTTGTTGCGCGAACAGGAAAAGCCCCGTCTATAAATACCCCTATCTCGGTTTTTTCCCCGTGCAAAAGCCGTTTTTCAAACCCGTTTGGAATTATGATAAGTATATCCACTCTTGCCTGCTTTATCCGTTTGAGTGCCTTCTGCTCACTCATTCCGCTTGTGACACGGGTGTCGAAATATTTGGAGTGATCGAATCTCGCGGAAAGGTCACGTGAAATCCTGCTGTTGTCGTTGTCTATTATAAGCGTTCTGGCATCGGTAACTTCCATGCGTATGCCGTAGCCGAAAAGTATGATTATCATTGTAGGCAGGATGTAGACAATAAGAATGAGACGTGAACGAACGAGCTCTTTAAACTCTTTTAGAATATAGGCTTTTATCACACCCGGATTCATCTTCCATCCTCATAATAGTGCAAAAATATCTCTTCAAAACTCCTGGCACCTGGATGTTTTCTGTAGAGGTTCTCCACACTGTCGTCCGCGACCTTTTTGCCCTCTTTGAGAAGCACCACCCTGTCGCAGTACTCCGCCTCGCTCATATAGTGTGTAGTAATCAGTATGGCTATACCCCACTTCTGCTTCAAAAGTTTAAGCATCTGCCAAAACTGACTCCTTGCGATCGCATCCACTCCCGATGTAGGCTCATCCAAAAAGAGAACCACAGGCTCATGCAGCAGAGCCGCGGCAACCGAAAAACGCTGGTTTATGCCCAGTGGCAGCTCGGTCGGAAGAGAGTCCATATAGGACTCGAAGCCGAGCTCTTTTGCATATCTCTCAATGCGTGAGGAGGCCTTTGCCGCATCTATCCGGTGCATACTGGCGAAGTAGAGAAGATTCTCTCTGACTGTCATATCTTTGTAGAGAGAGAAGTGCTGACTCACATAACCTATTCTAGCCTTGAGACCCTGCCTGTCTTTTGCGCTCCTTATCGGCTTGCCCAGCAATGTAAGCTCGCCCTCGTCTATCGGATAGAGCCCGAGAAGCATCTTTATAAATGTCGTTTTTCCGGCGCCGTTCGCCCCAAGAAGACCGAGAATCTCGCCGCTTTTGAGTTCCATATCTATATGGTCGTCGGCAACAAAGTCTCCAAATCTTTTCGTAAGCCCTTTCGCCTCCATTACAACCTGCGCAATCGGCTCTTCGCTCTCCCGTTCGCTGACCTCTATTTGAGGTATTTCGACTCCGCGTTTCAGAGCATTTATAAAAAAGAGGGCCTCCAGAGTTGGTTTTTTGTGCAAAGCCTCCAGCGGATCGAGTGAATATGTATAGTGGCTAGTGGATAGACACCGTTCGCTTTTGCACGGAACCGGATCGTATACATACTCTTTTACAGTTTCGGTCAGCTCTTCGGCCGTCCCGGATGCAATTATAGTGCCAGAGTCGAAAAGATAGACTCTGTCCATTTTTGCAGCCTCCTGCATGTATGCGGTGCTCATCAGTGTAATTGTCCCCTCGCTCTCTCTTATCTCTTCCAGTATCTTCCATAGTTCGCGCCTGCTCAGCGGGTCTACACCTGTGGTAGGTTCGTCAAGTACAAGAAGGCTTGGGCGGTGGATCAGGGTGCATATGAGTGAGAGTTTCTGCATCATTCCGCCGCTCAGCTTGCCTGCGGGGCGATCTGTGAAACGCTCGAGCCCGGCCATTTTCAAAAGCCTTTTTCTATATCTATCGAGAGACGCATCCTCTTTCAGATTTCTTATTTTGGAGAAGAATGACAGATGTTCCGATACCGTAAGGTTTTTGTAGAGTACCAGCCCGATTCCCTGCGGCATCAGGCCAATCATCGGTTTCAGCTTTTCCGCCTCCCGGGGCGAACCGAACCTTCTGCCTCCAAACGCGATTTCGCCTTCAAAACGAATCACTCCGGCTACCGCGTGCATCAAAGAGCTTTTTCCGGCGCCGTCCGCACCTATGAGACCGATGATCTCACCTTTTTCGGCATAAAGGCGGGCATCTTTTATCACCGTTACGTTACGGTGTTTTACAGTTACATCTCTTATCTCGAGTTTAGCCATTGCAAACCCTGATACTTTTTGTATGGCCGAGTAGTGCACTACTCATTTCGATGGCTTCCCGAAACGAGATAGAGAAGCGCCATTAAAGAGGTACCCGCAAGTCCGAAAAGAAGAGCCGAATGGATACCTAAATGCTCCCAGATCATACCCGATATATAGGCTCCTGCCGCCCCGAAGAATGCGATTGAAGCGTAGAACACCCCATAAACGGAGCCTCGGTTGTCGGCTCTTTGGGCAATGAGGGAGCGGTTGGCATTTAGTGAGGCTACGGTAAATAGACCCAAAAATGCGTAAGAGAACCATGTAAATAGCGGCTTTTGAAGATAAAGAAGCACCTGTGCCGCCGCGCCGCAGAGATAGGCGAAAGCGAGTATCTTTTCGGCCCCTACTCTGTCTATCCAGACTCCGAATAGATAGCTCGTCAGGGTCTGTACCCCGGTCGAAACTACAAAAAGAAGGGGAACAGCAACGGTTGCGATTCCTACATCTTTCGCCTGCATTGTGAAAAATGCGTCACTGAAGATGAAGAGAAGGAAAAAGAAGTAGAAAAAGAGCGACCGGATCGTCGATCTGTCCCTCTTTGTCAGCATAAAACGTTTGCTCTTTTGAACCTTTTTTCGGGGAACATCTTTTACAAAGAATACTATTATGAAAAGTCCTATGAGCCCGGGGATGAGAGTCGCAAAAAAGATATTGCGTATCATATTTTCGCTCTCACCCAGAAAATAGAGCAGCCCAAGCAGAAGAAGAGTGCCGCTCAACTCGCCGCCTATATCCAATGTTTTGTGAAAGCCAAAGGTTCTGCCGGAGCTTCGCTCTTTGCTGTAGTGGGCTATCATAAGATCCTTCGGTGCCGAGCGAAGCCCTTTTCCGAGCCGCTCAAGAGCTTTAAGCCCCGCGATACTCTTGTAACCGTGGGTAAAACCGATTAGAGGTTTGCTTATGGCAGAGAGTGCGTACCCTCCGACTACAAGCGGTTTCACTATGCCGTATCGGTCGCTTATGTAGCCTGAAAGGAGACGCAATACGTACGATACGAACGTAGCGATCGCCACTATGATACCAAGCTTGTCCATACCTTCATGGAGTACCGTTACGACAAAAATGGGAAGAATAGGATTTATCATGGCCGTTGCCATGTCGGTAAAAAAACTTACCCATCCGAGCATCACAACATTTTTGTCTATCGTTTTCATAGTTTGGGCAGATCGTCGAGAGATTTCGGCAAAGGGCTCTTTTTCAGTGCTATCACGCCTGTTGCCGGAATTCCGAGTTTCAAAAGCGGATCGACTTTAAGAGGTTTTATATGTACCGCGAAAACACGCTGTATCCGGTCGCTTCTTACATTCACCTCTTTCGGCGTAAATTCGGCCCGCTGTGCTATTCGGACAACTTTGGCTTCAATAGGACGGTTCGGATACGAGTCGAGAAAAATGACCGCCCTATCCCCTATTTTAATCTTTCCGTTTTCTATCGTGTCCACAAATATTTTAAGATAGAGCGAATTCGGGTCAATCAGTGTGGCAACGGCCATTCCACTCCCGAGAACCTCTCCCGGGTTTGCGATCTTCTCCACCACAAAGCCGTCTATCGGAGAGCGCAGGGTCATCTCTTCTATCATGGACTCGACTTCCAATTTCGCCGCTGCAACCGCTTTGATGCCCTCTTTAAGTGCACTTATGACCTGTTCGAGAGCTTCGATCTTTTTCTGCATGGCCCGAGCCTGCTTCAGGTCCGCTTTCGATAGATTTATCACCGCGGCGACCTCCTCTTTTTTGTGCATAAGCGCTTTGAGTTTCTGTTCATCTGTATTCAGCTTCAATTCGGCTTTTTCAAGCATCTCTTTTTGAATTAAGCTCTTTTCATAAAGATCCTTGGTCCGGCCATAGTCGCGTCTGTCCTGTTCCACAACCTCTTTAGCAGCCGAAATCTCAGCTTTCAGCTGTTCCTTTTTCGACTTTGCGCTGCGCAGAGCCGCATTCGCCTTTTCAAGCAGAAGAGGAGTGCTCTTTTTCGATATCTTGAGCTCGGTTCTTTTTGCGGAGAGTTCATCTTTTTTTGCGGACTCCTCGGCACTCATACGGGAGAGTCTGGCTTTTAGTTCGTCACTTTTCAGCACCGCTATAACCTGGCCCCTTTTTATCGCATCGCCCTCCTGCACAAGAATCTTCGACAATCTTCCCGGATACTTGACGTTTAGTGTCGTCAGATCACCGTCAATATGCCCTACTCCCTGAATGAGACCGGGCGGCAGCTCTTTCGGGTTGAGCTTCTCGTAAATCATGACGGCGGCAAGAGAGAGCAGCGCTACGGCAAAGATGCCGAGCCAATATTTTTTCAACAGCTGCATGCTATCCTCTTTCAAAGTGTTGCAAAAACCACTCTTTTGCGATAAGTGAGACCTTTTCGAGTGCACCCGGCTCATCGAAAAGGTGTGTGGCGCCAGGTATGAGAACGAGCCGTTTTTCACACCTCAGACGCTCATAGGCCGCTTCGTTCAGATCGATGACACCGAAATCGTCTCCACCGACTATCAGTAGCGTCGGCGCCTTTACTCGCTCTATGACATCGAGCGCCATATCGGGCCGCCCTCCCCTTGAAACTATTGCACAGACTCTGTGCTCCGTAATGACCGAAGCTTTCAGTGCGGCGGCGGATCCGGTGCTCGCTCCGAAATATCCCAGATGCAGATCAGAGGTATCCTCTCTCGATTTGATCCATTCGGTAGCGAGTACAAGGCGGGACGCAAGAAGGTCTATATCGAAAACGTTTCTTCTGTCTGCCTCCTTATCCTCCATCAGAAGATCGAAAAGAAGAGTGGCCATTCCGGCTTCATGAAGTACGGACGCTACATAGTTGTTTCTGGAACTGAAGCGGCTGCTGCCGCTTCCATGTGCAAACAGGACGATGGACGATGCACCTTCGGGAATAGCCAGGAAACCGCCTACGCTGACATTGCCGCACTCCATTCTCACCTCATGCTGAAGTGAACGGAACTCCTCGAGTCTCATGATATCTCCTTTACGAGGGTGTGGAATTCAGATCTTCAATGACGTCGGCCGCCGCCAGCCTGCCCGCTTCGATAACTTCGGCCGCTTTGTGGAAATCGAAAGTGCTGCATACATGCATGGAGATATTGACCATGATATCCGGAGGGTAGCCGGCTATCCTGTACCTTGTCAGTGCATCCTGCATTGTATCGAATGTTTTGTCGAGTATATCGAACATCGTGAATTTTCTCTCCTCCTTGGCCCTCAGGAAAAGATCTTTTACAGCCGTTTCTATCTTCCGTTTTCTCTCATCCTCACTCTTTTCTGTTTTGAGATTCGGCTTCGGAGTTTCGGCATAGAGGTTGACTCCAATGATCATGTCGGTAAGATCGGACTGGGTCGGTGCGACCGGAAGCGGGTTGAGCGCTCCTCCGTCTACAAGTACCATATTCTCTCTGGTTACCGGCGTAAATACCGAGGGAATGGCTATTGAAGCACGTATCGCTTCGAGCAGGTTGCCCTGCTGGAACCAGACCTCTTTTTTCCGCACTATATCCGTAGATACAGCGGTATATTTTATAGGCAGATCTTCGATATTCGCATCGCCGATCATGGTAGAGAGCTTATCAAAGACCTTCTCACCTTCAATTATGCCGCCGCGGGAGAAGGAGATGTCGAGCAGATATGCCACATCCAAAGTATCCAGCCCAAGCACCCAATCTCTATATTCGTCGAGTTTCCCGCAGGCATAAAGTCCGCCGATCAATGCTCCCATCGAGGCACCGCTTATGGAAGCGATCTCATATCCCCTCTTCTGCAAAATATCGATCACCCCTATATGGGCATACCCTCTCGCACCGCCGCTTCCAAGCACCAAGGATACTCTTTTTTTAGCCATCTGCTCTTCTCATTCCGGATATGAACATATCTACAACTTCCGAGACGTCATCATCCAACTCTCCGCCCTGATTGAGCCAGTATTCGACAAATCCGGTCGTATATGCGTTAAAAATGTAGGCAGTTTTTCTATGACTCTCCTCTCTCATTGGTTCCGTTTCACTGAGCATTTCGAAAACAGCGGCCAGGAAGTCGTAAATAGGACCTGCCGGTTCACTTTTTCGGGTATTCATCTTTACGAAGAAGAGTGGATCGCCGATTACCGGATGCTGCATCGCCTCTTTTTTCGAAATGAAAGCGCTGAATTTCAACTCTACAAACTTTTTAAGAAGATCTCTCGGATCGGTTATTCCGACGGATGCAGCAATCAGCTCTTCGTGAAACTTTTTGATCTGATACTCTATATATTCGAAAAAGAGCCGCTCTTTTGAGGGAAACAGTTTGTAGAGTGCACCCACCGAGAGGCCGGTATGGGCTGCAATCTCTTGCATCTTGATACTCTCGAAACCCACTTTTTCGAAATATTCCGACACTTTTTCCAATACAAGGTTTTTTTTGGTCTCCAAGACCTTCTCTTTGATCAACTCTTTCACGTCAAACCTTCAACAAAAAATGTTAAATCTATTTTATAAATGATCTTCTTAAATCAGAATAAATTAATAATTTTGTGAATATAATTCACCAATAACTCATTTCGTTTTTGCGGTGCATAAAAAGGAGCGGTATGGGCAGGAAATTGGGAACGTTGGTTATTCTTATCCTGGTAGTGGTATTTGCATACATCGGTTACAGATATTTCGGATTTCGTTCCGCCAATGCGGTAAGCGAAGCTGCCTTCATCAAAAGCGACAGACTGGCAAACCTTGCATTTAAAGTCGGTGGCAAAGTTACAAAAATGGTGAAGAGAGAAAATGAACCGGTCAAAAAAGGTGAACTTCTTGCGGTAATCGACCCGACAGACCTCGAAATCGCCAAAAAAGAGCTGCTTCACACGATTGAGAGCCTTGAAAAGTCACTGGATGCTATGAAGCTGAAAAAGATACGCCTGAAAGAGTCGCTATCTCTGAAAACTTCGATAGCCGGCAGCGATATGGAATCTGTAGCCATGAAGCTGCAGTCTCTTGAATACAGGATAAAAGCGGCGCAAACCAAACTGGAAAAACTCAATAAAGATACACTCCGTTATAAAAAGATGATGGAAAAGAGACTTATCGCCTCATCCGATTTTGAAACGATCCGTACCCAAAGAGACGCTCTTTCAGATGAGATAGAGGGGATGAAAAGAGAGTATCGCTCCCTGCAGGCGGCCCAAAAAGGCTCTCTTGATGCATTCAGACTCACGAAGGTCGAACAGCGTCTGATTGCCGAACTTCAAAAAGGAATAGAGGCTAAAACCCAGGCGTTAAAGTCAAAGAGACAGGCGCTGCTGGAGATAGATAAAAAAATCGGATATACGTACCTTTATGCCCCCTTCGATGGAGTGATCGCCAAAAAGTTCATAGAAGCACCGCATGTCGTAAAGAGAGGTTCACCGGTTTATGCACTTGTAGATACATCCGCACTCTATTGTGAAGTGCTTCTTTCCGAGAAGAAGATGAAAGGGGTAGAACCGGGCAATTCGGCAACTGTCACCGTTGATGCCGCAGGAGGCAGGAAAATCGAGGGCAAGGTCGAGTCTATTGCTCCCACTTCCGCTTCCACCTTTTCTCTTGTACCCAGAGACATAGCGAGCGGAGAGTTTACAAAGCTCGATCAGCGCTTTAAGATTCGGATATCGCTTGACGATATAAAAGAGCTTCGAGCGGGCATGAGCGCATCTGTGGCTATCGAAAGGAGATAGGTTGGCACTTCCTGCAGAAGACGTAGAGAGTGAAAACGCAAAAAAGCCGTGGGATATAACCCCCAAAGAGCGCGCGATTTTCAGTATCATCGTCATGACAGGAGCCTTTATGGCCATTCTGGATACAACCGTGGTCGATGTGATAGTGCCCAAGCTGACAGGCCCGCTGGCAAGCGATATGTACGGGGTGCAGTGGATCATAACGAGCTATATGGTGGCGGCGGCCATCGCCCTATTGATCACGGAGTATCTTATAAAGCGTTTCGGCGCGAAATCTATCTTCATATTCGGCGTTCTTCTCTTTACGGCCGCATCTCTCTTTTGCGGAATGGCCGACACTCTGGAGCATATGATAATTTTCAGGGTCGTACAGGGTGTCGGAGAAGCACTTATAATGGTAACGAGCCATATTATGATCTTCAGCTATTTTCCTCCAAACAAACAGGGTTTGGCAATGGGACTGTTTGGACTAGGTGTAAGTTTCGCACCGGCGCTCGGTCCCACAATCGGAGGATATCTTACGGAGTATTACAGCTGGAGAATGGTCTTTTTGATAAATGTACCTGTCGGCCTACTTCTAATCGTCTCCGGTTTTGTGTTTCTCCCCAAAGAGCGCATGTTCCAAAAGCTCAGGTTCAATTTCGTCAGTTTCGTACTTATATCATTCGCCACGGTTTCACTTCTAATTATGCTGAGCAAGGGGCAGCAGCTTGGATGGCTGAACGACTCCTTAATAGGCCTGCTGCTGCTCTGTTCAATAATAGGTTTTCTACTCTATGCACTCAGCGAAATCTGGTCAAAGCACCCTCTTATAGATTTTTCACTCTTTAAAAACCCTGCATTTGCCAACGGAATGATGATCTACTTTTTCATTCTCGGTTTTTCCATGTACCAGTACTTCTATCTTCTTCCTATATATTATGAGCATATCAAAATGCTCCCGACTCTGGATGCCGGAATTGCCGTTTTCGCTTTTGCCGTTTTCATAGGTATATTCTCCCCGCTTGCCGGCATCCTGTCCGATAAAATTGGGGCCAAAAAGACTGTATTGATCGCTTCTTTCTTCTATGTCGCCACATCTTTGGTGTTTCTGCCGACACTCAACTACTATACCCCTCTAAACCGGGCAATGCTGCTGACGATACCTTTCGGGATCGGCATGGGGCTCTTTTTCGCCCCTGTTACGGTCATGGTTTTGCAAAATGCGCCTCAACACAAGGGTGAGCTTGCGATCGTTCTGATGGACTATTTTCGTTTTGTCGGCGGAAGTTTCGGTACGGCTCTGGCTACAAACAATATGGAATATTTCAAAAACATGCATTTTCTGCGCATGGAGGAGCTTCAAAACCGTAATTATATAGAGAGGTTTTTGAACGAAACAGCTTCTACATTATCGATCTCCATTGATAGGGCAAAAGTGATATTCGCAGATTATGAAACATTTATGAGCTACAACTACGGCTTTTACAATACCTTTGTACATGCAGGCTACTGGGGAGTTTTGGGGTCTCTGTTCGTAGTGCTGCTTTTTGTAAGATTCGGACCAAAAAAGGAGACAAAATGAGATGGCTGCTTATTATCGCGATACAAGGTACTCTTTTTGCGCAGACATATAGCAAAATCATGGAAGATATCGACAACTCTCCGACACTTCAAAGTGCAAAAGAGCTCTATATGGCCGCCGGTTCGGCTGCCGAAGCAGCGAAAGGAAGAAGTATGCCTACTATCGATATCTATTTCGATACGGCATGGCTCAAAGATACACCTACAGCGACATTCAGAATACCTGGCTTCCCCGTACTCGAAACGCCTGTGGGAACGAAACGAAACTTCAGCGGCTCCTTGCGGCTGGCTTACCCACTCTTCACAGGCTTCGCTCTCTCTGCCCAAATCGACAAGGCGAAACTGGAGCACAAAAGAGCTGAGCTAAAGCTGCTGGATCTTAAAAGAAACCTATATATCATGGCGACGGAGCTTGCGAGCGCCTGCTATGCCGCCGACAAAACTATCGCGGCCAGGATCGAGGCGAAAATAGCTATGGACGAAGCCTATAAAAAGGCAAAGGGTCTATATGATAACGGGCTCCTCCCACCGGCTGATCTATACAACATAGAGGCAAAACGCTATGTGGTTGAAGCGGAAATAGTCGAAGCTAAAACCGAAAAACGTAAGATCCTCAACCGCCTGGGCTATATTCTAAACAGGAAATTGAGCTCGGTAGAACTGTCGTTTGATATCTCCACTATCGATATCGACGAAGATTTCATAATAAAAGAGGCCCTGCTTTCACGTGAAGATATAAAGGCCCTTCGGAATGTTTTGATGATCGATCGCGACCTGGTAGATCTTGCCAAAAGCCGCTTCTACCCAATCATAGCCCTTGCGGCCGAACTGAAACGCAAAGGTAACACACCGAGACTGAATGGAGACGGTTTCACCAACCCGGATCAAAGCTATATCGGCGCCTCTGCCACATGGAATCTCTTCAGCGGTTTTGCAGACAGCAAGAGTGTCGAGGCGGCGCGCTACAAACAGCTGGCATCGAAAGCGGCATTGAACGACTATAAAAACCGGGTGAAAACCGAACTGAAAAACGCTTTTCTGGATCTTCTCGCCCTAAATTCCAGGCTTCAAAGTGCCAGAATGGAGTTGAAAGCCAGAAAGGCATACTGCGATCTGACGAGAGGTCGTTTCGAGAATCAGCTTGCCGACGCGGACGAGCTGAGCCGGTCCATAGCCGAACTTTTTGCCTCCAAGGCAAAGGTCTATGTACTCGAAAGCCGCATATTCAACCAGAAAGCCCTCATTTGGCTCATGGCCGGAATAGAGCCTTTCAAAAGCAGGTTTTTGGCAGGGATAAAGAGTGAATGAGTCTGAAAATAGTTCAAAAACCCTGTTTCGTACCCTAATCGATTAATCTCTGTAGACAATAACCGATACTACTATCAATTGATAATATTTCTTTCCAAATATCCAAAATGTTATAATAGCGGTTATAGAAGGACAGAGATGGAATATTTTTTAAAAGATTGCGAATATCAGATTGTCATTCATCCTGAAGACGGTAAAATCATAAACTGTAACGACTCTTACGCGAAACTTGTAGGCTACACAAAAAAAGAGATTTGTGAACAGGCTGTGCTGGAGCGTATTGCGGTCGAAAACACCATTATGTTTCTCGAAGTGCTGGATGACGTGATAGCCGGCACCAAAGCTATGATTACCGCCGACCACAACTGCAAAAACGGCGAGGTCGTACGTCTCGACAACTATCTGATCTCCAGACGCCATTCATACATAGAGATATGGATGAAGAAAAACAAGCCTCCGGTACTTCCGATTCAAAGAAGAAGACTTCTGGATATGATCATAGACTACGCTCCGGATATGTTCTGGGCGAAAGATCTGCAGGGGCGCTACCTCTTCACCAATAAAGCCTTGTGCGAAAAGCTGCTGGGGGTAGACGACGTTCGCGAAGCCATAGGCAAAACCGATATTTTTTTCGCTCTGAAAGAGATGGCGTCACACCCCGACAATCCCGGCTGGTATACGATGGGTGAGATGCGGCAAAACTCCGATGAGACAGTCATCAAGCACCTGACACCAATGCATTTCGAGGAGCATGGCAGGGTCAGAGGCAAAGAGATATATCTCGATGTACACAAAGCACCCTTGTACAACTGTGACGGTGTGCTGATAGGCACTGTCGGCATCGGACGCGACATCACTCTGCAAAAAGAGTTCGAAGCCAAGGTGGAAGAGGAGCAGATGAAAAAGACGGAACTTTTCGAATCGCTTCTGAACTCCACTATAGAGGGATTGCTGATCTTTGACGAGAACAAAAGATGTATACACTACAATCGGCCGGTAAAAGAGATTTTCGGATACACGGACGATGAACTGTGGCAGAAAGATGCCCTCTCCTTTGCGATGGACTCATCCAAAGATCTTGTCACTGAGAAATTCGACAAGAGCGATCAAACCCCATATGAAGTTTTACTCAAGAGAAAAGATGGAACCGCATTCTGGGCGCTCGTACGCGGCAAATTTATGAAACTTGAAGGCAAAAAGGTGAAGGTGTGGGCCATAGTGGATATCTCCCCGCTTAAAGAGAAGGAGAGAGCAATTACGTTCCAAGCCGAACACGATCCCCTCACAAACCTGATAAACCGCCGTCACTTTTTCCGCATTTTCGAATCGGTACTCAATAAGGCCGATCGCGATCGCCTCTACAAAGGTCTTCTATTTATAGACCTCGACAGATTCAAACCTATAAATGATAGCATGGGACACAATATAGGCGACCAGCTTCTTCAGCTTGTGGCTCAGAGACTGCAGTCGAGCCTTAGAAAGAGCGATCTCATCTCACGTTTCGGCGGCGACGAGTTTCTGGCCCTCATTGCTACCGAAACGACAGATATCGAAGATGCTAAAAAGCGTATTTCTATGATAGCCGAAAAGATTCTTCGAACTATAAAGGCCCCCTATCAGATAGAGAAGAAGAGCGTAACGATAGGTGCCAGTATCGGTATCACCCTTTTCAACTCATCGGAGAGAGACCTGAACCGACTCATACTGGATGCCGATTCAGCCATGTATGAAGCGAAGAAGGAGGGCGGAAACCGTTACACGTTCAGTGCATAGGAGTGTTCGACTACTGCTTGAACCCTCTTTTATGTAGAACTCTCTTTAGCTCTTCGACCTTCTTTCCCTGAATCTCCAACCGTCCCGATTTGAAGCTGCCTCCACAGCCGAGACTCTTCTTGACATAAGAGAGAAGCTCCCTGGCTTCATATTTGTCTATATTAAACTCTCCCGCTACAGTTACGGGCTTTCCGCGCCTCATCTGAACCCTGTATTCGAGCCTATGCTCCTCAGGAGTCATCGGCTCTGCGCTGTCGCTGCAGATACACCCGCTTACGTTTTCTCCACACTTTTTGCAAACGGGGTCGACTTCCCATCCTTCGGCTATGGAGTCGAAAGAGAGTTCAGTCCTGTTTGAGTCACGCATCAGACGGTCTCTCCGATACTTTCAGCATACTCTTCGTAGTTGCCCTTGAAATCTACTATTTCGCCATTCGGTTTTATCTCTATGATACGGTTTGCAAATGCATCTATGAGCTCACGGTCGTGAGTTACGCATATGACATTCCCGTCGAAATTGTATAGAGCCTCACCGAGTGCTATGATCGCTTCAAGATCTAGGTGGTTGGTCGGTTCGTCAAGAATAAGAAAATTCCCCTGTTCAAGCATCATTTTACTAAGCATCATACGGTGTTTCTCCCCTCCGCTTATCTTCTCGATGCTCTTCTCCTGCTCCTCCCCGCTGAAGAGCATTCGCCCGAGACAATTTCTGATTTCGGAGATATCCGCTTCCCGATCGTGGTTTCTTAACCACTCGTAAAGTGTTTCACTTCCCTTTATGCGATCTGTGGTATCCTGCGGGAAATAGCTTGGTTCCACGGTGGCTCCCCATCTTATTTCGCCGCTGTCCGGTTTCAGACCGTCATCCATCACCATTTTGCAAAGTGTTGTTTTTCCGACGCCGTTTGGACCTATGAGCGCCACCTTCTCACCAGGATCGAACTTGATAGTCAGGTTTGAAAAGATCACTTTATCGTCAAACTTTTTGCTCACATTCACAAGTTCCAGGGCCTCTTTCCCTATATCACGCTTTTTTTTGAAAACTATGCTGGGATCTCTTCGGCTGGAGACCTGAAGCGCCTCGAGGTCGAGTTTTTCGAGCTGTTTTTGACGGCTTGTGGCCTGTTTTGCCTTCGAAGCGTTCGCACTGAAGCGGCGTATGAAGTTTTCGAGCTGCTCTTTCTCTTTCAGCTTTTTCGCTCTCTCCATCTCACGCTGTTTCTGGAGCAGATTGCTCGCTATATACCAGTCGTCGTAATTTCCTGCAAACTCTCTTACGGTTTTGAAATCGAGATCGAGAATGTGTGTAACGACGCTGTTTAGAAAGTGTCGGTCGTGAGAGATGACTATCATAGTCCCTTCATGTCTTTTGAGCTGCTCTTCGAGCCATGAGATGGCATGTATGTCCAGATTGTTCGTGGGCTCGTCGAGAAAGAGGATATCGGGTTTCGGGAAAAGCACCTGTGCCAGCAGAACCTTGAACTTGTCCGCACTCGGAAGCGAACTCATCGGGTCGTTATGCCGCGACTCCGGGAAACCGAGCTCTTCGAGAATCTTCTTTATCCTGACATCGTACTCGTACATAGGGTCCTCTTCGACGCAAACCATCTCCAGCTCTCCGAGGCGTTCGTTAACGCTCTCATCGTCGAAGTTTCCCTCGGCATAGAGCCTCTCTTTCTCTTTTATCGCATCATAAAGACGTCTGTTTCCATACAAAACTGCATCGGCTATGGTGAAATCTTCGAAAGCGTATTGATTTTGGCCAAGCACGCCGATTTTAAGGCCGCTGCCCACGATTATCTCGCCGGAAGTCGCCTCCTCTTCCCCTGCCACTATTTTCAGAAAGGTACTCTTGCCCGCACCGTTTGCACCTATGAGACCATACCTCTTGCCTGCATCCAGCTTTATATTGACATTCTCGAAAAGCACTCTTCCGCCGAATCGTTTGGTAAGATTGACTGTTTGAAGCATTTTCTATCTACCCTTTACCAGTTCCAGAACTTTTTCCGGCGGTCTGCCCAATACCGCTCTGCCATCTTTTACGACTATGGGCCTCTCAATTAGTTTGGGATGCTCCGCCATTGCTTCGATAAGCTTCCGCTCGTCATCGACATCTTTGAGCCCGAGCTCTTTATATTTAGCTTCTTTGGTTCTCATGATATCTCTCGCTCTCAAACCCGTCATCCTGAGAACCTCTTCTATCTGCTCTTTCGTCGGTTTTTCGTCGAGATAACGGAAAATCTTCGGCTCCAGCCCCTCCGCTTCAAGCAGTTTTAGAGCCTCTCTGGATTTTGAGCATCTGGGGTTGTGCCAGATTACAATCTCTTCATTTGCCATTGTCAGATCCTTTATGATAAAGTTTGTGTTATGAATGAAGGAAAACCGATCATAGAACTTCTTCCTCCGCTCGATAAAAAGTGCAAGATAACCGTAGCACTTTTACGCGCGGCGTTTTCGCTGGTGCCTATTGGTCTCGGGGCTATCATATGGGCCGAATACGGCTGGCTCTATGGGCTGCTTGTGTGGACGGCAGCTGTTTTTGCCGGCCTTATAATACTGAGTAAGCTCAAAATCGCCTACGTTCCTTTGAGCCAGCATGAACTCTCACACTCTGCGACCGCCATACTCAAGTGGTATGCAGCAAAAGAGATTTGTGGCCCAAAAGAGCCGCATAGCCAGCCGGAGAGTCCAAATATCAATGAAGCTCTACGTTGAGCTTCACCTCCCTTCGGCTTCTCATGGCGACTATCTGACCCGTCATTGAGTTCTGGCGGAAGTGGATTCCGTTTTTACCTGCAAGATCCACGCCTTTGAATATGTTTTCATCCTCTATCTTCACATCCCAAAGAGGGTTTACCTCTTTTATCTTTTCTAGCTCCGCCCTGCTGACAGCCACTTTTGTACCTTCAAGTATCGCGATTCCGGCATCTACTATACAGCCGTCGCCCAGAGGTATCCCCGTAACGCTGTTGGCGCCCAAAAGAACGTTTTCGCCTATAGTGACGGGATTGCCGTTCGTACCGCTCAGTACACCGAGAATCGACGCTCCGCCGCCCACATCCGAGCCTGCGCCGACTATCGCGGAGCTGGAGATTCGCCCCTCTACCATCACGGCTCCGGTGGTTCCGGCATTGAAGTTTATGTAGCTGGCACCGGGCATTACCGTAGTGCCCGGATGCAGCTGCGCACCCATGCGTACTTTGGCGCTGTCGAGTATTCTGGTATTATCGGCAGGAATTATATGCTGCAGGTAACGCGGGAATTTATCCACACTCTCGATCTCCGGATATGCACCGTTCAGCTTCAGTTCGATCTCATTCTCGCGAAGCCAATCCAGTTCGAAAGGCTCGTTTCCGAACCATGCTACGTTGTGCAAAATTCCGAAAGCACCGTTCAGATTTACGCTGCGCAGCTCGGCCTTGCCCAGTGAAAGCGCGTATAGTTTGATATAGACGGACTCTACACTCTGCGGAGCATCGTCTTCGAAAAGGAAGACTATGCGGAAGTTGTCGTCAAGCTCTTCACACTCCACGATCTTTACAAGCTCTTTGATTACCTGTACGTTTTTGTGAGCTTCCCCCTTTGCCTCGTCGATATAGGGGTTGAAAGCGGCTATGGCGTTTATCAAAAAAGAGTCGGTTACGTCAAAGATCTGTTCAGAAGCGCTGAAATCGACTCTCTCTCCGCTCTCTTGCAAAGCCGCTATGAACACGGCGGCGGATCCGTAGTTTTCACTCCAGTTAATCAACGGATATACCGCCTGCAGAATTTTGTCACGGCTCTTCTGTCCGCGATCAACCCTGCATATTCCGAAAGCTACGGGCTTTCTGTATCCCTCCTGGGCTTCGGCCTTCTCTACAAAACTCTTGAACACCTCTTTTGACTCTATCTTTTCGATTGCCATCGTCACTCCTACCTGAAAAAGAATAATTGCGCGATTATACTCGAATTTTGTTGACACTCTCTTTAGAGAACCGATCAATCTCAAGAATCGATATCCAAGACTAAAAAGATCGATTTTTAGAGCCGTTTTGGAGTTGACCTTTGTCAATGATAAGATCTCTATAATTTACTACTATTAGTTTAATTGTTTAAAATTACGATTCTGATTAGTTTTGTTTTTTTCTGTAAAATCCAGAAGGGGAGTAAAGCCTTGGGAAAACCACAGCCGACCGATTATGAGCGTATGTTGAAAGATGAAGACTACATCGTCTCAAAGACCGATCTTAAAGGACGGATAATCTATTGCAACAAAATTTTCGTCGAAATATCGGGTTACAGCGAAAGTGAGCTTTTGGGTAAGCCGCACTCAATAATCAGACACCCGGATATGCCGAAAATAGTTTTCAAACTACTATGGGATAGAATAGAGCAGAAACGGGATATTTTCGCCTTCGTTAAAAACCTTTGTAAAGATGGCGGGTTTTACTGGGTTTTCGCGAATGTAACGGCGACACTCGACTCAGAGGGAAATATTCGAGATTTCCACTCGGTGCGAAGAAAGCCGAACCGTGATGCGCTCAAGACAATCGAGTCGATCTACTCCGATCTTCTAAAAGAGGAGAGAAGAGGCGGCATGGAAGCTTCCGGAGAGTATCTTGAAAATCTCCTGCAGTCGAAGAAGACGACTTACAACAATTTTGTTATCTCTCTTCAACACGGAGAGATTTAAGAATCCGGTTTCTTCGGCCGAACGTCGGCCTGCAGCTTCCGTTCATATAGAAAGATGTACTATAAGAGCATCCGCCCGCCTGTTTTCGGCACGGCCGGCAGCCGTTTTGTTCGAAGCTATCGGCCTGCTCTCTCCATATGCCCTTATATCGATCCTGTCGGGAGATATACCCAGATCGACCAACGCTCTTTTGACTTTCAGAGCACGTCTTTTGGATAGTGCAAAGTTATACTGACATGTCCCTATGCTGTCCGTATGGCCTTCGATAGTGACTTTTATATTCCGGTTTCGACGTAGGTACTCCGCAAGTTCGCCTACTCGCTTTCCCGCCCTCTCATTCAAAGCGGTCGAGTCGAACTCGAAATTGACCAGCATTGAGATCGCCGATGCACATCCGTTATAATCGACTATCCACCCTTTCGGAGTCCCTTTACATAGATCCTTGCAGTCGGGGATCGAGTCTGCGTCTGAATCCCAAGTACACGGTAATTCATCCAAAGCCTCCTCTTTCCGCATGGGGGATTCGGTTTTAAAGATAGTCTCGCTCCCCTCTTTTACCGATGCTTTACCGTTGCCTGTATCTCCTACAGCAGCGGCAGCGGAGAGCGTCTCGGTGTGACTCAATGCTGTTTTTTCTATCGGGCTCTCTTTGGAAGCCCCCTCGCCGCCCACTTTAGATACTATCACCTCTTTCTCCTCTACGGCGGCAGAGACGGAACGATCCTCTCTTTCAATAGTGTAACGCTCATTTTCGGCAATGCCCTCCGCCGTATTGTCGATATCGATGTCATATATTACGTTTTCGGCTCTTTTATACTGTTTCGACACAGGTTTTCGCTCCGTTTCAAGAGCTGCTTTTTTCACTCCAGAACGTAAGCCGTCGACATTTACCGATATTTTTCGCATCGGCTTCGAAGAAGCAGAGAGGGGTACGGCGGCGGCAGCGGGCATTTTTGTAGCGGCGTTTGGCAATGAAGCAACGAAACGGTTGCTCTTTTTTGCGACTTTCAGAGCGCTGTCGGCTCTACTCGCAACCCCTCTTTCGGAGCGGTAGGAGCGATACTCTTCTCTCTTTTTCGGTTCTGTAGTCACTCTCGATGCAATTTTGGTTTCATCTTCTTTCTCTCTTATTTTGTAGTAGGCAAAAGAGAAGACATCCTCTTCCACATACCTCTCCATCTTCCCGAACGAATACTCTAGCCCGAATGTCCAGGAGAATGTATGACCCGCATCGGAAAAACGGACGATATCTTTGAACTCCAACCGCAAAGATATAGGCTCATGTATCAAAAAGTGAGCCCCGAGGCCGATACTTGCAATACCACCGTTTTTAAGTCCGCCTCTGCTGTTGTCATATTTTTCCACTCCCGCCCCGAACATCATGTAGGGTATGAAGCCTCTGTCGTCTTTTACGTTATACAGAAAGTTCGCCATGAGCTGATGCCCGTTGGTGGCGGGTTTTCCAGGTACCGTCAGTTGGGTAAAGTTATTAAGATAGTCGTAACCGAGTTCGACAGCCATATGTTCATCCAGGTTGTATCCCATCCTAAACCCGTAACTCACTCCGTCATCGAGCAGCCCTTTTCCCAGCGATTCCAGCCTGTTCACCATGGGCCCGACCGTAAACCGTTTCTGCTCGGCAACTGATATCAAAGGAGTCAGCAAGCAGAAAAACAGTAGCAGCACCCTTCTCAATTTCACCCCTTCAGTCCCTACAATTCTTTAAAAAATATTATTTTGACATTGTACCATCTGAATCAAAAAAATATCCTGTAAAAAGAGTGGAACTTTTGGAAAAAGATCCTAAATAGTGGGCTTTTGAACCTATTCTGTATAATTTATCGTAAATTCAAACAGCAGTAGAGAGGTAAACTTTTTTTCCAATACCGCGCTCTTTTATGACTCCGCTCCAACGGGTGCATCCATGGCAAGTTGAGCGAGCACGGTTCTTCTGACGGTCGTATCCACTCTTTGGCAAGCGCTTTTGAATGCTGACTCTTCGCCAACCACTATGCACATCTTTTTCGCTCTGGTTACGGCCGTATAGAGCAGCTTCGTATTGTGCATGATATAGTGGCTGTAGCTCATCGGAATAATGACCGTCTCATACTCCATTCCCTGCGTCTTGTGAATCGTAAGCGCATAAGCGAGGTTCAGGTACTCTCCCAGCATATCGAAACCGTACCTTACAACCACCTCTTCATTCGGGTAGTATACATAGCACTCCTCCTCTTCACGCTCCATCCTGAAAATCAGCCCTATCATCCCGTTGAAAATTCTCTGCTCTACCGGGTCGAGTCCCTTTTTGAAAGCCTCCGGAGAGTATGAGGGCATATTTTCGTTTTTCGTATGAACCACCTTGTCGTAGAGACCGAAGCTGTAAAGCCCCCTATCGACGCACTGTTTCGGGTTCGGGTTGAAAAGAGCCTGCAGCCGTCTATTTAGCTCTTCGCTCCCCAAAATTCCCCCTTTCATAGGAGTTATAACCTGGATATGTGTAAGATACCCTCTTATATCTTTGGTTTCGAGGCGTTTTCTTGCTTCCATGATATACGACACCGCTTCCTTTTTGACCGTTTCAAGTATCTGCCTGTTATGATCTTCCCTAAGCTCTTTCTTTTCGTTTTGCGAGAGCGAATTTCTCTTGGAGAAGTAGTTTGGAATACTCAAATCGACAAATCTGAAATCGGCATAGCTTCTTCTGTATTCTGGCAGCTTCGCCCTCCTTATGGAGTCGGCTATGACCGTAAGTGCCTGCTCCTCGTTCTGCCTGTATATCGTAGTCAGCTTGACGAGGGGGATCAGTTCATATTTAACAATATCAGCCAGAACGTTGCCCGCTCCTATCGGCGGAAGTTGCCCGTCGTCACCGATAACGAGCAGCGTAGCATCCTCTTTCAGTTTCGAAACCAGTTGGAAAAAGATGGGTGAATTCACCATCGACGCCTCGTCCAGAAGCACTACGTCGTAAGGGAAGAAATCTCTGTCTTTATGCGCTACAAGAAGACTCTGAATGGTTGCCGATCTGTATCCTGTAGTCTCATGTATCCGCTGTGAAGCTATTCCGCTAAGCGCTGTCGTTATGATGGAGTCATAGCCGTACCTACGCTCCAGAAGCTTCAGCATCATTTTTGCGGTTGTACTCTTTCCCGTTCCGGCGTAACCTACCAGAGCCATTGCGCGCACACCGCCGTTTAGAAGCCTGACCGCCTCCCTCTGCTGCTCTCCGAGTATGAAACCCGCTTTCTTCTCCTCTTCGGCGATAAACCGTTCTATATCTTCCACAATCTGTTCACCTGCCAAAGCGCTCTTTTCTATGAAAAAATCGAATATCGCCTTTTCAGCGCCAAAGTAGTATGCATGCGCAAGATCTCCGCCTACCCTGTAGAGCATCTGCCGTTCGATCAGACCCTCTATGACACCTTCCACCGCGCCTCTCTCATCGGTAAAACCAAGCTCTTCGCATACGGCATCCAAGAACGGCTCCCGCTCTATCGCGCTGCTTCCCTGCCTTTCGCTTATTTCACGCATCAAGTAGTTGATCGCCGCCTCTATTCTGAACGGCGACTTCGGGTCGATCCCCATTGAGCGGGCCATCTCGTCGGCTCTTTTGAATCCGACACCCTTGACCCGCGTTATTATATAGGGGTTCTCTCTTATCGCATCTATCAGATTCTCTTTATCGACAAAGGTTCTGTATATCTCAGCAACTATAGACTGGCCCAGCCTGTATGGAGCCAGAAACATCGCCAGATCGCGCATATCTTTGTACTGCTGCCAGCTTTTCGTTATCTGCGACAGCTTTTTCTCTTTTATCCCCTTGAACTCCAGAAGCTTTTGGGGCTCTTCGTCGAGAATCCGAAGCAGCTCCTCCTCTCCGTAGTGGGAGATGAGTCTCTTTACAAGTTTGGAGCCCACACCTTTTACTACTTTCGTAAGGTAGAAGTAGAGTTCGCTCCCCTTTATCTCAAGATTGTCGAAAACGAACTGCGGTCCGAACCTTGGGTGCTCCTGCCACTCACCGGTCAGCTCTACCTCCTGGCCCTGCAGCGCTTCGCTCTGCGCGACGGACGACGTACCGGAAATCTTTGTACCTCCCTCGAGTCTGGCGACGAAAAAGCCCTCTTTTTCGAAGAGTATCCGCTCTATCTTACCCGAAAGCTTCATACAAGCTCTCTTCTAAGAGATCTATAGTCTGGGGCGTAACGCTCCACCAGCTCCCAAAACTCTCTTTTGTGATGTTTATGGCGGATATGCGCGAGTTCATGGATAATTACATAGTCGATCAGGAATATTTCGTATTTTAGAAGTGCCGTGTTGAGTGTTATGACGTTCTGTGCGCTGCAGCACCCCCAGCGGCTTTTGTAGCGCCGGAACCTAAGCTCTTTCGGGTAGAGCTCCATCCGCTTCGACCAGAGCTGCACACGTTCGGCCAGTACCGCTTTTGCACCCTGCAGATAGAAACTGTTCAAAGCTTTTGAAAATTTGCTGATGTCTGGAGCCCTGAAAACCGCCGCCGACTCTTCGAACTCCATACTGCAGAAGAGGGCTTTTTCGTATCGAAGAGGGTACTCTTTTCCCAGATACCATATTCGGCACCCCTCTTCGTAACCGGTCGGGTCCCTTTTGCAAAAAGCGGCAGTCTGCTCCAGCTTCTCTTCTATCCATCTCTCTTTCGTCTCCAGGAATTCCCTGGCCGCTTCCTCGGATATTCGCCACGGTGTGGAGATACGCACCGTACCGTCTCTTTGCAGGCGCAGATAGTGGTTTTTCTGCCCCTTTTTGCGAATGTGTCTACACTTCACTATCCTGCCACTGCGGCAGAGATGTTCGAAACTCTCTTCAGCGGACAGCTTTTTTCGCCTCATCGACAAGGGTATTCATAAGATTTCGTATGCGTTCCAGAGACTCCGGAGACTTGGCCTCGAAACGGGTCACGAGAATCGGTGTGGTGTTGCTCGCTCTCACAAGACCCCATCCGTCGTCGAAAATCACCCTGACGCCGTCTATCGTGACTATATCTCTGATTCCCAGCTCATCCCTGCGGCTGTTCAGTATCTTTTCAAGTTCCTTTATAATGGTGAATTTTGCGCTGTCAGTCGTCTCGATCTTGATCTCGTCGGTACTGTAGAGCCTTGGCAGTTTTTCATACTCTGCATCGAAGTCGAAGCCGTTTTTTAACATCTCGAGTATTCTCAGCATCGCGTAGATCGCATCGTCGTAGCCGAAGTAACGGTCGTTGAAGAAGATATGTCCGCTTACTTCAGCCGCCAGGTCGGCGCCCGTCTCTTTGAGCTTTACCTTCAGGTTCGAGTGTCCGGTCTTGTACATTATCGCCTTGCCTATCTCGTTTATGCCGTCGTACATGATCTGGGAGCACTTCACTTCGCCGATGACTGTAGGGTTTTTCATCGTCTTTGCGAAAAAGAGTGCCAGAATATCCCCCTTGAAGTTATTTTTTCGGCTCAAAAAGGCGATTCTGTCTCCATCACCGTCAAATGCGAATCCGTAATCCGCCCCGTTTTTAAGCAGCTTTTTGAGATCTTTAAGATTCTCCTCTTCGCTGGGGTCCGGATGGTGGTTCGGAAATGTGCCGTCGGGCTCGAAATAGAGCCTGTACGCTGGAATCTCCAGTTTCTCAAGAAGCGGGCCGATCGCAACCCCGGCCGCTCCGTTGCCGCAGTCTATGGCCATTTTCGGATCGAACCCCTTCAGGTGTGAAAACTCTTTTTCAAGATAATCCACGTAGCTTCCGAGGGCATCTATCTCTATGGCGTCGCTCTCGGTAGGAATGGCCATCGATCCGTTCTTCTCGACCTCCCGTCCAAGGGCGTATATCTGCTCGCCGAAAAAGGGCTCTTTTCCTATCGTTATCTTGAAACCGTTGTACTCAGGCGGATTGTGAGACCCTGTAATCTGTATACCGCCGGCGGGCGTCACATCCTTGCCGCCTACTCTGAACGTGTTGAAGTTGCAGAAGTAGTTAACGGGTGTAGGAACCATCCCTCCGTGCAAAACTATAACTTCAGCGGCATTGAGACCGCTCACCAGCCACTCGCTAAGCTGCGGCGAATGTGTGCGCGCATCGTAGGTAACAACCGCGTAGTCGCCGATTGCCTTGATCTTTTTTCCCAAAAAATATCCGATTAGCTTTACCCTCTTCTCGGTCAGATCCTCACCGAATACACCACGAATATCGTACTCTCTAAAGATATGCTGCATATACTCTCTTTTTTAGACGCTATTCTATCAAAAATCGGTGCTGTTTACGCGACGAAGCGCCAATACAATGATAAAATACAAAAGAGATATTACACTGTGTGGCAATAAAGGATATTTTATGAGTTTCGATGAACGTGCTGAAGTTTGGGACTCTTCCGAAAGAAGGCAGAAGCTTGCAGATGCCGTAGCAAAGGCTATAGTGAACGAGTTCGAGCTGCAAAAGCGGTTCGAACTGCTCGATGTAGGTGCAGGCACCGGTATGCTTTCGCGCCGCCTGCTTCCTTATGTCTCCTCGATAACAGGTGTAGATACATCTAAAGGTATGCTCGAAAAGTTTAGCAGACTCGGGGCGAAAGCGGAGGGAGTTTTATGCGACATACTCTCATATGAAACGGACCGAAAGTTCGACGGAATCATCTCTTCCATGACTATACATCATATCGAAGATACTGAGGCCCTGTTTCACAAACTGCACTCTCTTCTAAAGCCGGGCGGCTTCATAGCCCTCGCCGATCTGGCACCTGAAGACGGCTCGTTCCACGACCATGGTAACAGCGGTGTCTACCATTTCGGTTTCGATGAAGCGAATTTGAGAAAACTCGCTTTTGAGGCAGCTTTTGTAAATATAAAAATAGAAAACATCTATACCATGGAGAAAAACGGTAGATATTACCCGATCTTCCTCATTACCGCCAAAAACAGAGATCCAGCCGAAGAGGCCCGGTAATATTACCGCATCGACTAATCTATCTGCTTGCTCTTTCTGTGGTACCTTTGGACTATATCCGGGTCCGGGTGAAGGTTGGTTTCCGCCTTCTCCTTCCCTTCATATGGAATGAGTGATAGCACGTAGCGTATCGACTCTAGGCGCGCGGACTTCTTGTCGTTGCTCTTTACGATGATCCAGGGCGAAAATGTTGTATGGGTACGGCTGAACATCTCCTCTTTGAAGTAGGTTATCCTGTCCCACATCTTCTGTGCCTCTTTGTCCACGGGGCTCAGCTTCCACTGTTTGAGCGGGTTTAGTTCACGCTCCTTAAACCTCTTTTGCTGCTCCTCCTTCGAGATCGAGAACCAGAACTTGATGATTATAATGCCGTCGTCTATGAGGGCGTGCTCGATCTCCGGAACCTCCTGCATGAACTTTTCGTACTGCTCGTCGGTACAGAAGCTGAAAGCGGGCTCCACAATCGCACGGTTGTACCAGCTGCGGTCAAAAAAGACTATCTCGCCCGGATTGGGCAGATGTGCAAAGTATCGCTGAAAATAGAACTGACCGGCCTCCACGTCGCTCGGTTTAGGAAGGGCCACCACCCGGTAGCGGCGCGGATTAAGCCGCTCGGTAAACCTCTTTATCGCCCCGCCCTTGCCGGCGGCATCCCGCCCTTCAAATATGATCAGCACCCTTTTTCTGTTTTCGAAAACCCAGTTTTGCAGCTTTATAAGCTCGACCTGCAGCTTTACCAGATCCTCTTCATACATGACCGTTCGCAATGCTTTCTGAGCGCTCTTGCCTTTCGCAAGAAGCCTAAGGCCCGATTTATGCGAAAGCGCATCTATCTTTTTCTGAAGCGACTCGACTCGCTTTAAAACCTCTTTGTCCTTGACATGTTTTTTTATATATTCCAAATCCCTGTTCATTGTATCTTCTACCCTTACTCAAGTTTCAGTAACTGATGTTACGCAAATTACGGGCTAAGCCCGTAATTTGGCAGGGCATGTGCGGCCCTACAACCCCCCCCTGAAGCTTCGAAATCACAGATTTCGAGATGATTTTACGCATTTTGCATAAAATCAGTCAGTAACTTTTTTATTATATTCCCAACATGTTTAATTACGATTAAATGCCGACTACTCTCAAGATATCCATCGGCCTCCTAACCTCTATTTCGACCTCCTCTTCGACCGTAGTATCATCGCAAAAACCCCATTGCGCCAAGATCGGGGTTATCCCTGCACCACGGGCGGCCATAATATCTTTCAAGCTGTCACCCACCATCCAGCACCAGCCTCTGTTTCGGCTTTTTGTTATCATCTTTATCATCTGCGGGTGCGGCTTCGGGTTTGAAACCCTGTCTGCACCCACTACATCAGTAAAATATTTACCGATTCCGCAGTTTTGAAGTATTATTTTTGAAGTTACGGTGGGAGCGTTCGTGGCGACAAACATTTCTATACCGTTCTCATCCAAAATTTGAAGAAGTTCCGGTATACCCTCGAAACTCCTTGCGTTTTGCAGGCATTGGCGGCTGTAGTGCTCTTCGAACATCTCTCTCGCCCTCT
>WFYC01000042.1 GCA_015490295.1 Hydrogenimonas sp. | reverse complement strand
TCGAGAATCACTACCAAAGCGTATGGAGAAGAGAACCCGATAGCCTCCAACGCGACACCGGAAGGAAAAGCGCAAAACCGCCGTGTTGAAGCCGTTTTGATCCCCACCGAACACTAAGCACTGCAGTTTTCGTGCCTTTGGGCACGGAAACCCGCACCGTATCAACCTTATCTACCATCAAATCACTATAAAAAATATCTCACTACCGCCGATATGGACTATACAGCATATCTGCAAAGAGGGGAGACCGCAGTGTCTACGGCTAATTGTGCCTCTACTGTATGGAACCTCGAGGATATCAACGCCGATATGAGAGTTGTCCGAACATAAATAGAATAAAGGAGTCGAAAGAGATGTTTTCAGGAAAGAAGAGCAGCACTCTAAAAGATAGAATCGTAGAACTCGAGAACGAAAATAGATATTTAAGGAATGAGATCGAGTCATTGAAAAACAAGCTCGAAACATCCAGAAGCAAAGAACAGACACAAGAGTCGAAAGATAGCTCGGAGCTCAAAGAGGAGCTGCTTAAACTTCTTATCGAAAGCTACGATGACGGCACTGAGTTTCTACAGGATTCGATCGAAGAGAATCTGCAGATGCTCGAAGAAGGGGGACGGCTGAACGAAACGAATACCGACGAAGCCGCACAGATAGGCGAAAAGAGTACCGACGTCATATCGGCCATGCAGAGTATCGTTCAAAAGTCCGACTCTCTCAAGGAGGACTCCGAAGCGCTCAACAACCATGTGGCCTCTATTTCCGAAATCATCAATCTTATAAAAGATATAAGCGATCAGACCAACCTCCTTGCTCTAAACGCCGCTATCGAAGCTGCAAGAGCGGGAGAACACGGACGTGGATTCGCGGTTGTCGCGGACGAGGTAAGGAAACTCGCCGAGAGGACACAGAAAGCGACCCAGGAGGTTGAAATCAATATCTCTACACTTAAGCAGAGCTCATCGGCCATCGTAGAGGCGGGAGAGTCGTTTCAAGCCGACGCGCAAAGAGGTATGGAGCAGTTGGAGGATTTCAAAGAGCGTACCGATAGAGTCATACAGAACTCACAAAGACTCAAAGAGCAGATGTCGGCAATCATCAACGGAATGAAAGTCAGTAACGGCAAGATTGACCATATCCATCTAAAACTGCAGGGCTACAACGCACTTCTCAACCGAAAAAAGGTCGATCTGCCGGATGAGAAGAGCTGCCGGTTCGGAAAATGGTTTACCGGTGAACTTGGCAGACTGCTGGCCAACGAGAGAGAGGCGCTTTCGACCATAAGCGAGCACCACCACAACGTACACAGCGGGCTCATACAGGCTTTCGAACACTTCTTCGACAAGCATGACTTCGATGCGGCCGTTGAAGATATGAAAAAGGTCGAAAACTCCAGCAAACTCGGCTTCGAGATTCTTCAGGATACCATCAGGAGACTAAGAAGCTGACAAGGGGCTACTTGCGCTTGCAGGACTCCTCTTTCGCCTTTATAACTTCGAGACGCCGCAGGATATGCTCCAGCTGTCCAATGTTATCTTCACACTCTCTTTTGAGTGCATCTCTTCTGTTTTTAATGAGCTCTATCTGCTTTTGCAGGTCATCAAGGTCTATTCGGCAGTTTTTTGCCGCCTCCTCCTCTTTATCGAGAACCCATTCGGTAGCTTTTTTCAAAAACTCCATCATCTCAACCCCTTTTTCCGTTATCTTACGTAATCCCTCTTGCACGCTATCTTCAGGCAGTTGGGAAGCGGCCTGGAGTCTATAAAAGCTTTCATGTTTTCAAGTGAAATCTCCATGATTCTCATCAACGCCTCTTCAGTATAGTATGCCATATGCGGTGTATAGAGAATATTGTGGCGGGGCACATATTTTACATCGCTTATCACATCGAGACATAGCCGGTTTTCAACACTCCCGTAGAGCTCATCTTCTATAATCTGCGCTCTTGCGACATTGACTATGATAGCATCTTTTTTTACCTTTTTTATGTTCTGCCTGTTTATAAGCCCCCTAGTTGCAGGCGTCAGAGGAAGCGCTATCATTATGACGTCGCTCGATTCGAGAATCGTATCCAGATTCACGCTAAACTCTATGCCGAGTTCATCTACTATTTTACGTCTCGTCCGCGACCAGGCTGCGATCTGCATGCCGATACCCTTGCCTATGTAGGCCATTCTCGACCCTATGGCACCAAGGCCCAATATTCCCAGCCGCTTGCCGAACAGCTCCATCCCTTTTAGGTCTCTATATTCAAAAACTCCCTCTTTAGCCCTCTTGATAGCCGTATGTGTATGCCTAGTAGAGTTCAGAAGTAGAGAAAAGGCGAACTCGGCGACTGCAGGACCGCCGTACCCGGCAACGTTCGAAGCAACAATTCCGCGTTTGTAGAGTGTCTCGCATACAATATGTTCGTACCCTGTAGATCTGGTCTGAATATATCTTAGCTTTGGAAGCTTCGAAAGAGTCTCATCATCGATTCTGGAGTGGACGAAAACACTCACAGCTTCAAACTCTGCCTCCTCCTTGAGAGCCTCGTTGATAGTCTCCTCGAAAAAAGAGATCTCCTCATCTTTCAAATGTTTCGAGAAGAACTCCTTCTCTTCCGGCTTCGTCTCAAAAAAAGCGATTTTCATAAGAGTCCTTTCTGTATGCTAAAAAGATATTTTCACAACGACACTGATCTCTATGTAAATATTGTACCATTAGCGGAGCCGACAAGGTTAATGACTCGTTTTTCACACCTTGCACACGCTGTGAATAATTTTTATTATCTCATTGCTTTTCGTATTTTACAACAGTGACTACATAAAATGAAATATACTACGAATACGAAAGCGAACTCTTGCAACCTCCAAGTCAAGCTTATAAAAACGGATAATATCAGGTTTGCAACAAGCTCCAAAAGTTCAGGGTTTTGAGAGGTCCGCTTAAGTACAATCCCACTTATCTAAGCGCAAATAGTTGTATCGGACAGGAGAAGAGCCATGGATCGTAACATTGAAGAGCTCGGTATCGAGATCGAACGCCGTATCAAACTATTTACGGAAGGCATGGATGAAAATGCCCAGGCGTACGAAATCGCGGAACTTCTCGAGCAGATGCGCGAAGTGGACAAAAAGCGTTTCATAGATCTACTGAAATCTTTTCCTGAAGATCTGAAAGCAGACGTTCTTTCGGAACTTTCTAAAAATGCACAAGAAGATGCGCTCGAAGCGATAGACGCCAAAGAGCTTGCCGATATCATAGAAGAGATGGATACCGACGATGCCGCCGACATAGTCCAGCAGATCGAGGAGATCGACGAAACAAAAGCGGAAGAGGTCCTCGAAGAAATAGACAAGGAGGAGAGCAAGGTCATTCGCGAACTCATCAGCTACGATGAGAATGAAGCTGGTGCGCACATGCAGACCGAGCTCTTCAAGGCATATATCGACGAGACGATCGGCGAGTCTGTAAAACGCCTCAAACAGATGAAGGTGGAGGGCGGCCTGGACAATGCATATCACGTTTTTATAGTGGACAACAGAGACCGTTTTTTGGGAATGATGCCTATGGAGGACCTCGTTTTGCAGGGCCCCGGCGAAATATATCGTAATGTGCTTGCCAAAGAGGGTGCGTTAACTGTTGCAGTGAATCCGAAAGACTCGATCGACAAAGTTATCGAGCTGGCCGGAAACTACAATATGAACGTCATACCAGTGGCCGATGATTTCGGTATTCTGCTCGGACGAATCACGGCCGACGATATCTACGACCTGATGGAGAAACAGGCAACCGACCAGATCTACGGAATGGCCGGTGTCCAGGAGGAGTCGGAAGAGAGCGAAAGTCTGATCGAAGCAGGAAAGTCGCGGGCTGTATGGCTGGGAGTCAACCTTCTGACGGCAATCGCAGCCTCTATCGTAATAGGCTTTTTCGACTCCACCATCCAGACTATAGTGGCTCTGGCTGTTTTGATGCCGATAGTCGCATCGATGGGAGGCAATGCGGGTACCCAATCGCTCACCGTTACCGTTCGTCGGCTGGCTCTTGGCGATATTGATCCGACGGAGGCGAAGCGTGTTATCACAAAAGAGGTTCTACTGTCGCTCGGCAACGGTCTGATATACGCCATCGTAATGGGAGTGATAGCATACCTCTGGTTCGATATCCCACTTCTTGGTCTCGTAATCGCCCTCTCGATGGTGATAAACCTGCTTGCGGCTGGATTCTTCGGGGCCACGATTCCTCTGATTCTCAAAGGTCTGGGAGTCGATCCGGCGGTAGGCTCGACGGTTCTGCTGACAACAGTGACCGATGTGGTAGGCTTTTTCAGCTTCCTCGGCCTGGCGACATTGATTCTACTATAAGGAGCAGATGTGAAGAAAACGTTTTTGATCTTTCTGATCTCGCTGACCGGCCTCTTTGCGCACCAGTGCAACTACGAGATGAGACTATCTTTGGATACGCACAAAGGTGTTCTTGAAGGAGTCGCAAAGATCACTACCGACCACGACTCCGTTTCGCTTCTCGATACACATGCCAATATCACCTCCATAAAAAATGCAAGACTGATTGTAAAGGATAACAGACCTGTACTTTTGAAAGATTCGAAAAACGACCCGATCGAACTTTCGTTTCTTTACGGCTTCGATCCGGGTGCAAAAGATGTTATGCTGCTGGAGGGCTGGTATCCTGCGATAGATCTTATGTGCAGGTATGAAACTATAGTTAAAGCACCCGGTATGAAGATAGTCACGGAGGCTACACAGAGACGTGAGTCAAAAGAGGGAACAGTTTACAGGTATAACTACCCGCTTGATACTCTACATCTTGTAGCATCTTCACACCATAAAATAGAGAGTCTTAAGAGCGAAAGCGGCGTAACGGTCTCTACATACTTCTACCCTGAAGATAGCCGCCTCTCAAACACCTACCTCAAAAAGAGTGCCGACTACTTTTTAAAATATAAAGAGATGTTCGGTTTCACCCCTTTTGAGAGTTTCACGATTGCCGAGGCCCCTTTTCCGGCCGGGTACTCGATGCCCACTTTTACCCTGATAGGAAAACAGATAATAGACAAACCTTTCGTCTTGAACTCCTCTCTGGGCCACGAAATTGTACACCAGTGGTTCGGAAACTACGTCTATGCACCCTACCGCGGCAACTGGGTAGAGGGGCTCACCACCTTCTATTCTGACTACCTCTACGCAGAAGAGTCGAAGCGCGGTGCCGAGTATAGAAAAGATCTACTCATTAAATATGACTCATATGTAAACTACGAAAACGAAATTGCCCTCATTGAGTTCACTTCGAAGAACAAAGAGAGCAAAAACGCCGTCGGTTACGGCAAGTCCGCCTTCTTCTTCTACATGCTCGAAAAGAAGATAGGTAAAGAGGCTTTTCGTCACGGTATCGACAAGCTCTTGAAAGAGTACCCATACAAAACCGCGAGTTACAAGAGTCTTAGGGAGATTTTCGAGGAGGTCTCGGGCCAAAGACTGCTCGACTTTTTCAAGACCTGGGTATACAGGAAGGGCGCATTCGACTTCAGGCTCTCAAACATCGGTCTCAGCTTCGTAGACGACAGATATATCCTCGAGTTCGACGTTCACAGCAACGGAATGCTCTCCCGCCTCCCTATCAAGGTATGCTCCGACAGCGAGTGCCTCTGGGAGACGATCGACCTGACGAAAGCGACCCATAGACTGGAGCTCGATATCGAACCGAAAAAGATCGTCGTCGACGAGAACTACGAGATATTCCGGCGTCTCTACCCGGAAGAGGTGCCGCCTGTGATTTCCCGTATTCTCGACGGTGACGTAACCGTCATAGTCGATCGCAAAGATGAAAAACGTTTCTCCAAGATGTTGAAAGTCTTTAAAAACGTGGTCTACTCGGACGAGGTGAAGTATGAGGCTCTGAAAAAAAGAGACATTCTCGTTCTCGGTGCTACAAACAGTTTTTTGAAACAGATAGCGATCGACTTTACTATGGAGGGAGAAACAAAGGTAGAGCTCTTCAAGAACCCTTTCGACAATTCACGTGTCGTTGCCGTATTTGAAAGTCGGAAACTGTCGCGTTCGATCTTTTTCCGACTCAGACATCTCGGAAAATATTCGACCGTCGTCATAAAAAACGGCAAGATTGTAAAAAAGAGTACAAAACAGTCGCAAAACGGTGTAGTGTTCACGGTTCCCAGCGGCTCATACGCACTCAAACCGAATCTCGACCCTCTCGACTCCATCTTTACAGATCTTACGAAACAGAAGGTGGTTTTCATAGGAGAGCAGCACAATCAGTTTTCCAACCATCTCAACCAGCTAAAAATCATAAAGGCTATGGTGAAAGCGGGGAAAAAAGTCGCCATCGGCATGGAGATGTTTCAAGAGCCGTACCAGAAGTATCTCGACGAATATATCACCGGAAAGATTTCCGAAAAAGAGATGCTCAAAAAGACCGAGTACTTCAAACGGTGGAAATACAACTACCACCTCTACCGCCCCATAATTCTCTATGCGAAGAGGAAGAAGTTGCCGATCGTCGCGCTGAACATAGAGAAGGAGATTACCAAGAAGGTCGTAAGGGAGGGAATCGACTCTCTCGATACCAGGGAGAAAAGCAGGGTCCCGGACTCAATCGATTTTTCCAACACACGATACAAAGATGAGCTTCGGAACATCTTTTCGAGTCACAGTTCCAAAAGCTTCAAAAATTTCGACGAGTTCTACTATGCCCAACTTCTGTGGGATGAGACTATGGCCAAAAACGTATCCCGATTCCTGAAAAAACATCCCGATTACTCCATGGCCGTTCTGGCCGGAAACGGACATGTGATGTTCGGTTTCGGAATACCCGACAGAGTCAAAAGGAGAGGTATTCACAGATATAAAATCGTAATCAACTCCATGAAGCCGAAACCGGGCATAGCGGACTATCTTCTCTACCCGGAACCGATAGAGACCGCGAAAGAGAAAAAGATCGGCGTCTACCTCGAGGGTGACGAGAAGCTCAAAGTCGTAAAACTGGTCGACAACTCTCCGGCAAAAAGAGCAGGTATAGAGAAAGACGATCTAATAGTGGCGATAGACGGGGCGGAGGTCAAAACGATACCGGATCTGAAACTGGAACTCTTCTTTACCGGCGAAAAGGCCGAAATCACCGTATTGAGAAACGGCAGGCGCGTTAAAATCCCTATCTCTTTCGAAGAGCCCGCCCAGGCTCATAAGAGAGGTTAGAGTCGTCGGCCGTTATTATCACTTCAGGCTCTCCGTCATAAAAATAGGGCTGCTCGAAGAGCCGCTCCTTTATGGAGGGCCGCTCTATTTGCAGCGAAACGTCGCGCGATTTAGGAAATATATTCCCGATCGATTCGACGGCAAAAGCTTCCGCTTCGTTCAGATCTTCGGTAAATAGCGGGTAGAACCCGAAATTGAACCCTTTTACCGCATCTGCCGTCGCTACGTAGACTCTTTTGCCGGCATACTCCATACGGGCATCCCAGAGCCTTAGAATGTAGATAGAGGCGTTACGCTCTTCGTAGAGGGAGCAGGAGGGCGTTTCATACCTCCAAAAGAGCGGAAAATCTATATTTTTTCTACTCCCTGCATCCTTCCACCCGGCCGACTCAAGTTTTTTGCAGATATCGACCCCCTCTTCAACCACAAGCACCAGATTTACGGGCAGACTCTCTATTCCGAATATGTTTCTCGTAAACCGGCTCTCTTCATCCGAAAAGATTTCGGAAATCTCCGTTATGCGCTCCACCTCTTTTTTTGTCTGCGGCGCCGGTTTGTAGCGGTATTCGCTTCCGAAAAAGGCGAACAGGGTCACAGAGAGCAGCACGACAACCGCACTCAAAGGTTTTGCGTGGGGTAGCGGCTCTTTTCGGGGCGGACGATTTATGAATGTCATCCACTCAAGCAGAGCGGCGGCGGCGCTCACCCAGAGCAGACCGAGCAGATACCCCCCGTAAACGTCGCTCAGATAGTGCTCGCCCAGATATATTCTGCTCACTCCTATCAAAAGAGCGAGCGAGAGGGCGGCAAAAAATGTATTGACCCTCATTTTGAGGCTCTTTGAGTTTCTGATTATAAGGTAGGCCAGAAATCCGTAGAAGGTGACGGCGAGAAGCGCGTGCGCACTCGGAAACGAGTAACTCGGCTCATAATATAGTGCCGTCTCGGGTCTTTGCCTCTGAAAAAGGAGTTTGACGCCGTAAACCAGGAGTGCGGATCCGAGCAGTGAAAAGTAGAGGGCTATCAACTCCCTGTATCTGCCGTAGAGAATCAAAAAAACGGTCGCGGCGGCGCAAAAGAGAGCCACCGATTCGATCTTTCCGAGATATGTCACCCATGTAAAGAAACGGGTCAATTCGGGAGTCCGCCACTGCTGCACAAGATTTGCGACGATCCTGTCGGCGTATACTATCGGATCCCTGCTCAAAAGGTCCTCCGCAACGCCTCCAAGAAGAGCCGAAAAGAGTATAAGAAGTAGAGTGAAGAGAGTCAAAGTAAGACCGTAGAACGATCTTCTGTCGAAACGGTTCTGTAGAAACGTTGCCGTTTTGGAGTGCGAAGATAGATACGACTTGACATACGGATTGCTCAGAAAAGCCCGCCCCATCGAAAGTACTATCGATTTTAGCACAGGGGCGCTGCGCATTATGAAACGCTTCAGAGTGAAGAGTATCAGAAACGAAACGGCGAGCAGCGCCAAAAATGTTACCGTTCTTGAAAGCCATATCTGCGCCAGTGACAACGATGCCGAAAAGATATATCCGACTCCTATAAATTCAAGGCTCCAGCCGACGGCTCCGAGAAAATCCCATATCAAAAACTTCTGCGGATCCATTCTGAGTGAACCGGCGAGAAACGGAATACTCTCTTTCATGGCAGGCAAAAAACGGGCTATGAATACAGATTTCGCTCCGTGAGAGTTTAGAAAACGGTGTGCGGAATCGACCCTCTCGTCCGATATATGAAGCCACGGTCTTTTCAAAAGCTCCACCCCGTAGCGTCTGCCGAGAAGATAGTTTGCGACATCCGCCGTATAGGCGCCCGCGACGGCGAAGATGAGTACGGTTTCTATATCGAGATAACCCTGCCCCGCAAGCAGACCCATAAAAAGAAGAAGTGTCGAACCGGGTATCAGAAATCCCAGCCCGAGAAGAGTTTCGGAAAATGCGGCAAAAAATGCGAACCAGGCGGTATAGCTTTTAAAGTGTTCGACAAATGCAAAGACGGTATTCTGAAGAAGATCGGACATCGGCAGCGTCTCCCTTCCGTGATACCAAAACTATAGCAAAATAGTCTATAGCTTCCGATCAACCCTCCAGCAGAATCGTAAAGACGGCACCCTCTTTGGAGTTTTCCACCCTGAGTTCACCGCCACAGTGCTCCTCGACAATGATTTTGCTCATATACAGACCTATTCCGGTGCCCTTTTCATCCTTTGTGGAGAAGTCCGGCTCGAAGATACGCCCCAAAATGGCCGGATCGACTCCGCCGCCGTTGTCGCGTACCTGAAGATAGTGCATGCCATCCTCAAAACCTGCTTCTATATCTATGCGGGGGTTCTCCACCCCCCTCTCTGTGAGAACATCCTCGGAATTTTTCACGAGGTTCAAAACGACCTGCTTTATCTCGTTCGGATAGCTGGAAAAGCGACGACTATTGTCCAGATCGTATTCGACGACAATGGAACTCTTTTTCAAAGAGGCTTCGATGATTCCCTTCAGACTCTCCACAATCTCTTTGAATGAGGTTTCGGTACGCCTCTTTCCGTCTTTGAAAAATGTTCTGAAATCCTCGATCGTCTCACTAAGGTGGTGGACATATGTCACAATCTTCTCAAGCCCCTCGATAACCGATTCATCATCGGCTTCACCCATCATCTTCTTCAGCTTCAGATCCGAAGCGGTCAGGCTTATGGCGTTTAGAGGCTGCCTCCATTGATGGGCGATCATGCTTATCATCTCTCCCATAGTTGCGAGCCTCGACTGACGAATCATCCGCCACGACTGCTCCCTGTTTCTCTCGAGCGCCTCCTGCATCTCTTCGGAAGCTATCTCCAAAGAGCGGTCGAGCATCTTCAGACTCTTCTCGTTCTCATTGTAGGAGGCATCCACAAGCTTCAGAAACTTTTCGAACTTTTGCTGATCTATCGACTCTATAGACTCTATGCCGCACTTTTTCAGCTGCCTCTTCAGGAGTCTGTTTTCAGTCATTTCGTACACTTTTCCCATATCCGGGTAAGGGTCATAGTCTGGTTAAGAAGGTCGCACCGCCCGTTCGTACGTGTAGATATCTCTCCGTAGGAGTAGAAACCGACCATCTTTACGGACGGAGGAAATATGTCTTTCACAACTTCCAACTCATCTTCGCTTCTTTGGCCCAGAACAAGCCTCCTGCCTACGCAGCTTACCGCTATCAGGATGGCCTCTTCTCCTTCATATTCATCGCTATTGATCTGCAGTGCGGCCTGTTCCGCGCCGCTTACGAGATTGTCGAAATTGGCCTTCATGAAAGATGCGGAGCTGCCCTGCTCTATATCTCCGGCGAACGTTATGGAGTTCTCTTTTTCGTCTATCGCAACTATGGTCCTGACCTTTGGCTCCTCGTCACCTCTTCTCACCTGCAGCGGAAATAGCAGTCCGGAAGCGGGGAGTTCGTCGGCATACTCGCCCAAATACCTCTTATAGAGCTCCAAAGCCGGCTTGTTGTCGAGTGAATAGAGTACGTTCCCTTTTGCCCGTGTCACTCTCCTGTCGATGCCGAAGCGGTCCCAGCCCCCCTGCGAACCGAACTCCACATGAAGGTTGTCGCCGTAAAACCCTACTGCCGTCACATAGTTCTGCTTCAATCTACGCCCGACAACCACCCATGTAGACTCGAAGCGGTTCTCATCGCCCGCAAGGGCGCCGGTTACTACAGCTTTAGAGCGCTCCAGGCTTCTGTTTATCCCTCTCGTCAGCTCCGAACCGTTGACATTGAGTCCGTCGCTCAAAACGAAAACCGCTCTGAGAGATCCATGATCGTCAAGAGTCTTTATGAGATTCTCACCGATTGCAAAGTCATCTGAGACTGAATCCGCACTGCATGCCGCAACTCTTATCTTCGAACATTCAAAACGGATGACCGCTGCAGAGATTCCCCCGGAATAGAGCTCATCTTCAAATATCTCTCCGGCTGTCGAACACCCCACGAATTTGGACTCGGGGTATGACGAGATCAGCTCTTTCAAGCCGATATGCCCGTCATCTATATCCGGATCGCCGAATATGATGACAAGACTGTTTTCAGAATCGAGCCCCCTGTCGAACGGTCTGTTCCACCCTCTTTCAGGCGTATATAGGTATGTATCGAGCCGCAAAAAAATCCTTTGATAATTTTCTAAAACCCTAAATAAACACTACTCTCAAATTATATATCTAAGACCATTCAAAAGAGGTTATGAAGAGCCCTCCCGGAAGGGAGTAGGGGACTTTCCATAACCTCTATCTACAAGTATCGGATAAAACCGAGAAAAATTGATATTTTTAACCGGTTTTAATTAAAGAAACCTCTTTCCCAGAGGGTGAAGCGTCTCGTCGAAGCGGTATAAAATCGGCTCCCCCGTCGGTATCTCCAGTTTGACCACCTGTGCCGGTGTAAGATTCTCTATGGCCATAACCAATGCGCGCAGGGAGTTGCCGTGGGCGCTTACGAGCACGCACTTACCGCGTGCCAGCTGCGGGGCTATCGATTCGGCGAAGTAGTTCAGGGTACGTATACGGGTCTGTTTGAGTGATTCGCTTCTCGGCAGCAGGACCGGGTCCAGGCTGCCGTATTTGGGGTCGTTTTCGGGAAGTCTCGGGTCTCCGGCTTTCAGCGGCGGAGGCGGGGTGTCGTAGCCCCGTCTGATCGCTATGAACATCTCTTCGCCCACCTCTCTTTTTACGGCATCTTTGTTGTGCTGCTGCCACGCGCCGTAGTGCCGCTCGTTGAGCTTCCAGCTTCTTATCGAGTCGATATGCTCCCACTCCATCTCTTTCAGGGCGATCTGCGCCGTATGTATTGCTCTCTTGAGCCAGGATGTGAAACAGATATCGGGATAAAGAGCGTTCTCCGCCAATCTTTTTCCCGCCCTTTCGGCCTGCTCTACCCCCTTTTGGCTCAAGTCTATATCTGTCCAGCCTGTAAAGAGGTTCTCTTTGTTGTAAAGACTCTCGCCGTGGCGGAGCAGAATCAGTTTGGACTCTCTCATAACACCCCTTTTTAGCGCTCTAATGCAGTTTCACTTCGCCTTTGCCGAGCTCTTTGAGTACTCTCTCGGCTTTTTGCAACTCATCCTCCTTCGCATGCACGATTACCAGAATCTTTCCCTCCTTGAGAAGATTTTCGTAGTGAAGCGCCTCCGCCTTCTCCATACTGAAATCGGCAAGCCACGCAGCAAGCGCCGATGCGCTGCCGAATGTCGCCGCTCCGCCCAGAAAACCGGCCAGCGACGAGACTACAGGCCCTGCGGCCACGATAGGCCCGAAACCTGGTACCAGCGAAAAGATTCCGCCCGCCAGAAGGCCGAAGAGTCCGCCCCAAATCGCTCCCTGTTTACCCCAGAAGAGTATGCTCTCGTTCTCCTTTTCGATTTCGAAACTCTTTTCGGGTGTATCCTCCCCTTTCGAAAGGGCGTAGAGATGCTCTTTCGAAACACCCTCTTCAAGGAGCCTTTTCACAGCCTCGGAGGCATCCTCGTGACTTTCGAATACTGCGACAAGCGTCTTTTTCATCTTCTTCTCCTATCTCATATTTTTCGCTATATGGTCGGCAAGCTCCAAAAGTCGCTGAGAGTAGCCGTACTCGTTATCGTACCATGCCATCACTTTGACCATCCTGCCGCCCACGACAGATGTAGAGGGAGCATCCACTATCGAAGAGTGGCGATTGCCGATTATGTCGGTAGAGACAATCTCTTCGGTCGAATACTCCAGTATCCCTTTCAGCTCCCCTTCCGACGCTCTTTTGAACGCTTCGTTGACGCTCTCGACCGTAACGTCGCTCTTTAGAAGCGCAACGACCTCAGTTATCGCGCCGTCGGGTACCGGCACGCGAAGCGCCATAGCCTCCATTTTGCCCTCGAGCGAAGGTATAACCTCCACGGTCGCAATCGCGGCACCGGTGGTGGTGGGTATGATGTTGACCGCCGCCGCTCTCCCGCGTCTTCTCTTTTTGGCCCTCTTGTCCACGGTGGTCTGCGAAGATGTATAGGCGTGGGTTGTCGTGATCATCGCGTTTTGGACACCGAAACTCTCTTCGAGAACCTTCATCACCGGTGCCAGGGAGTTTGTGGTACACGATGCGTTGGAGACCACATGGTGCTTAGCGTCGTCATACTCCTTCTCGTTTACGCCCATGACGAATGTCTTGTCGACGTTTTTGCCGGGCGCCGAGATTACGACCTTTTTCGCACCCGCTTCGATATGCTGAGCGGCCGCACTGCGCTCAGTAAAGTGCCCGGTACACTCGAGCACTATATCGATCTCCATCTCCCTCCACGGAAGCTCCAGAGGGTTGTGGGAGCTCACTATCGCGATTTCGTGCCCGTCTATGACCAGCTTCTCGTTGCCGAACGTCTCTATTTTGAAGTCGGCCCTGCCGTGTACGGAATCGTACTTCAGCAGGTATGCGGCATCTTCGACGCTCGAGGTGTTGGCGGCGACTATCTCGCAGTCTGCCGGAAGGTTGTGTATATAGTGTCTGAGAACCTGATTCCCTATGCGTCCCAATCCATTCACGGCTACTCTCTTCTTCATGACTCTTCTCCTTTTTTCGCTTTACTCAGATCTTTGGATATCGGAATGTAAAACTTTCCGAGGTACTCTTTCATCATTCTTCTGGCGCTGAACTTCGGCGCCACCGATCTCATGGACTC
>WFYC01000041.1 GCA_015490295.1 Hydrogenimonas sp. | reverse complement strand
CTCCATGAAGGGGTCGGGGTCCATCTGCTCTACATTCACGGTTCCGTGGCGCATCCACGTCCCTTCGCAGATCAGCTTGGCGCCTATCATGGCGGGGACTCCTGTGGTGTAGCTGACGCACTGCGCGCATACCTCTTTGTAGGCCTCCTGATGGTCGCAGATATTGTAGATATATACCTTTTTTTTCTCTCCGTTCTTAACCCCTTCGCAGACCACTCCGATGTTGGTCTTTCCTTTTGTGCGCGGACCGAGGGAGGCGGGGTCGGGAAGCAGGGCCTTTACGACATGAAGGGGAACGACCCTGCAGCCGTCCACCTCTATCGGGTCTATTCTGGTAAGCCCGATATTGTCAAGAACCTTGAGATGGGTAAGGTAGCTCTCCGAGAAGGTCATGAAGAAGCGGATTCTTTTAAGCCCCTTTATATTCTGTACAAGGGACTCCTCCTCCTCGTGGTAGAGCAGGTAGCTCTCTTTGGGGCCTATCTGTGGATAGTCCCAAACCATCTTTATCTCCATCGGTTCGGTCTCTTTCCACTCGCCTTCTTCCCAGTATCGCCCTTTGGAGTTTACCTCCCTGATGTTGATTTCGGGGTTGAAGTTCGTAGCGAACGGATAGCCGTGGTCTCCGGCGTTGCAGTCGAGTATATCTATGTAGTGGATTTCGTCGAAATAGTGTTTCATCGCGTATGCGCAAAAGAGGTTCGTAACGCCGGGGTCGAAACCGCTTCCAAGAAGCGCCATGAGTCCGTTTCGTTTGAAATCTTCATCTTTGGCCCACTGCTCTTTGTATTCGAACTTTGCGGTATCGGGGTGTTCGTAGTTCGCAGTATCGAGGTAGTGCGTGCCTGTAAGCAGGCAGGCATCCATGATCGTTAGATCCTGATAGGGAAGCGCGACGTTTATTACGATGTAGGGCTCTGTTCTTTTTATCAAAGAGACCAGCTCCTCCACATTGTCGGCATCTACTTTGGCGACCTCTATATCGACGCCCTGCATCTGCTTGATCTCCTCTTTTATCTGCTCACATTTTGAAAGAGTGCGGCTTGCAAGTGTAATATGGCTGAAAACTTCACTGTTTTGCGCACACTTGTGAGCCACGACCCGTCCGACTCCTCCCGCTCCGATAATCAAAACTCCGCTCATCTCAATCCTTCATATGATAATAGACGTAATTATACCAACAAACTCTTGTTTAAGAGGATTCAAACGGCTATAATTTCGCAATGAAAAGAGGATTTAGAGGCAAAATTGCGGCCGTCGTGCTCCTTCTCTCTACGCTGCTGGGGGCGCTTCATCACCATGGTGACCTGAAGATGCACTCCGACTGTAATATTTGCACACTGCAGACAAATATGGGTGCGGCCGATATCTGCACCGCTCCAGGCGTAGTGCCTCTCTCTTTCGTATACTACCCTCCTGCGTTCAAGCCCTTATCCGTTCCCCGCTTAAAGAGTACGCATAGGCTATCTGTACGCGCTCCTCCCTACAGCTGTTGATGAACATAGCACATTCTAAATAGATTTTTCAAAAAAAATTATCGAGGGAGCAAATAATGAAAAAGAGCCTTTTATTGCCTTTTGTACTTTACTCTTCACTATTCTGTTCACAGGATATGGAGGAGTTGAAAGAGCTGTTTTTGCAGCAGCAGCACACTATCGAGGAGTTGAAACAAAGAGTGGATAGACTCGAAAACGGGCAGAGCGGTACGGCTTATGAAGATCATCATGAGCAAAAAATAGAGGGAGAAAGCACCCATGGAAAGCCGGGCCCGCTCGAGATAGCACTTGTTGCAAACATGAGCGTATTGGCCAGAAATATAGGCAACGAATCGTATGCAAACTATACGATACCGGGGTTCATAGAGAGTGCGGGGGAGATTCCGTTCAACCCATACAGGGGTTTCAATCTCAACTATGCGGAGATCGAGTTCGAGTCCAGGATGCTGCCGGATATGGAGTTGTACTCCTCTTTGCATGTGGAAAAAGAGGGGCTTCATATCGGAGAGCTTTTTGTGCAGAGTGGGTTTTTGGGATATGGAAGCTCCATAAAAGCGGGCCGCTTCAGGAGTGGATTCAGTCGCCAAAACGAGCTGCACCAGCATGGGTGGAGCTTCACATCTCCCCCTTTGGTTTACGAGAGCTTTTTCGGTTACGGAGCTCTTGCGGAAGATGGGGTGCAGCTTCAGCTAAGAAGAGGAGCCGAAGTTTTCACTCTCGTCGGTATAGAGGCACTGCAGGGTGAAAACGAAAGGAGTTTCGGCAGCCGTGACAGGAACAACCTGTATGTAACGTACCTGAGAGACAATTTTCATATTTCAGACTCGGCATATCTGCTGCTGGGTGCTACATGGATGCACGGCAGAAGCGGTGAAGGCGGCACGGATATATACGCAGCCGAGGCGAGAGTCGACTGGAAGCTCTCCGGTGAGGCGTCGTTCGAGTGGGAAAACGAAGTTCTGTTTAGGGACAGGGGGAGCGAAGAGAGAGGCGGAATGTATACTCAGCTGCTCTATAACGTTGGGGAGTGGGGTGCCGGAGTGCGTTACGACAGACTCATTGAAAATGGTGCGAATCTGCCGGAAGATCTGGATCGATACTCGGCTATGGTCGTCTACAAACCGCTCTCTTTCACCAGGTTCCGCCTTCAGTACACTTACGACCGCTCGAAGTTTTTCAACTCCGAGAGGATGGATGTAAGCGAGATTCTGTTCGATCTAACGATCGAAGCGGGCGGACATGAAGGGCACTCCGGCCATAATCATTGATGAAAGAGGCGGAGGTTACCGGTATATTAAAGATACCCGCGGATATGTCAGGTGCGTAAGAGATATAAAAGATTCGAATCTTGGTAGATGAGAGATCGATTTGACATGAATATCATATTTAGACTACCATACCCGTCAGATTTTCATTTGATAAAAGAGCGAAAAGCGGAGATGTAAGTGGATAAAGCTGTCATATTAATGAATATGGGCGGAGCGTCGAATCTCGATGAGATAGAGGTTTTTATGCGTAATATGTTCAACGACCACCGTATTATCGGTGCTCCCCCTTTTATACGCAGCAGGCTGTCTGAGTATATAACTGCCTCCAGACTCGACGAGGTCAGGGAGAATTACGAAAAGATCGGCGGCGGATCACCCCTGCTCGATATTACAAGGTCCATTCAAAGCAAGCTTCAAAAGCGCATAGACAATGCGATCGTAGAGGTTGTCATGCGCTATACTCCCCCGTTTGCGACGGATGTGCTTCGCACTATAAAGAACAGAGGGGTAAAAAAGCTCTATCTTGTACCGATGTATCCGCAATTTTCCACGACTACTACAGCTTCGTCCATAGAAGATATACGCCGATGCGCCGCTGAAATAGGCTACCACCCGACTATGGTGAGTATTCTTGATTACTACGACTTCGAGCCGTACCTGGCCACCGTGGAGGATCTGATAGCCGAGAGCGTGGAGGATGTAAATCCTTCAGACATAAATCTCGTCTTTTCGGCCCACGGCCTGCCCGTGAGTGTCATAAAAAAGGGCGACCCGTACCAAAAGCAGGTGGAAGCGGAGGTGAAGCTCCATGTAGAGCGGCTGAAAAAGAGGGGATTGGTTTTCAACCAGATACACCTGGCATACCAGTCGAAAGTAGGGCCGATGAGGTGGCTAACACCATCCCTGGAGAGGGTGCTTGAAGAGATTAAAAACAGACGTGTGCTAATCTACCCGATCGCCTTTACCGTGGACAACTCCGAGACACTTTTCGAGCTCGATATCGAATACAGGGAAGTGGCTGAAGAGCTTGGGTTCGAGTTTTACAGGGTATGCAGGTGCCCGAACGATTCGGACCGTTTCGTAGAGGTGCTTGAGCTGCTATACCGCAGGATGTAGGCTCAGCCTTCGGCGGCTGCAAGGTGTTCAGTGGCGATTTTGTGTAGATGGTCGCACAACATTTTGCGTCTCTGCTCGATTACGGATGTTTGTCGCAATTCATCCTCTTTTTCGCAGTACAGGTCTATACCTTTTTCGATCATCTCTTCCAGCAGTTCGTCGCTGATGCTGTCGGACTCCATGCCTAGGCGATCTTCAAGGCACTTCACTACAGCCATTCCGACCACTTTCGAGTATGGGTGGTTGCGAACCATAGAGCGAAGATTGGGATGTTTGGTCACGATAGTCTTCACAACCCGTGATGTAAGTTCGTTGCTCATCTTTTACTCCTTTCATAAATTTTTATTCAAATTCCGGGCCGAGCCCGCAATTTGGCAGGGCCTGGCCGGCCCTACAACCCCCTAAAGCTTCGAAATCCAAGATTTCGAGACGATTTTACGCTTTTTGCGCAAAATCGGTTCATAAAATTTTCTCATCTGCCTGTTGTCGTATATCGACACGATCCGACGATTGGTCGTGACAGTGCGGCAAGAAGAATAGTATTTCAATATTACATATCGGATACCGACAGGCTTCAAAAGCGGCAGACACGTGGGCAAGACTTATAGTATATCTAAGTTTTTCTAAATTTTCAAGCTCCTGTTTTGTTTCTGTGTGTACCGTGCCTTCGCGCTTTCGAGACTTTTTTGGAAAAAACGGCCGCTCTTTTTTGGTAAAATAACGAAATCTTTTTTCCATTGGGCATTCATGCAAAAAAACAGCAGACTCTATTCACTGAAATCTCTGATTATCTTTATCGCGGCTATTTCGCTCTACAGGTTCTACACGCTCACCCACGTAGAGATAGATCTCTATGCGGACGAAGCTTACTACTGGGGATGGGCGCAGCATTTCGACTTCGGCTATTACTCCAAACCGCCGATGGTGGCATGGCTCATCATGCTCTCCACTTCGCTTTGTGGCGACTCGTTCGTCTGCATAAAGATAGGCTCTCTGTTCGTCTACTTCTTTACGACGCTGAACATCTACTACCTTGCGAAAGAGCTCTTCGACGACGAAGAGATCGCATTTTTCAGCGCGATCACCTTCGTAACCCTTCCGGCCGTGTGGCTCTCTTCGCTCATAATCTCCACGGACGTTCCGTTTCTCTTCTTCTGGTCATTGGGGATGCTCTTTTTAATAAAGGCGCTCAAAAGCGACAGGTGGAGCCACTGGCTGGTAGTCGCTGTTGCGGGCGGCGGCGGGCTTTTAAGCAAATATACGATGATAATCTTCGTCGTATCGGCTTTTGCCTATCTTATCTTTTCGCCAAAATATAGAGGGCATCTTAAAAACCCCAAACTATACGTTACGATGCTTCTGGCCGCGCTCATATATTTGCCGAACCTATACTGGAACTACACCCACGAGTTCGTAAGCTTCAAACATACTGAAGACAACGCACACCTGGAGGGCGATCTCTTCCACCCTCTGATGATGCTCGAATTTCTGGGTGCGCAGTTTGGGGTTTTCGGCCCCATACTCTTTGGCTGGCTGCTGGCCATACTGCCGAGAGTCGGCACTCTGAGGCGCGACGACAGGCTCTTTATGCTCTGGTGGTTCATAGTTCCTTTCTTCCTGCTAATTCTTACCATCAGTCTACTTTCACGCGCTCATGCAAACTGGTCGGCTCCGATGTATGTAGCTTCAACCGTGCTGGTGGTTGCGTGGCTGGTAATGCAAAAGAGGTTCAGGTGGCTATATGCGGCTATTGTCGTAAATATAGCGCTTGGGGTAGGGCTCTATCAGTACCACTCTATTGCCGATGCCCTCAGGGTAGAGCTTACGAGAAAGAGCGATCCGTATAAACGAGTTCTCGGCTGGAGAGAGCTGGGTGCGGAGGTGGGCGCCGTTCTCAAAGAGTACCCCGGCGCCAAGCTTCTAAGCGACGACAGAAAGACGATGGCGGAGCTCATCTACTACATAGAACCCCATCCGTTCGATGCCGTCAAATGGAACCCCCGCCATACGCTTCTGGATCACTACGAGCTTACTACCGATCTCGAGCGCCACAAGGGCGAAGATTTCATATTTGTGACAGGCCGTTCCAAGATTCCCGATGTAGAGCGCAGCTTCGCTTCGGCCAAGCTTGTGAAACGGATCGAGATTCCACTTTATAAAGATTATAAAATGGTCTATTATGTATACTATCTGAAACATTTCAAAGGCTATAGATGAAACTCAGCATGGTCGGAACCGGATACGTCGGCCTGGTAACGGGCACCTGTTTTGCGGAGATGGGAAACAGGGTGGTCTGTGTAGATATAGACGAAAAGAAGATTGAAGATCTCAAAAACGGCATCATCCCCATCTACGAGCCGGGGCTCGAAGCGATGGTGAAGGAGAACTGCGAGCGCGGGACTCTCAGCTTCACCACCGACATAAAAGATGCGCTTCAACAGACAGATATCATCTTCATAGCCGTCGGAACCCCTCAGGGTGAAGACGGAAGCGCCGATCTGCAGTACGTTTTGAAGGTGGCCGAGCAGATAGGCCGAAATATGGTCCACGATATGATCGTCGTAGACAAATCTACCGTTCCGGTGGGAACAGCCGACCTCGTACGGGAGAAGATCCGGGCCGAACTCGACAAAAGAGGAACCGATCTGAAGTTCTCAGTGGTATCCAACCCCGAATTTCTGAAAGAGGGGTCTGCGATAGAGGATTTCATGAAACCCGACCGCGTCGTCATAGGTGCCGACGACGAGGAGGCGATGGAAACGATGAAAGAGCTCTACGCCCCATTCACCCACAACCACGAGCGCTTCATAGCGATGGACGTAAGAAGCGCGGAGATGACCAAATACGCCGCCAACGCCATGCTTGCGACCAAGATCAGCTTCATGAACGAAATAGCCAATATCTGCGAGCGGGTAGGCGCCGACGTAAACATGGTGAGGGTAGGAATCGGAAGCGACAGGCGCATAGGCTACAGCTTCATCTACCCAGGCTGCGGCTACGGCGGAAGCTGCTTTCCCAAAGATGTTCAGGCCCTTGCGAAGATCGCCGAAGATGCGGGCTACGAACCCAAAATTATCCGTTCGGTCGAAGAGGTCAACAGGGCGCAGAAGAGATTGCTTGCCGACAAGGTCGTAAAGCGTTTCGGAGATGATCTTGCGGGCAGGGTGTTCGCCGTTTGGGGCCTCAGCTTCAAACCCGAAACCGACGATATGCGCGAAGCTAGCTCCATAGCGATCATAAACGAGCTTACAAAGCGTGGCGCCAAGATAAAGGCGTACGATCCGAAGGCGATGGAAGAGGCGAAAAACTTCTACCTTAAAGGGAACGAAAACGTCGAGTATGTCAAAAGCAAATACGACGCACTCGACGGAGCCGACGCGATGATTCTGGTGACCGAGTGGAAAGAGTTTAGAAGCCCCGATTTCGAAGAGATGAAGCAGAGGCTCAAAACCCCCGTCATCTTCGACGGCCGCAACCAGTACAACCTGCGGAAAATGCGCAAAAAAGGTTTCGAATACCATCAGATAGGGGTACCCGAGTCCTGATGCGCCCCAAAACCCCCGATTACGACCCGCAAATAGAGCGCTACGGCCTTTTCGTTCTTCTTGTCGTCGTCTATTTTAGCTTCTATTTCAACCTCGGCTCGGTTCCGCTTTTCGATTTGGACGAGGGGGCATTCAGCGAAGCTACACGCGAGATGCTCAGTTCGGGCAACTACATCACCACCTATCTCGGCGGCGAACTCCGCTTCGACAAGCCGATACTCATCTACTGGCTGCAGGCTCTCAGTGTCAAGCTCTTCGGACTTAACGAGTTCGCGTTGCGCCTACCTTCCGCCGTTGCCGCGACGGCATGGGCCGCGCTGCTTTATCTCTTTACAAAGAGGCTATTCGACGCCAAAACCGCCCTTTTGGCGACTCTCTTCATGGTTTCGGCCCTTCAGATAAGCGTAATAGCGAAGGCGGCGATAGCCGACGCGCTGCTGAATCTCTGGATAGCGGCGAGTATGTTCGCGATACTCCTTTACATAAAAAGCGAGCGGAAAGTGTGGCTCTATGCGGCATTCGCGGCCATAGGCTTCGGTATGCTCACAAAAGGGCCGGTCGCGGTGATGATACCTTTTGTCGTCACCTTTTTGTACTATATTTTCAAGCGCGACCTTAAGCGGTGGGCGCTCAGTGTTTTCAACCCCATTGGCATCCTTGTCTTCCTTGCCGTGGCACTTCCCTGGTACTGGATGGAGTATATGGACCAGGGTATGAAATTCATAGAGGGGTTCTTTTTCAAACACAACCTATCGAGATTCGAAAACTCCTTCGAAGGGCACAGCGGTTCGATTCTCTACTACATTCCGGTTCTGCTTGTGGGGACCATACCCTTTACCGGCCTGCTGATAGCCGCATTTTTGCGCATAAAGAGCTGGATAAAGAGCGATACGACACTCTTTCTGGTCCTGTGGTTCGCTTTCGTCTTCATATTCTTCTCCTTCTCCGGTACGAAGCTTCCGCACTACGTCATCTACGGCTATACGCCCCTTTTTATCATTATGGCGCTTCAGTTTCCCTCCATAAAGTTGCCGATTTGGATAGTGGTGCCTCCCGCGCTTTTGATGCTGCTGCTCATCTTTTTGCCCGAGATCGCGAACGCTATGCTTCCAAAGATAAAAGATCCCTATGCCCAGGCTCTCATAAAAGAGAGCAGGGCGCTTTTCGGATGGCGCTACAAGATGGAGATAGCGCTTCTGCTGGCTGCGCTCGTCATAGCCTGGAGGATGATAGAGGGGAATCTCTCTAAAGCGGTAGTTACCGGCGTAGTGACCCTTCTGCTTGTAAACGGAACCATCCTTCCCACATACGCGGCGCTTGTGCAGCAGCCGATAAAAGAGGCGGCACTCTTTGCCAAAAAACACCGCCTCGATGTCGTGATGTGGGGGATCAACGTCCCGTCGTTTATGGTATACTCCCAAAAGATCGTCCCAAAGCGGGACCCCAAACCGGGTGAGATCGTACTCACGAAGATAACCAAACTCAAAGAAGTCGCATTGTATCAGCCCATATTCAAGAAGTACGGAATAGTTCTGGTGCGCATAAACTCCATGAAAAAAGGAAAAGAATGAAACTCTCCGTTGTCATCCCCATGATGAACGAAGAAGAGAATGTAGAGCCGCTCTTCGAAGCGGTCAGAAAGGCTCTTCACGGCATAGACTACGAGCTTATCCTCGTAGACGACGGCTCTACCGACCGGACGGTCGAGAAAATGAAAGAGCTTGCCGACGAGAGGACCAAGATAATCGTATTCAACCGCAACTTCGGCCAGACGACCGCCATGGCGGCGGGAATCGACGAGGCCAAAGGTGAGCTCATAGCCACGCTCGACGGCGACCTCCAAAACGATCCGGCGGATATTCCGATGATGATAGCCAAACTCGAAAGCGGCGGATGGGATGTGGTCGCCGGGCGCCGGGCAAAGAGACAGGACGGCATGTTTCTCAGAAAAATTCCAAGCAAGATAGCAAACGCCATAATCAGAAAGACGACAGGGGTATATCTGCACGACTATGGCTGTACACTCAAGGTTTTCAAGCATGAAGTGGCGAAAAACCTGGGTCTTTACGGAGAGCTTCACCGCTTCATACCGGTACTGGCCAAGATGTACGGGGCGAAGATCACCGAAGTGGACGTACGCCACCACCCCAGAATCCACGGAGAGAGCAAATACGGCCTCGGGCGTACATTCAAAGTGATCAGCGATCTGCTTCTTATGCTCTTTATGCAAAAATACCAGACCAAGCCGATGCACCTTTTCGGAACACTCGGCGTTCCGATGCTCGGAGCAGGCCTTCTGATCGATGCCTACATGTTCATTCTGAAGCTCTTCGGCGAAAGTATAGGCCAGCGCCCACTGCTGACACTGGGAATGCTGCTCACACTCGGCGGCATACAGCTCATAACCACGGGCTTCATAGCCGAGCTCATCATGCGGACATACTTCGAGTCGCAGAATAAAAAGCCATATACCGTAAAAGAGATCTTCACAGGAG
>WFYC01000040.1 GCA_015490295.1 Hydrogenimonas sp. | reverse complement strand
CTCTATAACCTCTCTTCCGACTTCGGGCGGAAGTTTGTCTATGGGCCATCCGAATATGGAGATCGCCATCAACGGTCTGCCGCCCATCGCATAGATATCGCTCAGAGCGTTTGTGGCGGCGATCTTTCCGAATGTAAAAGGGTCGTCTACTATCGGCATGAAAAAATCTGTTGTCGAGAGCACCGAAGTTCCGTCCCCGAGATCGAAAGCGGCAGCATCGTCTCTGCTGTCGTTGCCTACGAGCAGATTCGGATAGTGTACCACCGGTTTGGCGCTCTCAAGTATCATTTCAAGCAGCATAGGCGAAATTTTGCATCCGCATCCCGCACCGTGGCTGTATTCCGTGAGTTTTATATTCTCCATCTTTTCCATCCGTTTTCAGTTCACTGCCAATGGTGGCTCACAACAAAAATTTCTACTTCAAGCACTATGAAAAGTATACTAATGTATACTTACTTTTGTGACATCTTAATGACAGTTCCTGTTAAGCCGACAATGAAAAGTGTCTCGGCACAATTATAACACCAATAACGGAGATTTTACCGAATGCCGGGAAAACTCTTGATAGCTTCTATTGCAACCACCATTCTCTGCTTTTTTATCTCTCCAATTTTTGCGGATGAGAGCATAGAGAGCCTTCTCGGGTCCTATGCGAAAAGAGCCGACCTATCCGAACAGACAAAGAGAGAGAGCGACGGCTACCTCATAGTCTTCACCAGGCAGGATCTCGACAGAATGCAGATAAGATCTCTGCGGGAGATCATAGAAAAGATCCCATTCATCCGTTACAACGAGAGCAGACTCGGTCTATCCGCCTCTTTCTACGCCCCTTATCAGCCCGATCCTCCGGCCGGCATGAGGGTCTATATCAACGACCGAATCCTCTATACACCCTTCTTTGGCAATGCACTTAAACTGTTCGGACAGCTCGATATGGGATATATAGACCATGTAGAGGTATATTATGGCCTTCCGTCGCAGACACTCGGTATCGACGGTGCCGTTGTAGTTATAAAGATGTACACGAAAGATCCCGAAAGAGAGAACACTTCGATTATAGGTGCGGTAGCAGGTAGCTACGGATCATCGGAACTATACGGATATACGACCGCCAAAGACACCGACGGCTCGCGGCTTATCTATCTCGATTACAAAAATATGCACCGAAAAGAGAGCAGCTATAACAGCAGCAGACTCTCCAGGGACAAAGAGAGTACAAACTTCTATACACAGATCGATAGAGGCCGGCACAGTTTTGAAATTCAGGCGATTAGCGGAAGGCTCGACACCTTTTTGGGACAGAGTCCACATCTTGATCCGCTCGATCCGCACACATCTTTCAGCTACCTGTTCGGCGGGTGGAGATACGAAAACAGCGAAAAGGGGATAGAGTCTTTTTTACATCTAAGCAGAAACTCCAGCGACCACTACGACGCATCCAGGAGTCTCCTTGGTATCTACCAGTCGGCTCAGGAAGAGGTTACATTCAGCTCTTCCCGCCTAAAAATCATACAGTACCATACGGAGGCCCAGATAAAAAAGAGCTTCAATTTGGATCGGTCGGAGAACTCTTTGGGAGTACAGGCGAAAACCGGAAGGTTTACGTTTAAAGAGACCTATCTGGATGGCATCCCATACAATATACCTTCGGAATTCGACCGTGAGACGGCACTGTCACTCTTTGCACAGGGAAACTATCTGATCGACGGCAACAGGATCGTGGTCGGTTCGATAAAGGGCGACCGATATTTCATGGACGGGGATATAAGAGACTACACACTCCTTTCCGGCCGCCTGGGCTATATATACAACAGCGGCAGATGGGTATCTAAAAGCTTCCTCTTTTACGGCAGTTTCGCTCCCGAGGCAAAGACACTCTTCGAAAACCGCTACCTCTACGGACAGAGCAGTGATCCGGACACGGAGCGCTCTCTCGTAATTTCAACAAAACTGACATACAGACACCAAAAACATGAAACTTCCCTTCTCGCGGCACGATACATAAAAAAAGATGCAATATATTTCAACGGCAGCAGCTATTACAATTTCGAAGATGATATCGTAATAGACTGTCTTTTATACGAATACATCTACTCATTCCCCGGGGCCGGACGCTTCAAAGCGGATATCTGGACCAATCTTCAGCAACCGCACAACTCACTGCCAAACCGCAATACATACGGGGCGATAGCCGACTACAGCCGCTCTTTGGGGCATTTCGATCTACATACCGCTCTTGTCTACACCTACGGGCCTGGACTCAAACCGGGGTGGGATCTCGAGGGTACAGTAACTTACCGCCCTTCGCGAATAGTATCGCTATTCATCAAAGGCTCCAATATACTCGGTAAAGCCCTAAAGAGCGACTATTACGGGATCGACCCCGTTACAGGCGAAGTGACGCGTGCAAATGACCTGGATATCAAAGACAGACGAATCTGGATCGGAATGGAGTTTCAGTTTTGAAAAGCATAGTTGCCCTGATTATCCTCTTTACGCTCTCTTTTGCGGATGAACCGGACTCCATAAAAGCAAAGATAATAGGGAGAGTGGCTACATCTCTTCTTGAAGTAAGCGTAGTCTTCATCTATTCGGACGATCCCGCTTACGAAAAGATATTCGAAGAGGAGGAGAACCTGATCGAAACAAACTCCTGTAGCGATGCTGACATGGTACTATCGAGCAGGCTCGAAGAGTACAGGTCGATATGCCCGCCTACAAGCCAGAGACTCTATTTTGCAACAAGCTACAGCGACTATATAAAAAACAGGGATGCGGCTGTAGGCGCATTTTTCTGGCAGAAAGGGCGTCCCAATCTTATTTTGAATGCAAAAAAGCTCGAAGAACTGAAGATCAAACTCCCCTCGGAGTTTGACAACTACATAGAGTGAAAGAGAAGCAGAGGGAGAAAAAGTGCAGATTCCAGGCTATAAAGAGTTGCAGATAAGTGATATAGTTTGCGACTACAACGGTACGATAGCAAAAGACGGTATCCTGCTGCAGGAAACGGCCGATATGATAAAAACGCTTGCAGGCAGATACAGGGTCCATATCGTAACGGCAGACACTTTCGGCAGTGTGGCTGAGCAGATCGAAGGGTTGGAAGTAGAGCTTAAAATTCTCTCATCTTCGGACCATACCACCGAAAAGAGAGCCTATGTAGAAGAGATCGGAGCGCACAGGTGCGCGGCGATAGGGAACGGAAACAACGATCTGCAGATGCTGCACACGGCGGCACTCTCCGTGGCGGTGGTGGGCGACGAAGGATGCTTTGTACAGACGATGATGGCTGCGGATATCGTATGCAGAAGCGGAGCGGAGGCGCTGGCACTCTTTACTATACCCAAACGGCTTGCAGCGATACTTAGAAAATAGCGCCCCGAGGGACGGAATCCGAACCGCCTTACGATCTCTAAGAGAGAAGATCTCTGATTACTCCGTTTCCATGAGTCAGAATCTCCGGGTTTTGAATTCCGTACATTTTGTAGATCGTAGCGGCTATACTGAATACCTGAAAATTGTAGGAGGCATTGGAATTTCCGAAGTTTTTGGGCTGCGTAAAGAGACGGCCCGCAGATCCAATTACCTCGGTCTCTCCCACGATTCCGAGCTGGTTCATATAGTCTCTGCCGCCGATCCAGTATACGTTTTGATTGTTGCCGTGATCCCATCCGTCGGAGTTGTTGTAGCTGACGTTACGGCCGAACTCCCCGAATATCACGATATTTATATTCGTTTTTCCGGCCGCCTTCATATGTGCAACAGCCACCTCTACAGCCTCCATAAGTCGATTCATTCTTTGTGGATACCTCTCGAGCGCATTGGAGTGGTCGTCCCATCCTCCAAGACCCGGACTTCCCATACTGACCACTTTCGTATGTTCGTTATGTATAAGTAGGTTCATTGCGAGCTTCATACGATCCGCAAAAGTGTTGTTCGACGTATACTCCACTCCCTCTGGCAGCTCTATATCGTGTATCCGGTCGGCGAACTCTTCGAGTATTACACGCCTTTCGAAGAGTTCACGTATCTTTCCGGACGGATTGTACTTCTGGGCGAGAGTATCGAAATAGTCCCCCACTGTTGCGTTGGTCTCTCTGTTTAGAATACGGCTGCTGAACCACCCTCCGCGCTTGTATGGGTTGTTGGAACCGGTTCCGAATGCTACCGGCTTCAAGAAAGCGGCGAGATTGAGATCCTCTTCACTGAAAAAGGTGGACTCTCCCTCCATAGTGACAAACGGAATGCTCTTTCCTATATCATCCGTTCCCGCCGGCTCCCCTATTACACCTTTGTTATACAATACCGCCGCCAGGTTGGCCACTATCCCCGCTCCGCCTACATTGTCTCTTCCCCTCTGTGCCTGCGATGTACATTCACCGTGGGCTTTGTTGTCATCGACGGTACGATAACATGTTCTGAACAGGTTCATGTCACCGGAGGCGATGAGGTTCTCCATTATATCTCCGCCGGCCTGTCGCCAGAGGCTATTGCCGGTGGCAGTAAATTCGTTCAGCGGATAGCGGTTTTGGCTCTTTTCGTCTATCTCATCTAGATTCGTCAGGTTCCCCGCAAGCTCGGACGGTCCTCCGTAAAGATATACTATTATCGTCTGGGGATTGTTCTTCTCGTATACGGAGGCATCGAACTCGATGCTGCCGTAGTCGAGATCGGCACCTTTCAGCGAGAACGGCAGTGCCGATGCGACACCCAGCGCTCCAATACCTTTGAGAAACCCTCTCCTGCCTATGTGAGTATCTCTATAATCTCTTTTCATCTTCTCTCCTCACTTCATTGCTTCAAATTCATATACGCTGCTCACCCTGGAGAGGTAATCGAGCACCAGGTTGGAGAAGTAGCCTCTCTCCTTCAGATCGTCTTCCGGTTTACTGTTGCCGTAGAGATCATACCATCCGAAGTTTCTGAATCTTTCGCCGTCGTAGCGGTCCCTGTCTATCAGACTTGTAAGAAACTCCATCTCCTCATCTTCGGGTTCCCTGCCGACGACCGGAACAAAAAGCCTCTCTACAATATATTCTGCCCTTCTCTGTTCGTTTTCCCTCCACTCGTCTCTATCGTCAAGTTCTGTATCGCTGAAGAGTTCGGCCGGCATGGAGGCGAACATCTCTTCGAGCGGCCAACCGTCATCCGACGACTCAAAGGTCGAATTCCTCTCGTAGTTTGTCATAACATTCTCGCGAATAGTTTTATGAAACCATGCGAAAGATTGGGAATCGAGCGGTACTTCCACCTTTCTGCCAAGTTTATAACGCATACTTGACTGATGCATATTGTCGAGGTTTCTGGCTATATTGTAAAATGAGCGCAGATGAGGACGCCACCCTATGGTTTTCGCTACCGGCAGAAAAGACTCTTCGAACGAGCGCGGCTTCCTTGACTCCAGTAGATATGCTTTGGAGTAGACTATCTGCTTTAACAGATCTGTCCACGATGTGGGATTGCTATCGGCCAGTTTTTGAATGATCTCGCTCTTTCGTGAGGTGCTGAAGTCGGGAAAGTAGATATCCACGAGCCTGCCGCAGACCGTCGGAAGAAAATCGGGATGTTTCACCACTCCGCTGTAGAAGTCGGTGGCGTCGACTATCTGCATATCTGGAAACAGGTTGGTTATAGGCTCGGAGTTTACATTGAGTGTCATGACGAGTGTATTCGAATCCGGATCGAGTTTTAGATTTTTAAGCGCTTTGGCCGCAAGCGGAACGTGAGCATCGTTGAAATCTTCCAGGAATATCTCCATCATCTCTCGACCGTTGTCTTCCGGGCTTCTGAATCTGCGCCAGTTCTCGTCGCTCATCATATGCAGGAATGCGGCCCATCTCATGCTGAGCCCCTGATCGAAACTCATAACGAGAGAGCTGTATACGTTGATAGCATCCACATCGTAAACGGTGTCTAGCTCATAAGCGGGGGAGAAGAGAATCGTCTGTGTAAGAACATAGGCCGCCCACCTGTTCATATAGGCATTGCCCGGCTCCATATGGTAGAGGCGTGCAAGCATTGCGGCAAGCAGCTTGCTGCTGCCGTAGCCGTAATCATCATATCTGCCGACATTCTCCTCGATCCGCGTTATCTCCCCACTCGTACTTCGACGGTCGAACATGTCGCGTGTTTTGGAGATGAAAGAGCCTGAGTTTACACTTCTGTTCAGATCATCGAAGTCCGTACCGTAGTAGAGTGTACCGTAAAGCTTTACGGCTACTTTGAACTTCTGCTCTTTTGTAAGAGCATTGAAGTCGGCATCACTCAGCGGCTCGAGTCTGTACCCACTGTACGGAAGCGGTTTAGCGTTGACCTCTATGCCGTACACTGTCACTTCCGAAGTCTCATTTGAACCGGTCGAATCGGAGCCGCCGCAACCTACAGCCATAAACGTCACAGTCGCCAAAACGGCGTACTTGAAAAAAGAGAGCACCCTCATCCTCTATCCTTGGGAAGACTTTTAGATCGCCGTAAAGCAAAAATATAACCATCACTTTAAATGAGTACAAGCGCTCCCACCGGCTATCTCCATAATTGCGTATTATAATGGCGGGCTATTAACGTGGATCAAACATAATGTCAACAGCTGTGAACGGAATCAGCCGTGCTCCTCTATCTCTTCTATCTCCCATGCCAACTCTCTTTTGTCTATCTTATGATTCCCTTTTTCAAATATGTTCTCCTCAAGCTTCTCTATGGCGGATTTGACGAGATCGCTCTTTTTGACGTACGGCAAAAGCAGTTCGAGCAGCTCCCTGTCGCTTTTCGCCTTTAGAATTTTTCGGACGGTCCCGACATCTCTTTTTTCTCTTGGGGCTACAGCTCCGCGCAGACGTAAATATGCAAAAAACGCCGCCACTCCCGCGGCAAAGCCGAGCAACACATATACCCATGCTCCGATACCCCGCTTCTTTCCAGAATCCTGTTCTGTTTTTGGAGCTTCATGCGGCTCCCCGGCCTGTGATGAAGGCTTTTGACTCACGACGCTCTTCGCCATCACCGGAGCGGTCCCTCCTTCGACCTCTATCTTTACAGGGTCGGTACTCTTCTTTATCACTTTTCCCGTTTTAGCATCTACATACTTCAGAGTGAACGGAGGTATGGTGTAGTTTCGGTCCGCGACGATCGTAACTTTCTGCACGGCTATGCCGCCGTATCTGCCGTTTTCGATCCGCGCTTCGATTTCGGGCTCGTCGGCATAGACCACCGCATCGGGAATGTCCGGTTCGAATTTTGGAGCGTCATCGATATTTCCGAACCCTTTTATTCTAATTTCAAGATGTACCGGCCTGTTCGCTTCGACTACCTTTTTGTCGACACTCGTACTGATGTCGAAATCTCCGTAGAGCTCCACTCCCGCAGGAAGAGGCTCGACATCGACATTCAGGGAGTTCGAAGCTATGCGTCTCCACTCAAGACGCGCAAACATCGAGTTGAAAAAGTCGTCGTCGAAAAAGGGATCGTTCTCAAACGGGCTCTGCATCCTCACCCTTCTTGCCAGTTTTGCGACCAGGGGACCCAGTTTGAACTCTCCCGCTTTTTGGGCAAATATGAGATAGCGGTAGGTTTTGATGCGGTATGGTCCACTCTCATACTCTTTTGCACTGCCCACCTGCTTGATCCAGAAGTTCGCGAACTCCGGCCTTTGCACCTGCACTTCTACATAGTTTTTACCCTTCGGATAGCGAACCGTGACCTCCAGTTCGATCGGCTCTCCCACATGCACACTCTTTTTATCCGCCGATATCGTAAACGAAATGTCGGAGCTTCCGCCGGCCGAAGGGGGTGGAGCCTCTTTCACCTCTATCTTGAGAGGATCGGTCTTGTATACCTTGCCGTCGATCTTCACCTCCATGGAGGGTATGGTCACATCGTGCATCGGGGCGAAGGTGTAGCTTTTGGCGAAAGATCTGCTGACACTGCCGTTGATGATGGAGATATTGCTCTTTTGAGCCGTACCGAGTACAGGAAAACTATCGACCGACTTCACGACCGGAAACTCTACATCCCTGCCCTCCGCAACGATCGTGAATGTTACGGTATCTCCCTTGACCGCGCTGCTTTTATCCACCTCCATACGTAAAGAGGCGGCACTAAGCCACAGCGGTATACAAACAGTAACCAAAATCTTACCAAGGAGTCTCTTCATTCTCTCCCCCTATGTTCTGTTTCGTCTCGAGCGGCAGCATCAGTGTCCTGATTTTGCGCCGGTTAAGCTCTTTGTTCCATTTTCTAAGCTCCATTTCGCTTATCGGCTCCTTTTTGGTTTCGGCTCCGCGACTCTTTGCACTCTCTTTTCTCTTCTGTGCACCCTTTTTGTCACTCTTTTGACGCTCTTTTTCCATCTTATCTTTTTTCATATCCCGGTCCCGGCCGCCCTTTTTTTGCTCCTTTTTCGAGCCGCCGTTATCCTGCTCATTATCACTCTTTTTCTCTTCCTTTTTCCCGCCCTGCTCACGATTTTGCTTCTTTTCGCCGGAGCCGCTCTTACTGTTTCGACTCTGACCGTTTTTCTCCCGGTTATGTTTCTGCCCTTGACCCTCTTGGCCCCTCTTCTCCTGCCACTTCTGCTTCAGCTTTTTCAACAGTTCGAGATTGAATCTGGTATCTTTGTCCTCTTTTATCTTGAGAGCCTCTTCGTAAGCCTTTATGCCCTTGTTTATCTCTCCGAGCTTCGCGTAGCAGTTGCCCATATTGTGCAGTTTCTCAAACTTCAGTTCGGATGAGTCGACGCTTTCGAACATCTTCAGCGCACCTTTGTAGTCTCCCGCCTTATAGAGCGCGTCCGCCGCGTTGAATCTGGCCTCGTCGCTTCCCTCTTTAGCTATCTTTTCGTAGAGTGAAGCCGCCTTTTTGTACTCACCCTTTTCATACGCCTCTTTCGCCTCTTTCAAGGTTACGAAATCGAGAACCCCCGCACTCAAAAAGATGGCCGTAAAAAGAAGTATGGCAACCTTTTTCACCATTTCGACGCTCCTTTTGCACCGGAAATGCCGGATCTTTTCAAACTTGCGGGAAGAGAGGAGAACGCAACCAGAAAGAGCAGCAGCGCCGCAGCGAGCGGGTAGTAAAAAAGCTCCCTTTTGTTGCGTATGGTTCGCTCTTTCGTCTGCGACACACCCAGACGCCGCTCTATCTGCGACGCAAGCTCTCTCATATCCGACGAGTGAAGGGAGTAGGGCATATAGACACCGCCCGTAGCCTCCGCGAGCTCTCTAATAGAGGGGTTTAGGCGCGTTATCGCCACCTCGCCCCCGCTATCGCGCACCACCCTTCCATCTTCGAGTCTCATCACCCCTCCCTTTTTCGTACCGATGGCGTATATGAACACACTTATTCCATGCTCTTTGGCATACGATATCTCTTTTGAAAACTCCTTTTTGTCCCCTCCGTCGGTAAAGATCAAAAGAGCCTTTCTCTTTCGATCTTTGAGCAGATTCTCCGCCACCTGAAGCGGCGCGCCGATATCGGTACCCTTCGTAGATACATACCCTGTGCCCATATGGTCTACGAGGTACTTCAAAGAGT
>WFYC01000039.1 GCA_015490295.1 Hydrogenimonas sp. | reverse complement strand
TTTGAAGTTACGGTGGGAGCGTTCGTGGCGACAAACATTTCTATACCGTTCTCATCCAAAATTTGAAGAAGTTCCGGTATACCCTCGAAACTCCTTGCGTTTTGCAGGCATTGGCGGCTGTAGTGCTCTTCGAACATCTCTCTCGCCCTCTTATCATAATGCTCCACTCCGTAGAACTCGTATGCAAGGTTAAGCCCCGGACGGTTCATCAAACTCACAATCTCCTGCTCCACAAGAGGAGGCAGGCCGTAAATTTCGGAACGAATAAAATTGATAGATGCGGTTATATCTTTCCGGGTATCCACAAGAGTCCCGTCAAGATCGAAAATGACTGTCTTCATGCCTCTCCTTTGGTATAATCATAACAAAAAGATGGGGTGTGGTGAAAAGAGCGGTCACTCTCTTTATTCTGACTCTCTGTTTCGCGCTGGCCGAACCTCTCTATGTAGATTTTTCCGGAAACAGGTCCATAGACGACAGATCTCTTTATAAGGCGATGGGGATCGAAAAACCCTACTTTTTCGAGTTTTGGAAAAAGAGACCGAAGCTGGACCCCAAAAAGCTGGATATGATGATCCCGCTGCTGGAAAACTACTACAAATCGCGCGGTTTTTACCATGTAAACATCACTTACCGTGTGAAAAAAGATAAGATCCTCATAAAAATCGAAGAGCACAAGCCGGTAACGGTTGCCGATGTCTCATATATCTCCCCACTCGATATAAAAGAGCTGCTTCCATTCAAAAAAGGCGACAGGTTCAATGCCGAAAAGTTCGTGCAGAGCAAGGGGAAGATAAAAGAGTTCTATGCGGACCGCCGCTACTGCAACGTAGATCTCGATGCCAAGGCGTATATAGATATAGAAAACGACCTTGCCTATATCGTATACGATATAGAGCCTAACGAGCCGTGCATATTCGGCACGATCTCCATAAAGACACCGCCGGGCTTGGATGAGAAAATAGTACGGTCCCTGCTCTACTTCAAAGAGGGCAACCCATATTCAGCCGAACTCATCAAAAGGAGCTACAAAGAGATCTACGCCAACGAAGGAGTCGAGCGTGTCATCATAGACGACGCCAAACACGAAGGAGACAGGGTCCCGGTAAAGGTCACCGTTTCGCTCTATCCGAAGCCGATCCATTTCACCGCAGGGGCCGGCTACAGCAGTGATGAAGGGCTGAATGTTCAAATGGGCATCAAGCACAGAAATTTCCCAAAAAACCTGAAAACCGTCGGCCTTCAGACACGCTACTCACAGGTTCGCCGCTATATAAAGGGTACTTACGACATGCCGTTACCGAACCACAACCGTTTCGCGGCGGAGACAGGATACAACTACGAAATATTCGACGGCTACAAAGAGCGCGCCGTGCGCGCGAAAGCCCTGCTCAAGCATCTGCGCTGGCCACAGGTTTTTCAGGAGAGCATCTCCATAGACAACACAACAACGACCGACAGCAGCGACCTCGTGAACTTTCCAAACGGCAAACTTCTCATCGTCTCGGCAAACGGAGCCTGGGAGCTCGACAGGCGGGACTCGGTTCTGAACCCTACGAAAGGGTACAAAATAGGTGTAGAAGCGTCCGGCTCCGTAAAATCGCCGATCTCGGATGCCACCTACTACAAACTCTTCGTCACAGGAGCGTACCACCACCCGCTAAAAAGTGCCACACTCTCCATGCGCCTGCGCCAGGGAACCATTAAAGCGAAACAGGGGCACATTCCGCCTTCATACCGCTTCTACGCAGGCGGAATGAACTCCAACAGGGCATTCGGCTACCGTCAGCTGGGTCCCAAAAACAGCCTCGGCAACCCGGTCGGAGCCTTCAGCAAAACAGAGGTTACAGTCGAATACAGGTTCGACATAGGCAGAAACTTTCGCGGCGTACTATTCAGCGACCTTACATATCTGGGCCAAAAGTCGATTCCCGATTACAACAAGGCGTATATCAGCGTAGGGCCCGGCATACGCTATATGACCCCCATAGGCCCCATAGCCTTCGACCTCGGCTTCGATGCACAGAATTTCAGCCGCTACACCATCCATTTTCATATAGGCGAGCTCTTCTGATGGGTGAGCTCTACAGCCGCTTTGCCGCTCTTTTGCAGCTTCTTCTTATCGTATGCGGCACTCTGCTGTTTATCGTAGCCCATCCGAAGACGGCCGATCTCCTTCTTCACAAGGCTCTGAAACCTGCGGATATAACATTTGAAAAAATAGACGGATCCCTGATAAACGGCTTCACTCTCTACGGCGTCGAATATCAAAAAGCGGTTCGAATAGGAAGCCTCGAAATCTCCTACTCTCCATTAAGACTGATAAACCTGAAACCGACGATAGAAAAAGTCGCCGCCGAAGGGGTGAGGATATATCCTGAGAGATTCAAAAAAAGAGTCGGAAAAGAGAGCGGACGATCAAATATCGCCTTTATGCCTCTACAGATCGCAAAAGTGACTCTAAAAGATGCGCAGATTGTCTCACCCCAGACGGTGAAGTTAGAAGCGGCTGCCGACAATATCAAAGTTTCCGGGGAGGGAGT
>WFYC01000038.1 GCA_015490295.1 Hydrogenimonas sp. | reverse complement strand
ATGCAAGGCCCGCCGTTTTCTACTTCGGTGCCGAAAAGCAGAAGGTTTTGAAGCGTGCGGGTCACATAAGTGGAGCCACCAGCTATTTCTGGAGGTACAGCTTCAATAGTGATGGGACGATTAAACCCCGAATCGAGCTCAAAAAGATGCTGGTGGATGGATTGGGGCTCGACCCCCAAAAGGAGCTGGTGACCTACTGCACAGGAGGCCTCGAGACATCGATGAACTATTTCGTTCTGCACCGTCTGCTCGGATTTAAAAAGGCGAGGCTCTACGACGCTTCGATGAGAGAGTGGGCGAACAGAGACGATACACCGATGAGACTCTTTATGTGGGAGTAACTCTTTCGGATAAAACTGTTTCCTTAAGGATAAACTTTATCATATAGTGATATAATTCCAGTTGTAATAATACAATTGAGAAGGAGAGAACGATGAAAAAGATGGTAGTAGCCATAGGTGCCGTAGCGCTTATGGGTATCAGTGCCGTAGCGGCGGACGCTTTGGTTCAGAAGGCAAAAAATGCCGGTCTCAAACCGATTCCGGAGAGTAAAAGCGAGCTTTATAAACTTATAGACAATCCGAAAAACCGGATCACTGATGCGAAAGTCGAGCTTGGAAAAAAGCTCTATTTCGATCCGAGACTCAGTAAGAGCGGTCTCATAAGCTGTAACACCTGCCACAATCTGGCTACAGGTGGTGTCGACGGAGTGGATGCGGCTACTGGACACAAGTGGACGGCAAACCCGCATCACCTTAACTCTCCAACCGTTTACAACGCGGTTTTCGCGCAGAAGCAGTTCTGGGATGGACGAAGCCCCGATCTTGAAGATCAGGCGCAGGGACCGATCCAGGCGGCTCCAGAGATGGCAGCTACGAAAGAGCATGTGGAGAAGGTTATAAACTCCATACCGGAGTATGTAAAAGAGTTCAAAAAGGCTTACGACAATCCTAATATGAAGCCGACATTCAAGGATGTCGCGGATGTTATCGGAATCTTCGAGCGTACGCTCGTAACTCCGTCAAGATTCGACAAGTACCTGGCCGGATGTGACAAGGCTCTGAGCAAAGAGGAGAAAGAGGGTCTTAAGATCTTCATAGACAAAGGGTGTGTAAGCTGCCATAACGGTGTCGCTCTGGGCGGATCTATGCAGCCGTTCCCTGCGGTAGGCAAATACAAGTATGCACATATTGGGGACTTCAAGGGTGACAAGAACGGAATGGTCAAAGTTCCTACACTCAGAAACGTTCTGGAGACAAGACCATACTTCCACAACGGTGCCGTGTGGACAATTGAAGAGGCTATCAAGATAATGGGCGAGACTCAGCTTGGAGTTAAGATAAGTGACAAAGAGGCGGAGAAGATCAAAACATTCTTCGGAGCTCTTACAGGTAAAAAACCGTATGTCCGATATCCGATGCTTCCTCCAAGTACGGATAAGACTCCAAAGCCCGATCTCAACTAACGGCCCCTCCCCTTTCGGGAGGAGAGGGTGTGAAAAACCTACTTCTTTAAAAAAGCCGAGTCGGCTTTTTTAAACTTTGTACATTCCTATAAGCTCTTTTTATTTGTGTTTAGTATTAGATCTCGATTCGGCTCTACGACCAACTCTCCGATTTTGAGGAAAATAGGCTCTATGAGTGCAGAGGAAAATGGGCTCAATCACAGCAGTGAAGAAGGCTCTTTTGAGGCTCTTTAAAAAACTTGATCGAGTCGTAGATCATGAATAGTCCGTATACGATAACGGCGATTGAAGCGAGTGTGACCATAGTCTTTCTGAGCCTTCCTTTTTGTATAAGGCCTGTGAAAAATCCCAGTCCGAAGAGTGCCGGTATGGTGCTCAGTCCGAAAATGAGCATCACTACCGCTCCCCACAACGGACTCAAAGTGCTGGCGGCAGTAACGGCGAAGAAGTATACAAAACCGCACGGAATAAGGCCGTTTATCATTCCAAGAAGATAGAAGCTGAAGATGGAGCTGTCGCTCATAAGCGCTTTGAAACTTTTTTGGTACCAGGAGCTTTTTACGATGGAGTGCTCTATGAGGGTAAGAAATCTTATTTTTCCCATCATCGAAAGCGCGGTAAGAATCATTACGATGCCGGCAAATAGAAAAAGTGCACCTACGGTATAGCCGCTGAATGTTGCGACACTGCCCAGGTATCCGAACAGTGCTCCGAGCAGGGTGTAGGTTGTCACACGGCCCAAAGAGTATGCAAGATGTGCCATACTCTGGTGTGCACCTCCCCACTCCGGCTTCACTTTGGCGCCCGTATATGCGAGGACAATCCCGCCGCACATTCCGATACAGTGGCCGAACGATCCCAGAAAAGCTATGGTGGCGATGGAGAGAATGTTTACAGCTTCCATCTATCTACTTTCGGCATGAAGTTTTCTGTATTCGGGATTTGCCATGTGCATACCCTTTTGCATATATTCAATAACAGTTTCGAAATTTACAGTACCATCTCTTTCATTTTCGTAGGCCCCGAAGCCGTAGTGCATTGGAGTGGTTTCGTCTGTAGAGTAGAGAGCCCGTCTGCCGTCTATCCATCTATTCGTGTCGAGAGCGTAGACCCATATCGCAGCACTATCTTTGAACGGCTGATCGTTTAGCCACAAAGCCATGCAGCCTATGTCGTCGAAGAACCATGTTTTGCCCTCTTCGTCGACCACCTGGGCACTGAAGCTCTTTTTATCTATCTCCATCTTGCACATGCTGCACAGATAGGCATGAGGAAAAATCTCGATAGGTTTTTTCTCTATATTCCCTGTAAGTACCACTTTAGGATGCGACTTTTTATCCAGTGAGAGAATGATGCCGGAGACGGCCGCTATGAACAACAAGACTATGATAAACGGTTTGGCGAACTTTTCCATAACGGAAATGTTATCGAATGGATGTTAAGTAAAGATTAACAGGCCGGGCCTGCGGCCCGGTATACTTCGGCTACTTGCGCTTTCGGCGCATGGTCGAGTTGATATATTCAAGCTGTGAAGGAGTCAGAATCTGCCTGGTGTCGTAGATGCATTTGAGGTGTGTACGCGTAGCTTCGGCTTTCAGTTTCGCCAGTTTGGCCACATCTGCCGAAAGCGATTCCGGTGCCGCACCGCTCATTGCGGCTTTTACTATCTTTTTTCTGAGTTTGGCGATCTTCGGCTTCAAAGAGGTTATACTGCCCAACGTCGCTTTTCTTACTTTCAGCAGCTCTGCTTTCTGCTTCGGAGTAAGTGCCAGTTTCGGGTCGTCCCAACGCTTTTTGATGATCATCGTATAGTGTGGCAGCCCTTTGGTGATCAGAAACGGCGAAACTTTTTTCGCACCTTTATATTGATAGTTTGAAGCTGCCGCTCCCAAAGGGAGCATGAGTGCCGCCCCAATTATCAAGATACCTACCGCTCTTTTGAACATAATATTCTCCCGTTTATGAGTTTCTCTTCGAAAATTCGGTGTGTCAGTATAACATAACGGCCGAATATGTACGATATGCCTATAATAAATATAAGCTTTTATTTTTACACATGCTTTATACTCTTTTGATATAATCGCCGTCAGGATGCCGTATTTGGACTTGAAAATGCAGAAAATCCCGTCTGCACAGGTATATGCAAAAGGATTACAGAGTGACGCTGTTTAGACAGATAAATGCCGTATTTTCGATCATTCTTCTACTGGTTCTCGGAACGGTTCTGGGAATAGGTTTTATAGACAGCAGGCACTATATTCAAAACGAACTCTTTACAAAGGCGCAAGATACCGCAAATTCACTGAGCCTTATGATGTCGCAGGCGGGCGGTGATGTAGCCGCGATGTCGAAATTGGCCGATGCCGTTTTCAAAAGCGGGCGAATCAGCCGTATCACCCTGCAGGATAAATACGGCAACAGGCTCTTTGAAAAGAGGCGGGACTCTTCGTCGGATGTGCCGTCGTGGTTCGTTCGCATAGCCGACCTCTCCGCAGACTCCGCGGAGGTGGAGGTGTTCGACAGGTGGCGTGTAGTCGGACTCTTGAGCGTTAAGGCGGACAGAACCGAGGCTCTGAACTATCTCTACGCATTCTTCAAAAAGATACTTATAATTTTCATTGTCGGCGGAGCCCTCGGTGCGCTCTTTATCTACATTATCCTGCGTATGATACTCGAACCTCTGAAGATGGTCATAAAACAGGCCGAGGGAGTTTTGCACAACCGTTTCATCATACAGGACGAGATACCTTCGACCGTTGAACTGAAGCATGTTTCGATGGCTATGAACCAGATGGTGAAGCGGGTGAAGAAGGGGCATGAAACCCTGTCGTCCGTTATGGCCAAAAACAGGGAGCTGGAGTATATAGATCCTTTGACCAAAGTCGGAAACAGGCGCTTTTTTATGATCAAATATGACGAGTACTCCAATGCCGAAGACAACCGTGCTTGGGGGGAAATATTGGCCGTACGGCTCGCCGATGTGCACGAAGCTAACAAGATAATAGGCTTCGACAGGGTGGACCGGATATATAGAAAGATAGCGAATATGCTAACGCAGGAGATAAAAAATATAGACGACGCGGCCTGCTTCAGAGTTTCCGGTACCGAGTTTGTCCTTCTGCTGCCGTCGATGGATACGGAGCATGCAAAAAGCCTGGCGGAGAGAATCGTAGAAGGGATAAGAGGGGTCATCGACGGTGAGTACAAGGAGGTCTCCGAGACACTCTTCGCCGATGCCGCCACTGCGGCATATGAGCATAGGGAGCCAATAGGTCAGGTTCTCTCCTCCGTGGATCTGGCTCTGAACGAAGCGCTTTATCGGAATGGAGATGCAGTCGTGATAGCCAAGCGGGAGAGTTCCCTTCCCATGAGCAAAGTGGCATGGCGCACACTTCTGGAAGAGTCTATGAAAGAGAACCGCATGGAGCCGGTATGGGAAGATGTGCATGCTTTGAACAGACACAAACTTTTCGCGTCGATAACGTTTGACATCATAACACCCGAAGGCGAGCGCATTCCGTACGGTACATATCTTTCGATGCTTCTTCTGCTGAAACTCTTTCCAAAATATATAGAGTATACGCTGAAATGCCTCGACTCCGTTCCGATTTTGCAAAACAACCGCATAGCCGTAGAGTATCCGCTCAGCTGTCTCGCCTCTCCTGCAATGTTCGAGCAGGTGAAAAAGCAGATAGAACTGCTGCAGAAGCGCGGAGTCGAGCTGATAATCGAGATTCCCGAAAGCGACCTGTCCAAGATTGATGCCGCTTCACTGAGGCAGATAACGGATGAACTTCAGAGGCAGAAGCTCTCTTTCGCCATCAGCAGATTCGACGCCGACAGCCATACGGTAGAGCTGCTCAAAACGGCCAGACCCGAATATGTAAAGATGTACGTAGGGCAGTTTACCGATATGAGCGATTCGTTCAGAGACTCTCTGACGCCTATTCTGAAGACTTTCGGGGTCAAGCTCCTGCTTCACGGGATAGACGAGACGCACGATATCCACGTATTGAGCAGGCAGGGGGCAGACTACTTCATTATCCGTCACTGAAAATTTTTCGAACTTTTTCCGAATCGCATGGTATAATCATCCAAAGGCTCCGATATGGATAGAAGAGTATGTGAACCCGAATGGCTCGCCAGAGACTACGCTATGAAAAAGCGGCAGTGGATAATGTGCCACGGGGTCGGCCCCGTGGTGGCCGCCGCCATACACGACGGTCACGATATCTCCGTCGAGGTCGCCGAGCGTATCGCCATAGACGATGTCAGGCGCCTGCGGGAGGAGGATCCCGTTACATACAGAATGACCTCCACCGCCGACAACAGGATAACGGTTACCGCTTCACGCTTCATGGTCGACTTGAACCGGCCGAGAGACAAGTGCGTTTACAGAAAGCCCGAAGATGCATGGGGGATGCAGATATGGAGAGAGCCCCCTACCGAAAAGATGGTGGAGCACTCTCTTGAAATCTACGACCGTTTCTACAAAGAGCTCTACGACTATCTGGCGGTTTTGAAGGAGCGCTACGGCCTGTTTGTAGTGCTGGACCTGCACAGCTACAACTACAGAAGAAACGGCCCCGACGCCCCGCCGGAAGATCCTGAAAGAAATCCCGATATAAATGTGGGCAACGCCACGCTGCGCGACAGAAAGAGGTGGGAGCCCCTTATAGAGAGGGTTCTATATGATATGCGAAATTTCGACTACTTTGGCAGAGGGCTCGATGTGAGGGAGAACGTCAAGTTCAAGGGCGGCTATATGGCCGAGTGGATACACCGAAACTTCGAAGGTTCCGCCCTTGTACTCTCTCTGGAGTTCAAGAAGATATTCATGGACGAGTGGACCGGGAATGTCGATCTTGTACAGGTGGAGCGGCTACATACACTGCTGAAATGTACGATTCCCGGAATCGAGGAGTCGCTGAAAAAGATGGATGCGAAAATATGAGCAAAAGTGTGCGGATCGCCTCCGAACTCATAGAGAAGATAAAAAGAGAGCTCGCCGCCAATCGACCGGTAAGAGAGAGGCTTCCGGGCGGCGGCCTGATACATATAGACCGCCAACTCCCTTTTGTCTGTATCTACCGGGAGCCCGGGGGGCGGGATGATGCCGGAACCCGGAAACTCGTACAGTCTGAAGCCTCGTATATCATTGGCGGCGCGCAGGACGATATCTCATCGCTCGTAGAGGCGGTTGCCCTGACTTTACGGGGGGTCTTCGGTACCTTTTTGATCGTGGAGATATGGTCTCTGCATTATAGCGACTTTCCGAAAGAGATCGTAAAGAAGAGGCGCCCCGCATTCAGGATCTTCTCCGACCGTCCCTCGGAGCTACTTTCGACCGTCGAGACACTCTACAGCCGGTTAGAACAGATCAGCCTGCACCGTATGCAGGCGTCGGTGGAACTTGTTGAGGTCAAAGAGGCGGCACCTGAGGGGATGGCTCCTCTGCTGTCCGAAGATCTGCGCGAAAGAGAGGGGATATATCTTCTGGGGATCGGGGTGCTCCCCTTCTACCGCGACGAGAGCGGCAGGAGGCTCTATCCGATAAAACTCCAAAAACTGCGCCGGAGTTTCGCGAAGGCGATCAGGCAGGCCTTTTTCCGTTTCGCTTCCGACATGACATCCAACTGCCCCACCCACTTCGCGATGCTGGGTCGGCGCCTCGTTACCAAAGCGGTCTGGGAAACGGACAGGGCGCTCGCCGAAATAGACGACTCTTTCGATTTCCTTCTTCTGGTGACTCCGGTAAATACCGAAGAGGTGTGGAGCCGTTTTAGGAGTGACGGCTACAAGGGGGTGCCATACTTTCTCTACAGACCGAGACCCTTCGATATAGCCGATATGAAGCGCAGGCTCTACGAGATTCCGATAGGAAAGATAGAAGATCCCACTCTATTCGATCTTTTCGACCAGAAACGCGAAGAGCTCGATAGAAAGCTCACTATGCTCTCGGATCGTGACACCCCGAATTTCCTGTATGAGAGCATTACTACATACGCAAAAGCTGAGCCGGAGCTCCTGCGAACCGCCGAAACGATGCTCAAGCTGCTTGGACACAGGAGGCATGAAAATGTCGAAGCCGATGCCGAAACCGGCAGCGTCGATGCAAAAACTTTTGCCGAATATGCGAAAAGAGAGATCGAATACTATAAAAAGATCTACCCGAAGCTATCTTCGAGTGTGCAGGTGCGCAACGATATAGTCGCGGGGGCGATGGTTTCGGGAGGCGACTTCCTGATAGCCCAGAGCGCACACTTTCCCAAAAACCGCATAGAGGCCCTTCTAAACCATGAGATAGGAACCCATATCCTGACCTATGCGAACGGCACGGCGCAGCCTTTTATGCAGCTTCACACGGGGTTGAGCGGTTATGACGAGATGCAGGAGGGGATCGCCGTTTTATCGGAGTATCTGTGCGGTGGAATAAGCGAAGCGCGCCTTAGGGTGCTGGCCGCACGTGTAGTGGCGGTGGATATGCTCTGCGGCGGCGCTACTTTCAGCGAGGTTTTCAATGCCCTTTGCGATCGGTACAACTTCGGTGAAAAAAGCGCCTTCACGATTACGACACGGGTTTTTCGCGGCGGAGGTCTTACAAAAGATGCCGTATACCTTAGAGGGGTCGTCGGTATATTGGAGTATCTTCACGGTGACGGACCGCTGGAGCCGCTCTTTGTAGGAAAGATTGCGGCCGAACATATTCCGTTGATACAGGAGCTACAGTGGCGTGGAGTTCTGAAGCCGCCTCCTCTATGGCCGCGCTATCTCGAAGATGATGAAGCGAAGGCGCGACTTAGGGAGATAAGAGAGAAAAAACTCGGAATTCTGGACCTGATAGAGAAGGGGTCTATATGAAAATAGCGTTCGTGCTCAACGACACTCTGCATGAGCAGCTGCCCAGTTCGACGATTCAGCTGGCTCTGACCGCCGTACGCATGGGGCATGAGGTGTGGCTCACCGGTGTGGGAGACTTCGTATATAACTGCGACGAACTGGTACATGCGCATGCTAGAAGTGTAAAAATCGGCGACTTTAAAGATCAGAATAGCTACTATGAGGCGATCTGCTCCGACAAGGCCGTAAAAGAGCGCATCACTGTAGACGACCTGGATATCCTGATGCTTCGAAACGATCCGGCGCAGGATGTGCAATCTTCATGGGCACAGCACGCGGCTATAGTGTTCGGCAGAACGGCCATGCGCCATGGAGTGATAGTGCTTAACGATCCGGACGGACTCTCGAAGGCCATCAACAAGATGTACTTTCAGCACTTTCCCAAAGAGGTGCGTGTCGAAAAGGTGATAACGAGAAACTTTTCGGAAATAGAGAGATTTTACGAAAAACATGACCGTACAATGATATTGAAGCCCCTTATGGGATCGGCCGGCAGAGGAGTCTTTTTCGTGCAGCCTGAGGACGCCGCAAACCTTCACCAGATGGCCGATGCAGTATTCAGGGACGGTTACGCTATAGCCGAAGAGTATATTCCCGAAGCCAGAGGCGGAGACACACGTCTCTTTTTGATGAACGGAGTCCCTCTGCAGATAGATGGAGTCTACTGCGCATTCCGCAGGATACAGGAGGGAGAAGATATCCGATCGAACATCCACGCCGGTGCCAGGGCCGAGCCGGTGGAAGTCACACCGCAGATGCTGCGACTCGCCGAGATAGTCCGCCCCAAACTAGTACAGGACGGCATGTTTCTCGTAGGTCTGGATATAGTTGCTGACAAGCTGCTTGAAGTAAATGTTTTCAGCCCCGGCGGGCTGCATCATAAAGAGATATTCAAAAATGTGGATTTCTCAAAAAAGGTGATAGAGGCTCTGGAGAAGAAGGTGCTATATGTCCAATATTACGGGGGAAATTTCGACAATATCGAAATGAACACACTTTAAAAGCTGCCACAAACGAGAAACCGATATTACTATCGCAATATATGTTCCAATATATCAATATATCTTGATATATGATATAAAATATGCTATGATTCGACTATCCGAAAGGAGACGGTGTGGAGGCTATGGAGGATTTTTTGAAAAGCATAGGGGCGCTCTATGACGAGACGCGGGTAAAACTGCTTAAATTCATAGATATGCACGGACCCCTTTGCGTATGTGATCTTGAAGCATCCTTCGGTATGATCCAGTCGCGACTATCGAGGCATCTGAAGATTTTGAAAGATGCCGGTTTTTTGAGCTCGAAACAGTGCGGCCGCTGGAGATACTACTCCATACGCTCTCCGCTGGACAGATTCAGGCAGGAGGCCCTGGAAGAGATTCGCACTCTGTCTGTGGAACTTCCCGACCTTAAAAAACTTTCAAAAGAGTGTAAATTATGAAAAAAGTGCTTATTTTGTGTACCGGCAATAGTTGCCGCTCGATAATCGCGGAGGGCCTTGTAAACAGATATCTGGGTCCAAAAGGGGTAGAGGCTTTCAGTGCGGGCTCGAACCCTTCGGGCAGAGTGAATCCGAATGCGGTAAAGGTGCTTGAAGAAGAGGGAGCATGGAACGATAAGTACCACTCGAAGAGCATCGACGAGGTATCTGCCGAAGGGCCCTTCGATCTTGTGGTGACCGTATGTGACAACGCGAAGGAGTCGTGCCCGGTTTTTCCCGCATCCGTCAAGACTCTGCATGTGGGTTTTGAAGATCCGGACGGTAAAGGATATGAAGAGTTTAAGAAGACAAAAGATCTAATAAAAGAGAGGCTTTTTCCTATTGTAGAGAAGGAGCTTTTGCAATGACCATAGAGATACTCGGCACTGGATGTGCAAAGTGCAGGGCACTTGAAGAGAATGTAAAGCAGGCGGTGGCAAGAAGCGGAAAATTCGCCCAGATCAAAAAAGTGGATGATATAACCGAGATAATGAAATACGGTGTCATGAGCACCCCCGGACTCGTTGTGGACTCGAAAGTGGTAAGTGTCGGTAAAGTGCTCTCCGTAGACGAGATTGTAAAGCTCATATCCTGATATGTGGAAAGATGCAGTCGATAGTTTCGTCTACGAAACTTTGGGTATGGGAGGCAGGGCTGCGGAGGCTCTTGACTTTTTCATATACGACACGGTCAAGATTTTTCTGCTTCTTACCGTTATCATCTTCGCCGTAACATTTTTAAGGAGCTTCTTTCCTACAGAGATCGTAAGAGACTATTTAAGCAAAAGACATCCGCTTTTCGGTCATCTTTCGGCTGCACTATTTGGAATAATAACTCCGTTTTGCAGCTGTAGTGCCATCCCGCTGTTTCTCGGGTTTTTGCAGGCGCGCATACCTCTTGGAGTGACGTTCAGTTATCTGGTATCGGCACCGATGAACAACGAGATTGCGATAGCTATGCTATTTGCGCTTTTCGGCTGGAAGGTGACGCTTCTATATATCGGTTTCGGCCTGCTTGTCGCTATCGTATCCGGGCTGATCATAGGGAGACTCAATCTGGAAGATGAGGTTCTGATAAAGGTGGAGCCTGTGGAGGGTGAGCTTCCAAAGTGCGAGATGACAATCTCTGTCAGGGAGCGTCTGATCGAAGCCTGGAGGTATACGGCCGATATATTGCGAAAGGTGTGGCTCTATGTTGTCGCAGGAATCGCTGTAGGGGCCTTTATACACGGCTATGTACCGACTGACCTGATAGTCTCTGTCGCCGGAAACGATGCGTGGTATGCGGTGCCGGTCGCAACGATTCTCGGAGTGCCGATGTACTCGAACGCCGCCGGAGTCATGCCGCTTATAGAAGTGCTGACACAAAAAGGGATGCTGATGGGTACGGCACTCAGTTTCATGATGGCCGTAACGGCTTTGAGCCTGCCCGAAGCGATGATCTTGAAAAAGATACTCTCTACCAAGCTTATAACTATCTTCTTCTCGACTGTAGCGATCGGTATTATGCTTATAGGCTATATTTTCAACGGAGTGCTTGGATGATTCTTGCCGTAACGATTTTTATAATAACCCTTATTCTGGTCATCTGGCAGCCGAAGGGGTTGCAGATAGGCACTACCGCGGTTGCGGGGGCGGTTGCCGCTCTGGTTTCGGGTGTAGTCTCTTTCGGGGATGTAATAGAGGTTACATCGATAGTTTGGGATGCCACGCTGGCGTTTATCGGCATAATTTTGCTCTCTATGGTTCTGGACGAGATAGGCTTTTTCGAGTGGGCGGCTATAAAGATGGCAAAGCTCAGCCGCGGCAGCGGGCATCTGATGTTTGTAAACGTCCTACTTCTAGGAGCTTTGGTCGCGGCATTTTTCGCGAACGACGGGGCCGCTCTGATTCTTACGCCCATTCTTCTTGCGAAGATGAGGTACCTGAAGATGGACCCGAAGGCAATTTTTGCCTTTTTGATGGCCGGCGGCTTCATAGGAGACAGCGCCTCGAACCCGCTGGTCATATCGAACCTCACCAACATAGTGACGGCAGACTATTTCGATATAGGCTTCGTAGAGTATATGCGGGCCATGTTCTTCCCGAACCTTCTATCCATAGCCGCTTCCATCGTCGTGCTCTGGCTCTTTTTCAGAAAGTCGATTCCCGCCAGAATCTCCATAGATACTCTGCCGGAAGCCGAAAGCGTCATAAAAAACGAAAAGATGTTCAGGATAAGCTGGTGGTTTCTGGCCCTTTTGCTGGCGGGTTACTTTATAGGGGATATTTACAATCTGCCGATCTCCCTTTTTGCGCTCGGCGGAGCGCTGCTCTTTCTCTATATAGCGGCAAAAAACAGGGCCGCAAAACCGATAATGACGATCAAAACCGCCCCATGGCAGGTTGTATGGTTTTCGATAGGTCTTTATGTCGTCGTTTTCGGTCTCAAAAACGCGGGCCTTACGGACGAAATAGCGGGCTGGCTCGGCTATCTGAAAGGGTACGGCCATGAGACCTACATTATAGGAACGGGCTTTCTTTCGGCCCTTTTGAGCTCCGTTATGAACAATATGCCTACCGTCATGGTGATGGATCTCGCGATCGACAAAACGGGAGATACATTTTTGGCCTATGCCAATATTATCGGCTGTAATCTGGGCCCCAAAATGACTCCGATAGGATCGCTTGCGACTCTCCTGTGGCTGCATGTGCTTGCAAAAAAGGGTGTAAAAATAGGGTGGGGCGAATATATGAAAGTGGGTCTCATAGTTACCCCGCCGGTTCTTCTGACGGCGCTTTTGGGACTTGTTTAAAAAATATTTCACTTTAATCAAACAAAGAGTATGATGCCAATAAAAAGAAGGATTAAATTATGCCGCACCATAAACATCATGAAAAACTCGAAAAACTGAAAGAGGCGATAAGAAGCTCCAAAGAGCTCAGCGAAGAGCAGAAGAGCAATGCCCTCGCACACGTAGAGGAGTGGTATGAAGAAGACAAGGCTTTCGGAAGCCTGATAGAGACACTTGTAGAGAAGTTCGCGGAGCTCGAACCGATCTTTTCGGAGCTCGGTCTTATCTGACCCGTTTGGGCCTCTTTTTAGCCAGCCATCTCGATATTCCGCTAAAAAGCAGAAGAAGTAGTGCCGCCGCGGCCGTGCTGTTTATCCAGACCCACCACGGGGCGAAAAAGGTTCCGTCATGCAGCGACAGAAGCAGAGTGTAGAGTGTGACATCTTCAAACTGCGGCAGCCTCTCTTTTAAATCGTGTGTAGTGAAAAATCTGTATTTGCCATCCGATAGGTAGATATCTTTGAACATATGAGGGGTTTTCGGCAGAACCCTCCACTTCCCGTTTTCGAAGAGTCTGTTGGGTGCACCCATGCCGCTTACGTAGAGGGTTTCACCTTTTCTTATCATCCTGTAGGCAAAACCCCGGTTTTCAAGCCTCCACTCCTTTAGATCTTCGCTTCTATATACTCCGTATCTGTTGCCTATCCTGTACTCTTTCGCGTCGCAGTCGATACTCCATACGTCGTGGGTAAGCGAGCCGTAAACCGGCGGCAGCAGCGGCGGGGGAATCTTCACCGAACGCATGAAGCCCGCCAAAGAGGCGGAGTGGTCGAGAAAGATTCCGGTAACCGAAAGGACCAAAAGCGGAGCGGCAGCTATTACGGCAAGTATGTTTGCATGGCTTCTAATGAGGATTCTGGCGCTTTTGGCCCTCTTTTTGGAGGCTATAATACGCCAGATAATGTAGCCGCTCAAACCGAGCCACGCAAGTACAAGTGCGGCGTAGTCGTTTATATAAAGAGAGATGTCGCCGTCGAAGTAGCCCCTGCCGTAGTGAAGATCGCGCACGAACCTCGAGAGTGTGATAGGCGCCTTGAGATCCTCCTCTCTGAATTTCGGTGTGGTACTTTTCAGTAACTCTCCGCTCTTTGCATCTATAAGGTAGAGCCTATGTTTATCTACCGCCGCGAAAACTCTATTTTCAGATACGCTTATGGCGTTTACATACGACCCCCTCAGGGCGAACGGCTCGATCTTCCCCTCTTTGATTCTGTATATTCCATCGCCGGTTGCCGCAAAGAGTCTGCCTCTATCCTCTCTTACGGCGAGGCATATTCCGTCGAATATCCGCCTGTAGCTCGCTCCGCCGTCTTCGCTTTCGAAAATTCCGCGCTTCGAACAGGCGACAATTTTTTTTGGATCTTTTTCGTCTATATAGAAGCCCTCGAAGAGCCGTTTTTCCTGCTCTTTGAGGGGCTTGGGAGTGTATGAGATTTTAGTGGAGTATAGAAACTGCCACTTGTCGTGATCGAGGAAAAAACCGGTCACCGCAAGTAGCAGCAAAACCGCACCGGCCCAAAGACCGGCGAACTTGTGGATTTTGAAGAGTTTTACCATCTATATTCAAGCCCTGCATAAAGCTCTCTGGGGTCGCCGGGCGTATAGTCCGTTTTCCCCCATGCGTACCTGGCGCGGCTTGCATACCTTTCGTCTGTAATGTTGTTGACTTTCGCGAAAAATCTCCAGTGGGAGTCGTAGCTGTAGTCGGCTTTGAGATTCCCTATGCTGTACCCTTCGTATCTGCCGCCCCTGTGCGCGTCGTCGAGCCACCAGGGGCCTACATATACGTACTCACCCATGATCTTAAACCCTTTGACGGAAGATGGAGAGTAGATAAGCCTCAGGTTGCCCAGGTGGTTCGGGGCCTGCTGCATCTCGTTGCTTCCGTATTTCGGATCGTCCCTGTAGTTGTGGCGTGAGTAGGAGTATGCCACCTTGCAGCTGAGCTCCTCGCTCATCTTCGCCGCCAAAGTGAGCTCTATGCCCCTGTGAAGCGTGCTGCCGCCGTTTGCGTAGTAGTAGTCCCCGGTTACGTCGTTTCTGTATCTTACGATTGTATCGTCTATGGTCATGTAGTATGTGGCCAGTTCAAAGTAGCCTTTGGTACCGAACAGCTTTTTGAACCCTATCTCGAAGGTGTTCGATGTCTCCGGATCCAATGAGACCTCTTCATACCCCTTTTGCATGGAGTAGAGTCTGGATGCCTGCGGAATACGGAAGCCGTTTGCGTAGCGCAGGTATATGTTTGTATCGGCCTTCGGACGGTAGCTTAGTGAAAATTTGGGGCTCAGGTGTGAGAAGTTGTCGCTCCTGTCAGCGGGCCTGAAATATTTGCCGGAAGCGTCGTAGCTGTTTTGGGCAAGGTTGTTTGTGTAGTCGAAGCGGTTGTAGTCGTAGCGCAGCCCTAAGCTTGCGACCATATCTTCCGCGAGATTCACCTCGGTATGGATATACGGGGCTATCGCTATATAGTCTACATTGTAGTCGTAAAGATCGCCCGCAAGATACGTTGTCGTTCCGCTCCAGCTCGATACGTTTATGTCGAAATCCTGGATATATTTAAGATCAGATTTCGTATATTCGGCATCCAGACCACCTATAATCTTTCCCCACGGAGCGTCGTAGCGGTTTTTCTGTACAACTCCCACCGTTGCGAGCTTGTTGTCGTTTCTGGGCAAGTTCGCGTTCCATGTCGCGACATATCTGTTGCGATTGTAGCGGATGTACGGGGTAAGAGTGATTTCGATATCGTCGTAAGCGTAGTTGCTCCACTCGGCGCTGAGCCTTGCATAGTCGAACTTTCTGCGAACGTCGGTGAGTTCTAGCGCCTTGAAGTAGTTCGGATCGTCGCTCGCGGCGGTAGAGCCGTTTTCTATATTGGCGTAGTCGTTGAAACTGTCAGCCTGCTCGGCATCCGTTTTGCTTGCGTTGAATACGATCTTGAGAATGTTCTCTTCGTCTATGGAGATATCGTAGCGGAAGTTGAGTTCAGCTCTTTTGCTGGTTGTATGATCGCGCCAGCCGTCGCTGTGAAGTATCTTCGCTCCTGCAGTGTAGCCGCTCTCTTCGCCTGCGGGTGCGCCCGACTGTACCCGCAAAGAGCCGTAGCCGTAACTTCCGGCCATCGCTTCAACTGAACTTTGCCGTTTTGAAGGTACATCAGGAGACTTCACATCCACTACTGCGGCAACGGCGTCAGAGCCATAGAGAGCCGTACCGGCACCTTTGAGTACTTCCGCAGAGACCGCGGATGAGAATGTGGTATATGCAAGGCCGTTATGGTTGAAAAAGCCGGAAGATTGAACCGGTATGCCGTCTTGCATGAAAAGATAGTAGGGCCCTGTGTTTATCGGCATTCTGATAGATGTCATATGCCCGAAAATAGAGCCGGTCTGCTCTATTCGAACACCAGATAGCGAATTTAGAAGATCTTTTTGAAAGATCACCTGGTCGAGCTCTATCTCGTCACTCTCTTTTACGGCTATGCTCACAGGCTGATCTAGCACCGGCTCCTCTTCACCGGTAGCGACGACACTTACGGGTGCAAGCTCGGATATATCGTTTTGGGCCAGAAGTGCGGCGGCAAAAAGTGAAAGCAGCGGTATTGAACGTTTTATCATGGCAGCTCCTCGTGAACCGGTCCGTTTACCGAACCGGCTGCAGATTTTTGCCGAAATTATGACAAGCCTCTGTTAAGTGAGCATTAATTCCATATTAAACTATTTCATTATACACTTGCCGACAAGAATGTTTCAGCCCAATAGTCGGTGTAGTAATAAAAATTTATGGGAGAGTGCCGCGGAAGCGGCGTAAGAGGGGAGTCTATTTCTGTATGAATTTTCCGCACCCTTTTTCAGGTGTGCCGCCGAATTTTCTAACCTCTCTTGCAGTGCCGTTTTTGGCGATCTCCTGACGTTTGCACTCATCCTTTTTTGCGCAGTCGGGGTTGTCGCAGCCTATGTCTTCAGGTACTTTTTGCGGCATGTAGCCTCCTTTTTTTGCGAAATTATAGTGTAACTGCTACAATATGCGACTTATACACGGCAACAATGCTTTCGTTGTAAGTTCTGCAGTGTCGGGCAGCCTCCAATCTGCGGTAAGATCGGCTGAAACAGCTTTAATTTTAGGACTGATTTTACGCAGAAAGCGTAAAATCATCTCGAAATATAAGATTTCGAAGCTTCAGGGGGTTGTAGGGCCGTCCAGGCCCTGCCGAATTGCGGGCTATGCCCGGAATTTGCGTAACATGAGTGGTTTACGCAGAAAGCGTAAAATCATCTCGAAATATAAGATTTCGAAGCTTCAGGGGGTTGTAGGGCCGTCCAGGCCCTGCCGAATTGCGGGCTATGCCCGGAATTTGCGTAACATCAGT
>WFYC01000037.1 GCA_015490295.1 Hydrogenimonas sp. | reverse complement strand
AGATGTGTATAAGAGACAGCTTCTATATTGTATACATTTTCAAAACCGTTTTTTGCCAGCTTGTTGGCGGCGTATACCGACCTATCACCGCTCCTGCATATCAGAATCACGGGCTTTTGTAGGTTGGAGCCGACCACTCTCTTTACATCTTCTACGAAGTTTCTGTTCTCATCCATCATTGGACGGTAGATCTTCTTTACATGAATCGCCTTCTCTTTTCTCTTCTCAAGCTGCGCCACCTTCACTCTGGTCTCGACCGGGGGAAGATCAATTCGAACGAAAAATATGGGTATATTTACAGAGCCTACCGCATGTCCAGCATATAGAAACTCCCTCGGATCACGTACGTCTATGATAACTGCATCATCCTCTTTGACCATTTTGGCAGCCTCTTTCGCATCGATGTCGTCGCTGTATTCGACCTCCTGTGCGTAGAGGTGAAAGCTTATCGTAAAAATGGCCATCATGGTAGTCAGGAACTTTTTCATTCTTTATCTCCGGTAATTGGATTTATCGGGCATATTTTACATGCGCCGCCCATAAAGGGGGTTGAACAAAGAGATTTAGAGCCCTTTTTTCACTTAACAATGAGAATGATTATCAACACTATTGACTTTGCTCTCCGATTGATCTATAATCACCAAAAAATTGTGGAGGCTTTTGAGAGTGAAACCTTTGACCGAATGTACGATCGGATGTGAAGGCCGCATAGTTAAGATAAAGGCCAAAGACCCTATAAAAGGGCGCCTCTTCTCTTTGGGCCTTGCAAAAGGGAGCGAGATAAAGATTCTCGATCATACGTTGGCCAAGCAGACCTGGGAGGTAGAGAGCGACGGTACCAAGATAGCTCTGAGAGAAGAGGAGGCCGCTTCAGTCTTTATGGAACCCAAAGGCGGTTGCAAGTGAAGTGCCGCAACTGCGATACGGATGAGAGCGGCAGCCGAAACGGAACCGGAACGGAACAGAAAATGAAGAAGATAAAGGTTGCTCTGGCTGGACAGCCGAATGTCGGTAAATCTTCGATAATCAACTCGATGACCGGTGCAAGGCTGCATGTCGGAAACTTTTCCGGAGTCACTGTCGAAAAGAAAGAGATATTTATAGAAAAAGACGGCTATGAGATAGAGATGGTCGACCTGCCCGGTATATACTCTCTAAACGCGTACACTCCCGAAGAGCAGGTGGCAAAAAAGTTTCTCTACAACGAAGATTACGATCTTATAATAAACGTAGCTGACGCCAACACCCTCTCTCGAAACCTGATATTTACATTCCAACTCATGGATATGCAGAAGAAGATGATCCTTGTCGTGAATATGATAGACGAGGTAGAGAAACAGGGCGGCAAGGTCGATAGAGATAAACTCGAAGAGCTGCTTGGAATTCCCGTGATTCTTACATCTGCGAAGGAGCACAGGGGTGTAGATGAAATAGTGGACCATGTAATAGAGGTTTACACAAGTCAGAAACCCAAAAACAAACTCTTCTATGACGAACGTATAGAGGAGCAGATAGAGAAACTCGTGAAGATGCTGCACAAATCTCCCCACTTCAAAGATCCCGATGAAGCGAGGTTCATAGCAATCAGGCTTCTTGACAGGGACGAGGAGGTCTACAAGGTTATACACGACCTGCCGATTTTCATAGAGCTGCACGAGATGCTGGGGCAGATATACCGTGAACTGGAGATGGAGTTCGACGAAGAGTCTACAAGCGACATTCTAAGCGACGAGCGGTACGCCATGGCGAAGGCCCTGGTTTTGAAAGCGCTTAAAAAGCCGCCAAAAAAATTGACGCTTACCGACAGGCTCGACAGACTGCTCATACACCCGATTCTTGGTCTGCCTATTTTTCTCTTTTTCATGTGGCTCCTTTTCCAGATAACATTCGAAGTCGGCTCAGTTCCGATGGAGTGGATCGATGCCGCCTTTACGGAGATATCGAATACTATAAACGCAGTACTCCCCGCGGGTGCGATTCAGTCTGTACTCGCTGACGGCATAGTCCCGGCGGTCGGTTCGGTGATAATGTTTCTTCCCAATATCCTGATTCTTTTTCTTGGTATAAACCTTCTCGAGCAGACGGGCTACATGGCCAGGGCCGCTTTTTTGCTAGACGGTTTCATGAAAAAGTTCGGTCTGCAGGGAAAGGCGTTCATCCCGCTGGTTAGCGGATTCGGGTGTACGGTACCGGCCTATATGGCCGCAAGGACGCTCAAAAATCCCAAAGACCGCATCATCACGATGCTGGTACTCGGCTTCATGAGCTGTTCGGCGAGGCTCCCGGTCTATGTGCTGCTCATAGGCGCCTTCTTCCCGACATCCCATGCCGGCAACATTCTCTTTATCATCTATATAAGCGGTGCGATCCTCGGCCTTATAGTGGCGAAGATTTTGCGTATGGTGCTCTTTAAAGGGGAGCCTGAGCCGTTCGTTATGGAGATGCCGCCCTACAGATTTCCATCTATGAAGGCTCTCGGCGTTGAGCTCTGGATAAAAGCCAAACTCTTTTTGAAAAAGGCTGGAACGTTCATTGCAGGTGCATCGATGATCATCTGGTTTTTGAGTTCATACCCGCACGACTCCCTACTCGTTCAAAGTTATGAAGCGAAGATCGAAGCGGCTATCGATGAGGCTGCAAAGATGCAACTTCAGAGCGAACTTGCCGCAAAAGAGCTTGAGAACAGCTATCTTGGGACGATAGGCAAGACGATAGAGCCGGTTTTCGCTCCGCTCGGCTTCGACTGGCGAGTCTCCGTTGCAACTATTGCGGGACTGGCCGCCAAAGAGGTGGTGGTTTCGACGCTGGCGACACTCTATGCCGTTGGAGATGCCGACGAGAAGAGCAATACACTTATTGAGAGGCTCAGAGAGAACATCTCGTTCAAAGCGGCTGTGGCGCTTATCGTTATAATCATGATCTACTCACCGTGTATAGCTGCCATGAGTACATTCTGGGCGGAGGTGCCGCAGTGGGCATGGCGCGGCTTCTACATGGTCTACCCGAATGTACTGGCGTGGCTTATGGCTTTCGGAGTATACAACCTTCTTGGAGTTTTGGGGTACTGATATGCAGAAGGGCCCCCACCCCGCTTCTACATTTTTGGAGTCGAAACAGGAGATTCCGGACTATATATACCTTCAAGCTTGGCGGCATATTTACACCTGCCGTAGAGGTGTGGCCATTTTATACCGAAAATCTATTTTGTAATTAGGTTCGATGCGTCGTTTGAGGTGATACTCTAAGGGCTTGTTTGCTATACTCCCGTATACTGAATTTACGCAAGTTTAAGGTATGCAGGGGTGTGAGATCGGCAAAACGGTTCAGCACCCTTCTAAACTTCGGAATCGAAAGTTTTAACGGTGTTGCCTCTTTTGCGTAGTATTCGGTCACAAAATTTTCAAAGGCTTTTTATGGAGTGCGAATTCCCGACGATCAATGCCGATACTGAAGAGATCAGGCAGATTTTCAGCGAGGTCGAGACGATTGCCGTAGTAGGGCTCTCGCCCGATCCGTCCAAAGCGAGCTACAGGGTAGCAAAATATCTGAAAGAGGCCGGCTACAGGATAGTTCCGATCTATCCGAAAGAGGATGAGATACTTGGAGAGAAGGTCTACCGCTCTTTGAAAGAGATTCCATTTAGAGTCGATATGGTCGATATATTCAGAAAGTCGTCCGCGGTAGGCCCCGTTGTGCAAGCGTGCATAGAGCGCAGAGACGTGAAAGTGGTCTGGATGCAGGCCGGAATTGTAAACAACGAAGCCGCTGCAGCCGCAAAAGGAAACGGTATGAGAGTGGTTCAGAGCAGGTGTGCGATGGTCGATCACAGGGAGTATGTATGATAACGCTCGCCGATATTAAAAAAGCGCACGGCGAAGTACAAAAGGTCTCTGTAAAGACACCCTTCTCCTACGCTCCGAAACTTAGTGAAAATACCGGTTTCGAGGTTTATCTGAAAAAGGAGAATCTGCAAAATACCGGTTCGTTCAAGATTCGCGGGGCCTTCAACAAGATCGCCTCATTAAGCGAAGAGGAGCGCTCCAAAGGGGTTGTGGCCGCAAGTGCCGGCAACCATGCGCAGGGGGTTGCTCTGGCCGCAAAATATTTCAAAATACCTGCAACGATAGTGATGCCCGAAACGACCCCTTTGACGAAAGTCGACGGCGTAAAGTCGTACGGTGCGGAGGTGATACTCTCCGGTACGAACTACGACGAGGCGTACGCTTACGCAGTCGAGTATGCTAACAAAACGGGACGGGTCTTCGTCCATCCTTTTGCCGATGACGAGGTGATAGCAGGTCAGGGAACCATCGCCCTGGAGATACTCGAACACTGCGAAGCTCCCGATGCGGTACTGGTTCCTGTGGGAGGAGGTGGACTCATCAGCGGCATAGCGGTCGCGATGAAAGCCCTCTCTCCGAAAACCAGAGTGATAGGGGTGGCCGCTTCCGGCGCTCCTGCGATGAAACTCTCGTTCGATGCGAAAAAGCAGATAGATACCGTCAAAGTCCGTACGATAGCCGATGGAATCGCAGTTAGAGATACATCGGAAAAGACTCTGAAGTATATTTTGGAGTATGTAGACGAGATGATACTTGTCGACGACGAAGAGATAGCGAACGCGATTTTGTATCTTCTGGAGAAGCAGAAGCTGGTTGTAGAGGGTGCCGGAGCGGTCGGAGTCGCCGCTTTGATTCATGACAAGATAGAGCTTCCGAAAGGCTCAAAGGTTGTATCGCTTCTCAGCGGCGGGAACATAGATGTCACAATGCTCTCCGTAATCATAGAGAAGGGTCTGCTGAAGTCGTACAGAAAGATGAAACTGGTTGTTACACTCGTAGACAAGCCTGGCAGTCTGATGCTTCTGACGCAGATTCTGAAAGATGCACAGGCCAACATCGTACAGATAGGCTACGACAGGACCTCTCTCGATCTGAAGTTTGGAGACGCCTATGTATCGATTGCCTTGGAGACGAAAGGGAGAGAGCATCAGGAGCTGATCAAGAAGATGCTGCGTGAGAACGATTTCCGCTTCGAAGTGAAGCATTAGATCAGGGTTCGGAAGTGTTGAGGTGTAGCGGATGATTATCGAAAAGAGGCTCGGTTTCCGGCACTCCATCACGGCGATAAAAGAGCTTTCCGGCCGTCGTGTCGCAATACTGGACAGCTCCAACTCCGTACGAATCTTCTCCACCAACCCGATAAATATTGTAGATGGTTTCAAAACCACTCTCGCACAAAACAATCAGTTTCTTCACGGAGCCGATATATCGGATGATGGCAGGTATGTCGCTTTTTGTGTCAAAAAGGAGGGTGTAGCCGTTTTCGACGGAACGAGCAAGAGGCTGCTTTACCGATTCAAGAGGCATGAAGGAGATGTTGAGAGTCTCTGCATCAGCCGTAAGCATAGGTATCTGGCTACCGGAGGACAGGATGGAAGGACCTTTTTGTGGAGTCTTTCAACCGGCCGTATGGTCGCATCTTTGCCCCACCACTCCGATTTTGTAACCGCTATAGCTTTCAGCCCCAACGGCCAGTGGATTGCGACAGGAAGTTTCGACCGTAGAATAATGATTACCAACATCTCGTCTCTCTCTCAGGGTTTCAGACTGATAGGCCACTCGAAGGCGATTACGGAGATGCTCTTTATCGGCGCTCATCGTCTGGTAGCCGCCGACAAAGAGGGAGAAATAGTGGTCTGGGACTACTTCGGGGCCAGAGTGATAAAGAGGCTCAAAAAGATGTTTGATGAAGTGACAGCCCTGAGCGTGACGCCGGACGATAGGTTTCTCTTTGCGGCAGACAAAACCGGTGTGGTTTCGCTTTACGATCTGAACAGTTACGAGCTCGTCGCCCTGCGCTATCTTCAGTATCTAAAGCCGGTAAAAAAGCTCTGCTACGTCTTAGACGGTAACCATCTCGTAGTGGGTCTGGCGGATGGTGAGGTGACATTCAATTCACCTCTCAAAGAGAGCCGGAAGATGGAGGAGTATATAGCCTCGAACGACCTGGCGTCGGCTTACAGGCTGGCGGAGGAGAATCCGCTTCTGCGTTACAGCGACGAATATCTGAAGCTCGAAGCGCTCTGGAACGAAACGTTTCAAAAGGCGATGTCGCTTCTTGAGCTTGGCAAAAAAGATGAGGCGAAAAAGATACTCGAACCCTTTTGTGTAGAGGCTTCCAAACGACTGCTCGCCCAGCAGCTCATCAACGATTTTACGGATTTTCAGAAGTTCAAAACCGCTGTAGAGAGGAAAAAGTATCAGCTGGCATACTCGATGGCGGCCAAATACCCTATGCTGAAGCAGAATCGCTACTACGATATGATGGAGAGGGAGTGGGAAAACCTCTTTTCACGTGCCAAGAAGATCGTGCTGCAAAATGGAGGAGAGGAGAGAGCCAAAGAGCTTTTGAAACCATTCAGGGGTATATCCGGTAAAAGTGCATTGATCCAGGCGCTCTTGAACGAGAAGGAGATCTACAGACTCTTTATGAAGCTCGTAAGCAAACGTGATTTCAAAGGTGCGATCGATCTGGCAAAGCGCTATCCTGCAATCATGGAGCTCGATGAGTACAAAAAGATAGAGAAGATAGCTGATATGATCGCAAACAGGGCATCCGGTGAACTAGAGGCGGGAAATTATGCAGAGGCGGCACGCCTTGCATCGCAGCTTATGGAGTTTCCCGATATGAAGGAGAGGGCGAAGGAGCTGCTGGAGACGGCAAATCTTTACGCATCGGCCATGCGATACTTTGCGCAAAAAAATTATGCGGCCATATACAGGATTTTGGAACAGCATCCTGAACTTGAAGAGACAAAGATAGTACAAAATCTGGAGGAGGCGTGGCAGAAGGTTGTTATGAGAGCGGAGAAAGCCGCCTCTTTGGGTGACGTGGCCGAAATGAAACGGATTTTTGCACCTTTTGCTTCCCTATCTCAAAAGAGGAGAAAAATGGTCAGTCTGCTGAAGCAGGCATATCTTGTACAGATAGAGAGCGCTTTAAGAGATGTAAATAGCGCTCATGCCGGTATAAGGCGCTACCTGGAGCTTTTCGGAATGGATGACGAGATGGAGTCCTGGCTGGTCGAACACCGGATGAGGGACAAGTTTACGGATATGGAGCCTAAAGAGGAGAAAGATGTGGATATCGGCTCGTTACCCGAAAAGATCGTACCGCAAAGATGATTGCAGTAGATCTTGGTTCCAACACCTTCAGGGCCGTCGAGATTGATTGCGGTACCCTCGAGCCTGTGGCGTGGTTCGAAAAGATAGTAAGAACCGCCGACGGTATACATGAGAGCGGAAAGATAAGCGAAGCTGCCGTCGAGCGCATCATAGAGGCTTTAAACGAGGCGAAGGAGATCATAGACTTTTCGCAGCCGGTTGCAGCGGTCACAACGGAAGCGCTTCGAAAAGCCTCGAACACCGAAGAGGTACTAAAGAGGATCAAAAGCGAATGCGGCATCGACTTCAGAGTGATAGGCGGCGATGAAGAGGCGCAATATACGCTTTTGGCCGTCAAAAACCGTCTCGAAAAGATGGGAATGGAGAGCGAAAAGTTTGTTTTGTCGGATCTTGGAGGTGGCTCTACGGAGATTCTCTTTTTCGACTCGGGCAGGGTAGAGAGCCGAAGTTTCGATATAGGAATAGTGACTGTCGCACAGAAGTACGGATCTGTAGAAAAGATCGGGCAGGCGCTTCCGCTGCTGATGGAAGAGATGCAAAGATACGCTGAAAACATGAGAGACGAAGGTTTAGATCCGAAACTGTTCGTCTCTACGGCTGGAACGCCGACGACCGTTGCGGCGATGAAGCTAGGAATGAATTACGCAACATATGATGCAAAAAAGGTCAACGGAACTATTTTGCACAGGGACGATTTGAAGATGCAGATGGTGAGGCTGCTATCTTTGGACGAAGAGTCGAGGCGGGAGCTGGTCGGGGTCGGAAGAGAGGATCTCATTGCGGCCGGAATTCTGATTTTAGAGCGGATATATTCGATTTTGGGATTCGATGAGAGTGTCGTGATAGATGACGGTCTGCGTGAAGGGGTGGCCATCGCAGGGTGTCTCGGTTTGCTGAAGCGGCCGGGAGAGCTTGCGTAAGGTCAGTTACAAAATATTTTGTTAACCTGTTTTTGGCTATAATCGGCAAATTTATTAAGCTAGGAGATGCGGCCATGGAGATGACCGGAGCACAGATGGTAATCGAGGCTATGAAGCTGGAGGGGGTAGATACCGTTTTCGGCTACCCCGGCGGAGCCATCATGAACGTCTACGACGAGATGTATAAACAGAAAGATTTCAAACATATACTTACGCGCCACGAACAGGCGGCCGTACATGCGGCGGAGGGGTACGCCCGTTCTACCGGAAAGGTCGGCGTCGCTTTCGTAACCAGCGGTCCCGGCTTCACCAATGCCGTAACAGGCCTTGCAACCGCATATATGGACTCCATACCGCTCGTCGTCATCAGCGGCCAGGTACCGATCACTCTGATAGGAACGGACGCTTTCCAGGAGATCGACGCCACAGGAATCAGCCGCTCCTGTACCAAGCACAACTATCTCGTAAGAAGCGCAAGCGAACTTCCTCTGATTTTGAAGGAGGCTTTCTATATAGCCAGCAGCGGCCGCCCCGGTCCGGTACATGTAGACATACCGAAGGATGTCACGGCGGAGCTGGCCAAATTCGACTACCCGACCCGTGTGGATATCCCGACATACAGGCCGACCACGAAAGGAAACGTACGCCAGATAAAGAAGGCGGCCGAAGCTATCTGCAAGGCCAAGCGTCCCGTATTCTACCTGGGCGGCGGCATCATACACTCCGGCAGTGCCGATCTGGTGCGCGAATTCGTCAAAGCGACGCAGATACCGGCAGTAGAGACCCTGATGGCGCGCGGAACATTGCGCCATGACGATCCTCTGCTTCTTGGCATGGTGGGTATGCACGGAACCTATCAGGCCAACATGGCGATGAGCGAAGCGGACCTTATGATAGCGCTCGGGCCCCGTTTCGACGACAGGGTCACCGGCAAGCTGTCCGAATTCGCCAAGCATGCGAAGATTATCCATGTCGATATCGACCCGAGCAGCATCGGCAAGCTCGTCGATGTCGACTACCCGATAGTAGGCGATCTGAAAGAGGTTCTGGAGGTGATGATCCCCAAAGTCAAGGAGCAGGTCGATCCCGACAGGTATCAGCCGTGGCGGGAGATTCTGAAACGCTACAACGAGATCCATCCGCTCGGATACGAGGATAGCGACAAGGTTATAAAGCCGCAGTGGGTTATAGAACGTGTCGGAGAGCTGCTCGGTGAAGATGCGGTGATAAGTACCGATGTCGGCCAGCACCAGATGTGGACTGCACAGTTTTACCCATTCACCTTTCCGAGGCAGTTCATAACCAGCGGAGGTCTTGGTACCATGGGCTTTGGCTTTCCGGCCGCTATGGGGGTAAAGAGGGCCAGGCCGGAGAAGATAAGCGTAAACTTTACAGGCGACGGATCTATTCTTATGAACATTCAGGAGCTGGTCACCGCCGTAGAGAGCAGGCTGCCGGTTATAAACATAATCCTGAACAACCACTATTTGGGAATGGTCAGGCAGTGGCAGACCTTCTTCTACGAGAAGCGGTATGCAGAGACAGATCTCAGTTTCCAGCCCGACTTCGTACGTCTGGCCGAAGCGTGCGGCGGCATCGGTTACAGGGTAGAGACGAAAGATGAGTTCGACGAAGCGCTCAAAGATGCTGTGGAAAAGGGTGTCGTTGCGATGATCGACGTCGTGGTCGACCGCAACGAAAATGTACTGCCGATGGTGCCCAGCGGCGGAACGCTCTACAATATGATGCTGGAATTCAAGGATTGATCATGAAAGTTGAAAGAAGAATCATTTCGGTAATAGTCCAGAACGAGCATAGTGTACTCGCGCGCATAACAGGGCTTTTCGCCGCCAGAGGCTATAACATAGAGGCGTTGACGGTGGCACCGATACCCGAAAGCGACATGTCGCGTCTTACGATAGAGACCAGGGGGAACGTAAGGGTCATCGAGCAGATTATCAAGCAGCTCCACAAGCTGATACCTACATACAAGGTTATAGAGCACGAGGAGATGATAGAGAAAGAGATGGTCATGATGAAATTTCCGATAAACGAATCCCTCTCCAGCATACAGGCGCTTTGCCAGGCCTATAACGGCGGAATCGCCAATGTTAGCAGCCAGCATATCATCACGATGGTGGCCGATGAACCCAAGAGGGTGAAGCACTTCATAGAGGCGGCACAGCGCTTCCATCCGGTAGAGATAGTGCGCGGCGGCGTGGTGGCCATGGAGCGCGAATGAGACTCAGCGTGCTTGCGGAGTCGATCGGAGTAGATTACAGAGGTGAAGAGAGGCAGATCAGGGGGCTTGCCACGCTGAAAGGGGCCTCCTCGGAGGAGCTGAGTTTTCTCGACAACCCCAAATATCTGAAAGATCTTGAAAATACCGCAGCCGCAGCGGTACTCGTCAGCCCCAGGTTCGCGAATCTCGTGCCAAAAGGAACGATCCCCCTCGTAGATGACGAACCCTACCTTAAACTCGCGATGGCGAGCGCCTTTTTCGCTCCCCCTCCGATGAAGAGCGAAGGGGCCGAACCGGTGATAGGGGAAGGGAGCGAAATTGCACCCGGAGTCAATTTCGGCAAAGATGTGAAAGTGGGTAAAGGTGTAAAGATAATGCCGGGCTGCTACATAGGCGACGATACGGTCATCGGTGACGGTACGCTTATTTACCCGAATGTCACACTATATAGCCGTACCGTAATAGGAAAAAGGTGTATCATACATGCCGGTACGGTTATCGGAAGTGACGGATATGGGTTTGCACATACCAAAGATGGGAAACATGTGAAGCTTCATCAGCTTGGAAACGTCGTCATAGGGGATGATGTGGAGATAGGCGCCAACTGCGCAATAGACAGGGGAACGCTCGATTCGACAATCATAAAAGAGGGTGCGAAACTTGACAATCTCGTACATGTGGCCCATAACTGCGAAGTGGGAGAGTACTCCCTGATTACGGGGCAGGTAGGACTTTCCGGATCTACGAAACTGGGCAGGAATGTTGTCATGGGCGGTCAGAGCGGTACCGCCGGGCATCTGGAGATCGGACCTTTCGCTACTATCGCGGCGCGAGGAGGTGTTACGAAATCGATAGAGGGTTCCAAAACATATGCGGGTTTTCCGCTTATGGAGCATAAGAAGTGGCTTAGGCTAAATGCTATGCTATCGAGGCTGCTCGAGAAGAAAAAGTGATATAATAGAGCCACTCTTAATACGGCCCTATTGACAAAAGCCGATACAAAAGTTCAAAGCAGGAGAAGAAAATGAAAGAAGCACAACTCATAAAAGAGATACCGCTGGCGAGTACCGATGACGGTGCCATAACCGTAGCAACGGTCAAAGAGCCCTACGGAGAGAACTCATCACCTGTCGTAAGTCTGGGGATCTGGCTCTCCAAAACCAGTGAAGAGCCGGACTGGAAAGTACACATTCCCGCGGAAAACCTCAATCAGGTAATAGAGGCTCTACAGGAAGCCAAGAGAGAGCTTTAACCATAAATCTGGTAGAATTGCGGTTTCAATAAACCGAAAGGAGTGCAATGAGATTTGCCAAAGGTTTCAAAGGCAGATATTTCACTCTTGCAGCTATCGCCGCTACGGTCAGTTCTGTTCAGATACACGCTCAGAACACCCAGGCGATCCAGCTTCACAAGATTGTAGTATCGGCAGCGAATACGGAACAGGACGATGAGGATGTGACCGAAGACTTAACGGTCATCACTGCAGAAGAGATAGAGGAGAGAGGCTACAGAAACCTCAAAGATGCACTTGCATCGGTTCCCGGAATCTCTTTCACTTCAAACGGCGGCTTCGGCCAACCCACTTCCATCTATCTTCGCGGATTGTCACCGGATCATACCCTTGTACTTATTGACGGCGTACGCGCCAACGATGTTACAGGGCTCAACGGTGCCCAGTTCGAACACTTTAGGCTTGACAACGTCGAAAGAATAGAGGTGGTAAAGGGTGCGCAGAGCGGAGTATGGGGCGCAGATGCCAGTGCGGGCGTCATCAATATCGTCACTAAAAAACCGTCCGGCAAGAGTCTCTCTTACGCTTTCAAGTTCGGCAGTTACGATACGAGGAGCTTCGATCTTTCGATAGGTGATGATCTGGGAGCGTTCGACTACCGCTTAAGTATGGCCAATTTCGAAACGGACGGTTTCTCCGCAGCCGAACCGGGACAGAGATCTCCTCTGTACGGGACAAGGGCAGATGACCTTGGATATGAAGAGGACGGCTACAGAAACAGAAGCTATTCACTCAAAGCTGGTTACGACATAACTCCCAAGGATAGGCTGGAAGCCTCTTTGAGTGCCATAGACGCCACGGTTCACTACGACTCCATAGATTTCGCTACAGGTCAGACCGTCGATGCACCTGACGGACCATTCACTCTAAACAAGATACGAGAGAGGTTTTACAAGGCCCAGTACAGTAGGAGAGACGGAGCCAATATGGCGAAGATATTCTACAACTACTCGACCTTCAACCGTTCTCAGTACGGCGGCTATAGCGGCCATATCAAAGAGTTCGGTCTGATCGACAGGTTCGACTATGCGCAAAACAGCTTCCTGCAGGCGGGCGGCGGATACCAGGCGTTTCACCAGGGGCTCTCCGCCGGAACCGACCTCGCGAAGAGCTACTCCAACAGATACATTTTCGCCACAAACCACAACACCCTGTTTGACGGCAAAACGGTATTTACACAGAGCGCAAGATTCGACAACTATTCGGAGTTCGATAACAGGCTTACATACAAGCTGGGGCTCAAACAGAAGATCGTAGACTCTTTCGTAGTTTTTGCAAACTACTCCACAGGCTACAACGTACCTACCCTTTACAGGCTTTACGACAGCTGGGTAGGAAACGCCTCTTTGAATCCTGAGAAGAGTGCTGGATTCGATGCGGGAGTAGAATATAGAAGGTTCAAAGTTCTCTACTTCAGCCAGAGGGTGGAGGATCTGATAGACTTCAGTTATACTGCATTCCGCTACTACAATGTTGCGGGCAGATCGGAATTCAAAGGGGTTGAAGCATCTTATTCAGGTGCAGCTTTCGATCAGATGGCGTACGATCTGGGGTATACACACCTGATAAAGGCGCAGGATGCTACCGGGGCGGATCTGCCCAGAAGAGCTTCTGATATATTCAGCTACTCTTTTACGTGGTACCCGAGCGAAGAGCATACGGTAAATCTCAACGGCTACTATGTCGGCAAGCGGTATGATGATGCGGCCGAAACTCTCCAGACCGGCAAATACGGTGTCACAAATCTCTCTTTGAGACATAATTTCGCCAAAGGATATAGAGGAGAGATAGAGGTAAGAAACCTCTTCGACAGATTCTACCAGGAGGTCGACGGATACGCAACCGCCGGTCGCTCGGTATATATAGGAATAAGCGCGAAATACTGAGATGAGATACCCGCGCGGATTCGGAGGCAGATACTTCACGCTCACTGCTATACAGGCTCTAAGCAGTGAGACCGTATTGCATGCACTAAATAGTGCCTATCTCTCCCGTGCGGTCGTATACTCTCTTTTTGAACAAAACGGATCGGACGATCCGCCCGATGAGGAGTTCGAGTGTCCATGCTCGAACAGGCTTCGAAGGGACAACTCAAAACCGTGTCACTGCAACTGTCTCTTCAGACGCAGGGCGTGGCTCCTTTTTCACCTGAGCAAATTTTTCAGGCGAACGCTCTGCCGCTGCCGCAAAACAAAAACAGGACTTGCACCTCCCATCTTCTGATATAACGACTTCACCGGTATTTATGTATCCGTAAATATGCATATGGGCTGTTTACGAAGACTTTACAGAAAAAATATTCAAAAAGGGAAAGCTATGTCTAAAAAATATAGAAGCTGGGTGACCGGCTTTGCAAGAATAGGTGAGCAGAGAGAGCTTAAAAAGGTGCTCGAGAGTTACTGGAGAGGCGAAGCCTCTTTCGACGATGTTCAGGAGGTATCCGATAGCCTCAAATGCAGGCACTGGAACTATCAGAGGAGAGCGTCTATAGATGCGGTGAGCATTAACGACTTCTCGCTTTACGACCAGACTCTGGATATGATAGAGACTCTCGGCCTCGTTCCGAAGAGGTTTCGGGACATAGAGGATAAGACGGCAAGATACTTCGCAATGGCGCGCGGCGACGAGACCCATACGGCCATGGAGATGACAAAGTGGTTCAATACCAACTACCACTACATCGTACCGGAGCTCTGTGCGGGCATGAGCTACAAGATAGATATCTCGAAGATAAGAGCGGAGTACGAAGCGGCTAAAAGCGAGGGGGTCGATCCCAAGATAAATATAATAGGGCCTCTGACCTTCCTTGCAAACGCAAGGAGAACGGACGGGTACAATCCCGATGCACTGACACTGTTTGGGGAGATTTTGCCTGCATATGTCTCCCTTTTCGAGGAGCTTGACACTCTTGGCGATTCGGTAACCATACAGGTCGAGGAGCCTATACTGGTTACACAGAGGGCTGCCGAGTTGTCGCTTTTGGTAAAAGATGCCTATAATAGGCTATGCGGCGCGGCCAAAAAGAGTGATATATATGTAGTCACATACTTCGACCATGCGAAAGAGGCTGCTGCTCAGCTCGTGCAGACCCCAATCAAGGGGATAGGTCTTGACTTCGTACACGGCAGTGCGAATATGGAGATTCTGGATATATTCGCCAGGAGCGGAAAAACCCTGGTGGCGGGGGTGATCGACGGAAGAAACATATGGATAAGCGATATAGAGAGCAAACTCTCTCTGCTTAACGAGATCGCGAACGTGGTTCCCAAAGAGAGCATAGTCGTATCGACCTCATGTTCGCTTCTGCATGTGCCCTATACCCTGAAATACGAAAAGAGACTCGACGAAAAGATAAAGTCGTGGCTTGCGTTTGCGGTAGAGAAACTCGACGAGCTATCGCTGCTCTGCAGACTCTTTTTCGACGGAGCCGACTCCCTTGACGCGCAGGAGGCGCTAAGGTATGCGCACAACAGGGATGCGGTAGCCGACAGAAAGAGCTCTACGCTCATTCACGACCCTGAAGTCAAAGAGAGAATGCAGGGGATAGATGAGCTCAAAAAGAGGAGGGAGCCGTATGAGAATAGAATAGCCGTTCAGCACGAGCGGTTCAAATACCCTCCTCTGTGCACCACGACGATAGGGAGCTTTCCGCAGACGCCTGAGGTTCGTGCGGTAAGGAGAGATTTCAAAAACGGTTCGATAGGGGAGGCCGAGTATGTCGAGAAGATGAAGGGCTTCATCAGGGAGTGTGTCGAGTTCCAGGAGCGGATAGGGCTGGAGGTACTCGTACACGGTGAGTTCGAACGCAACGACATGGTCGAGTATTTCGGAGAGCAGCTGCAGGGTATCGCGTTTAGTGAAAACGGCTGGGTCCAGAGCTACGGAAGCAGGTGCGTAAAACCGCCGATAATCTACGGAGATGTGAGCCGTCCCGAACCGATGACGCTCTTTTGGAGCGAATATGCGCAGAGCCTGACCGAGAGGCCGATGAAGGGGATGCTAACCGGACCGGTAACGATCCTCAACTGGTCGTTCGTACGTGACGATCAGCCAAGAAGCGAGACCTGCTATCAGATAGCTCTTGCCATAAGAGATGAGGTCGACGATCTTCAAAAAGCGGGCATAGGGATGATACAGGTCGACGAAGCGGCATTCAAAGAGGGTTATCCGCTAAGAGACTCCCAGAGACCTGTTTACGAGAAGTTCGCACTCGAAAGCTTCTGGATATGTACGAACGTAGCGAAGCCCGATACCCAAATACATACCCATATGTGTTACAGCGACTTCAACGATATCATCGATACGATAGAGGCGATGGATGCGGATGTCATATCGATAGAGACGGCAAGGAGCGGGAACACCCTGCTCAAAGTATTCAAAGAGCACTCCTACAAAAAGGAGGTTGGACCGGGTGTCTACGACATCCACTCACCGCGCATACCGAGTATTGAGGAGATAGAGAAGCAGATCCGTCTTCTTCTGGAGGTGCTTCCAGCAAGACAGCTATGGATAAACCCCGACTGCGGCCTCAAAACCAGGAGATGGGAAGAGGTGAAGCCCAGCCTTCGTAATATGGTCGAAGCGGTCAAAAAGGTACGCGCATCACTCTGATGCGCTACCCCTGCATCGATTTGAGTGCCTCGTCGAAGGCGTTGACCTTCTTCATCGCTTCGAGCGAGAGAAGGTTGATATCTTTCGTACTGAGGTTGTACTTCTGCATCATACCGTTCATCTTCACTATATCGTTGTTTTCTATAATCCTGACCATATTCAGAAGCGTACCGTAGATGTTGTTGCCTTCGAAGAGTGCATTCTCTATTTCGTCGGAGACGTGAAGATGGTGCAGTATCTCTCTCGGAGGGCGGTGGAAGATAAGGTGTATCAAAGAGAGCATTCCGACCAGGTATGCAGTCTCATGCTCCGACTTCGAAGCGCCCGGTTTTATCATGTTCAGTAGTCCTACCATCAGCTCCGTTCTGTTTATAACCATAAGCACCAGAGGATGGTTGCCGTTTTGCCCCTGACTCTCTTTTGCAAAGAGCATTACCAAAAGCCACTGAGAAAGCTGGTTCCGTCCAAGCAGAGTAATGAGATGTCTGATCGATGTAACTGTCTGGCGCAGGGAGAAAAAGGGTGAGTTTATAAAACGAAGAAGCTGGAGAGTAATCGCGTGTTCGCGCTCGAAAGCGGCGACAAGTTCATCTGTGGAGGCATCATTGCGGATAAGATTCCACAGCATCAAAATCGAGCCTGTTTCGGCCCTGATCGGCTGTTCTTCGAGAATCTCGGGCTCGCTGAAAAAGTACCCCTGGAAGAAGTCGCACTGCATCTGCTCCATATCTTTGTGGTCTTTTCTTGTCTCTATTTTTGAACAGATTGTTTTGATACCGTGCTCTTTCGCGATCCCGACAGCTTTGCCTATCTGCCCGTCATCCATCGCCTCGTGGTCAATCTTTAGGTACGACACTATATCCAGAATATCGTCATCGTTGAGCACGGAGAGATCCCGGAGGTCGTTGAGGGCAAAAGTATAACCCTCCACTTTGTATCTTTTGAGAGTCCGCAGAAGGTCGGGATTCGTAAGGTCCTCTTCGAAGAGTGCGAATATGAGACGCTCTTTCGGAAGAGCCTCTATCAGTTTTCTCGTAATGAAAAGGGGTGTAATTTTTATGATACCCAGATGCGGACCTATTACATCTTCGACACCGATTATATTTATCAGATTGTTTATGGCGGTTGCACTCATGACCGTCCCGCGGTCGAGATCCTCCGTGGGCTGCCGGCCTCTAAAGAGTATCTCGTACGCAAATACGCGGTTTTTGCGGTCTATGACCGGCTGTCTGGCAATATAGAAGGCATCCATATTCTCTCTTTTGTTGGATTAGACGCTGAAACTACTCCCGATAAGATCGGACAAAATGTGCAATTCGTTCAATTCCGGTTCTGATTGTGTCGATATCGGTGGCGAAACTGAAGCGGAAGTAGCCGTCGCTTCCGAATCCGGCGCCCGGTACTACGGCGACGCCTACATTTTCCAAAAGTGCTTTCGCGAACTTCATGGAGTCTGGTTCCACGGCTTTGTGGTTGACGAAAAGATAGAAGGCGCCGCTCGGTTTTATGACAGAGAGCCCATCTATTTCGTTAAAGAGCCGTGCAGCCTCTTCGCATCTGGATTCGAACGCCCTTCTCATCATCTCTATCTCTTCGTCCGCACTTCCGTCGAGCCCTTTTATGGAGGCGATCTGCGTTATCGAGTTTATATTGGAGGTACTCTGGCTCTGAAGCTTCTTCATAGCCTTTACCAGTTCCCTGTCGGCGGCCGCACAGTATCCGAAACGCCACCCTGTCATAGCTACGGATTTGCTGAGGCCGTTTATCGTCACCGTCCTCTCGAACATATCGTCGCTGATGGATGCGGCGGCAGTGAATACGGTCCCGTCGTATACCAGCTTTTCATACATCTCGTCGCTGGCTACAAGAATATCGGTCCCTTTTAGCACATCCGCTATCGCTTCGAGTTCCTCTTTCGTATATACGGCGCCTGTGGGATTCGACGGAGAGGTGAGAATCAGCATTCTGGTCTTTGGAGTTATCGTATCTTTGAGTTGTTTGGGTGTGATCTTGAACCCGCTCTCGTCGTCCGTCTCTATGATCACCGGCTTTCCGCCGGAATATTTGACAAGTTCTGGATATGTTACCCAGTATGGAGCCGGAATTATCACTTCGTCTCGGGGATTTATGGTCGCTTGAAAGAGGTTGAAAAGCGACTGTTTCGCGCCGTTGCTGGCGATAACCTGGTCGGTAGTGTAGTTTAGGTTGTTGTCACGTTTCAGTTTTTCGACGATCGCCTCTTTCAGCTCGGGAATTCCGTCGACCGGGGTATATTTCGTAAAACCCTCCTCTATCGCGCGAATCGCCGCATCTTTGATCACTTTCGGAGTGTCGAAGTCCGGTTCTCCTGCCGAAAAGCCGAGAATATCCCTGCCTTCCCTTTTTAGTTGCTGAGCCAGGGCGGTAATCGCCATTGTAAGAGATTCCGATAGTACCTGAATTCTGTCTGAGAGCATATGCGGACCTTTTTTTACTGTGATTTTATCAAATCCTGCTTTAAGTGTAGCTCTATTTTGGGATTTCCGGCTATAATATCTTATGGACAGGTTCATGAAAATTGCACTGCAAGAGGCTAAAAAAGGGATAGAAGCGGGTGAGGGCGGACCTTTCGGAGCCGTTATAGTAAAAGATGCCGAAGTGGTTGCGACAGGTCACAATATGGTGGTGAAAACCAACGATCCGACCGCTCATGCCGAAATAGTGGCTATAAGAAGGGCATCGGAAAAACTGGGAACGTTTCACCTTGAAGGGTGTGTAATATATGTTACGGCAGAGCCGTGTCCTATGTGCTTCGCGGCGATACACTGGGCGCATATGGAAAAGGTGATCTACTGCAATACCAAAGCGGAGTCGGCGGCGATTGGTTTTGACGACTCTTTGATTACCGATATTATGGTCAAAAAAGTGGAAGATCCCGTAAAGTTCGAGCACCGGCCTTCAACCGGGTGTAGAAAAGTTTTCATGAAGTGGTATGAAGATCCAGACAAGATTCTATATTAGATCTGATGTTACGCAAATTCCGGGCAAAGCCCGCAATTTGGCAGGGCCTACCGGCCCTACAACCCCCTAAAGCTTCGAAATCTCAGATTTCGAGATGATTTTACGTATTTTACGTAAAATCAGTTAGATCAAAGTCTCGGATCAGCTCTTGATCGATTTTATAAAGGCGTCGTATATCTCGTCGAGTTTCTGATCCTCTTCGAGAAGCTCTTTGTGTTCGGGAGCGAGAATGTGCTCTATGACGGCAACACGTTTTAGCAGATACTCGAACAGCTCCTTGTCGATATCCGGAAGCTTGTTGTGGCTGAGAGGGCTTTTGTCACGCCCTTTGGTGATCACTTTTGCAGGGATTCCGATCGCTGTAGACTCGGGTGGCACGGAACGGACCACGACCGAGTTGGCTCCGATTTTTGAGTTGGCTCCTATCGTTATATTGCCAAGGATTTTGGCTCCCGCACCTATGACAACGCCGTTTTCGACCGTAGGGTGGCGTTTGCCCGGATGCAAAGAGACGCCTCCGAGCGTAACTCCCTGGTAGATCGTGACATCGTCGCCCACGATGGCGGTCTCGCCGATGACGACGCCTATACCGTGGTCTATGAATACGCGCCTTCCGATGGTAGCCGCAGGATGGATGTCTATATTGGTAAAGAGCTGAGCTATTCCCATCCACATTCTTGCAAGCAGGGCAAACCCTTTGGTGTGAAGTTTGTGAGCTATCCTATAGTTCGCTATCGCCCATACTCCCGGGTAGTTGAAAAAGATCTCTATTCTCGACCTGATAGCCGGATCTCTGCGATAAATACTGTTTATATCTTCGATAATCAGTCGCACAAGCGAGGGCACATCGGCCTCCTTCTATTTGATCTTATGCAACGTTCGGCTTCGCTGACGTTGCCAAATATATCTTGTCGCAAGGCGTAAAGCTTACGATTCGTCGAAATTTATGGTCCTAAGATAGCCATTTTCACTTAAGTAGAGATAAAGCTCGCCCAGTATCTCTTTGCGCTCATCATCTTTTATTGTAGCAGACTTCTCTATTTGCTCTCTTATTCTGCGCTCTATCTCTCTTGTATCGTAGTCGAAATCATCGAGTACATCCAGAATGTTCTGCGCTTCGAGTATATTCTCGATGGTGTACTCTCCATTTTCGTCGAAACGTATGGTCGCTTCGGTCGGATGTGTGAATAGATTGTGCCGCATTCCCAGTACCTCCTGGTAGGCCCCTACATTGAAAAAACCGAGAAAATACTCCTCCCTCTCTACATCCACATCGTGCAGATAGAGGGGTGTATCGATATCGAAAGCGATCTCTCCGTCGCTGTCGCAGGTTATGTCCCAGAGGCTGGCCGATCTGGTCGGGCGCTTTTGGAGCCTGTCCAGCGGCATTACGGGAAATGTCTGGCCGAGACCCCAATAGTCGGGCAGTGATTGAAAGATTGAGAAGTTGACGAGATAGTGCTCCTGAACCCTGTCGAGGATGTCTCTTATCTCTTTGGATGGCTTCTCTCTGAGCAGTACAAGAGCTTTTTTGATTATCAGGTGAACCAGTGTTTCAGTATTCGCACGGTCGGTCAAATCGATATAGCCCAGATCAAAAAGGGTAAGAAGGGACTCCATATGGTCCAGCGCATCGTGAAGGTACTCTCTGGCGTTTTTGGCGGTTATGGTGGTGTATAGATCGTATAGCTCCTGCACAAGCGGTGGGTTCTGCTCTTTCAGGCGCAGGATCTTTTCGCTGTACTCCTGGCTGAAGAGTTCGAGAACCGGGGCTACGAGAACCGCATGGGCGGCGGCGACGAATCTTCCGGACTCGGTAAAGATGGTTGGCTCTCGAACCCCTTTGGATTCGGAAATCTCTTTAAGGAGGAATACGACATCGTTCGTAAACTCCTCGATGGTGTAGTTTCTGCTCGAGCGCCCCTCGTGCTGGCTGTACTCCACCGCAAGCCCGCCTCCTATGTTGATGGCGCGAAGGTTGTCGGCACCCATCTTTCTAAGCTCGGCGTATATGTTGCCCGCTTCACGGATAGCCTTTTTAAGCGGTGAGATGTGGTTCATCTGCGATCCTATATGGAAGTGGATCATAGATAGCCTGTCGGTCAGTCCGTGCTTTTTCAGAAGGTCCATAGCTTCAAGCAGCTCCGTCGAGGTGAGTCCGAATTTCGAACTGTAGCCGCCGCTTTTGGCCCATATGCCGATTCCGCCGGTGTGAAGCCTGATTCGCAGTCCTATCTTGGGGACCGGAGTTCCAAGCCTTGCGGCCTCTTTGATGATAAGCTCCAGCTCGTTGATACCCTCGATCGTAAGAGTGATGTTGTGCCCCATTTTCGCAGCCAGGAAACCTATGCTTATCATCTCGCGGTCTTTGAAGCCGTTCACTGTTATAGGCTTTCCGATATTCGTATAGGCCATTGCGAGAATCAGTTCGCCTTTGCTACCCGCTTCGAGGCCGTAGTCGAGATCCTGCGTAGCCTCCATCAGCGGAATGACGAAGCCCGGAAGCTGGTTTACTTTGAGCGGAAAGACGGCTTTGAACTTACCGCTGTAGCCGAACTCCTTTTTTGCCCTCTCGAAGTGGGAAAAGAGCCTTCGCACACTCTTTTCAGCCAAGTGCGGGAAACGTAGAAGCAGAGGTCCTTTGAAACCGTTCTCCCGCATCTTCTTTGTGATTTCGAACAGAGAGGGCCTGCATCCGTGTTTTATCTTTACTACACCATCTTCGACAATGAAGTTGTTCTCTCCCCAGATATCGATGCCGTAGATTTTGGCGGGATCACTCAAACCGATCGACTCCAACTCGCCGCTCCTCTTTGGTCTCGAGATCTTTTACCCAGATTTGGGAGTTTTGAAGCTCCTCTTCACCGATTACAGCGCAGATTTTCGCCCCCATCCTGTCGGCGGCTTTGAGGTGCGCTTTCAAAGAGCGCTTCGAATACTCCACATAGACCCTCTCTTTGGCACGCTTTTTGTGTGCGATTTTCAAAACTGTACCTATCGCCTCAGGCTCCATGACGCCGAGGTAGATTCCGCTTCTGCCTTTTTCGGGGAGTTTTACAAGCTCGATGATGCGCTCTATCCCGAGTGCGAAGCCCACTGCAGGCGTCGGTTTTCCGCCCAGAAACTCGACGAGCCGGTTGTAACGTCCGCCTCCTGCGATCGCACTTTGGGCACCGATTTCGCTGCTTACGAATTCGAAAGCGGTACGGGTGTAGTAGTCCAGACCTCTGACGAGCTTCGGGTCTAACTCATACTCTATGCCGTGTGAGTCGAGCATGGATGTAAGGGTTCCAAAATCCCTGTCGCACTCTTCACACAGATTTTGCACTATAACGGGGGAGTCGGCCAAAAGGGTGCGGCACGTTTCGTTTTTGCAGTCGAGCACCCTAATCGGGTTGGTCTCTATGCGCCTGTTGCAGTCTTCGCACAGACCGTCTTGGATGTCGTGAAGGTGCTCTATGAGCTGATCCCTGTAGCCGGGCATGCACTCCGGGCAGCCGAGGGAGTTGAGCTTGATCGTATAACCGATACCGAGGGTATCGAATATATCTTTTATCATCAATATTATGTTGAAGTCTTCATAGACGCTATCTTCGCCGAAGCTTTCGCATCCAAACTGGTGAAACTCCCTCAAACGCCCCTTTTGCGGCCTTTCGTACCTGAACATCGGACCGTGGTAGTAGAAGCGGTGGACTCCGCCTTTTCTGTCGAGCTTGCTCTGTATGAATGCGCGCACTATGCCCGCCGTCCCCTCCGGCCTCAAAGAGACGTCGTGACCTCCTTTATCTATGAACTGGTACATCTCTTTGCCTACAATATCGCTGCTCTCACCTACGCTGCGTTTAAAAAGCGCCGTCTCTTCCAGCAGCGGGGTTTCTATATATTCATAGCCGTACCGTTTTGCTGTTTCGGAGGCTGTATCTACGATGTATACAAACCGTTCGTTTTCCGGACTCATAATATCTTTCATTCCGCGAAGTGCTTGAATCATGCCTGACAATCCTTGATGTAGCTGTATAGTTTTTCTGTGATCGACTCCGCAGGTTCGGATGCATCGATCTTTATATGGTCGATATTGAGCAGATCGACGAGCTCCTCCATAATCTTTTGCACCTGTATCATATACTCTATCCCTCTCGTCTCTATGGCGTCGCTGCTCTTTCGGCCCATTCTTTCACGCAGACTCTTTTCGTCTATATGAAAGAGCACTATATGCTCCGGAAAGAGATCGGCCGTCGCGAAGCGATTTAGCTGCAAAAGGGTGTCTATTTCGATATCGTCGTGAACATGGGCATAGGCGATTCCCGATATAAACGATCTGTCGCTAAGTATCAATCTGTTCAGATTGGGCCTGACAACCCTCTCGGTATGTTCGGAACGGTCTGCAAGAAAGAGCAGAATTTCGCTGCGTGGGAGCAGGTTTCCCTCTTCAAGAAGGATGGTTCTTATCTTTTTGCCAAGTTCTGTCCCGCCCGGCTCTTTCGTAACGAGCGCATCGGGAAAGAGTTTGGCCAGAGACTCTATCTGGGTGCTTTTCCCTACCGTATCGACCCCTTCAAAAGCTATATACATTTTATGGACTCTTCTATTATACGGTTCACTTTTGGAGGGAGCAGATGGGCGCAAGATGCATCGTGTTTTAGAATGGCTCTTACGACAGAGGAACTTATGAACGCGTTTTCCAGACTCGGCATAAGGTATACCGTTTCGATCTCCGGTGCCAAAGAGGCATTGGCGTACCCCATCTGCAGCTCGTATTCGAAGTCGCTTACGGCACGAAGGCCCCTAATGATGATGGCAGCCTCTTTTTCGCGGCAAAACTCCACCAGCAGGTTGGAAAACCCTTCTACACTGACATTGTCGATCTCTTCACATGCCGCTTCGGCCATGACGAGCCTCTGTTTGTGGGAAAACATAGGACCCTTTTCGCTCGATTTTGCAACGGCCACGACTATCTCGTCGAAGAGGTCGGCGGCACGTTTTATGATGTCAAGATGCCCGTTTGTGATGGGGTCGAAAGTCCCTGGGTAGATCACCCTTTTCGATCGATTTTTCATGACTCCTCTATTCTCCAGCGTTTGTAGAGAGAGTGTTCGATTCCCAGCAGGTCGAACCACTTGCCTATTATGAAATCTTCCATCTGCTCTATACTGGAATGTTCGCTGTAATAGGCTATTATCGGCGGTGCTATGATTATTCCGAGCCTTGAGAGCTTAAGCATGTTCTCCAGTGCGATAGCGCTCAGCGGCAGTTCACGCGGCGCAAGAAGCAGCGGACGCCTCTCTTTGATCATGACGGCCGCGGCTCTTGTCGTTAGGTTGTCGGCGATACCGCATGCAATCTTCGCAAGCGTGTTCATGCTGCATGGAGCTATGATCATCGCATCCGTCGGAAAAGAGCCGGAAGCCACAGGTGCGGCGATATCTTCGTCACAAAATTCTCTGTATGACTCATGTTCCAGAACAGTTTTCGCATTATCTGAAACGATAAGGTAGCCTGTTACGTCCTCAGGAAGTTTTTCGACCACTTTCCGACCGAGCTGCGCACCGCTCGCGCCTGTGGCTGCGACTACAAGTCTCATTCGAGCTCCACTCTCTTATTTTTCACGACCCTGCCTCTGTATATCTTTCCGTCGCTCTTTTTGACCGTTATTCTATCGCCGATCCGGCCGTTCTGAAGCGCTGTGGCGTCGAACTCTATTACGACAGAACCAGCTTTGTATATACACCTGACCGGACTGTTTTTCAAAACGGCAGGAACCGGCTCCGTATTTGCCGTTGTCAATATCTTTGACCCGGCTATATTCAGTTTTGCAATATAGCGGCCCTTTTCAAGATCCGTAACCGGCGGCGCGTAGAACTTTTCGAACGGAATATATTTGGCATGCACACTGTTTGGATCGATAATTTTATCTTTTTTTATTTGATGATTCGCTTTATATACCAGAATCTTGCCATCGACACTGTATCTGAAATAGTGGACTCTCTTTTTGCACCGTACGGTGAAAGTACCGCTCTTTTTGCGAAAGCTGTTTTGCGACATTCTTAGAGCGCATCCGGGTTTCATGGTAAAGTCGACAGTTTCCGATCCGGTCGGTTTGATTGAGACTGCTCTTATCTTCAGGGTGGGGTAGTGCTGTTCGTATCTTCTGGCAATCAGTTTCTGAAGTTTTGGGAAGCTGCTTTTTTGTGCTCTTTCGAAAGTTATCATACTCGATGGAGGCGGTTCGCTATCGTAGCCGGCACTTTTGAGACTCTCTCTTACTTTGAAGGCCGGGACCTTCCACAAACTGCGACCCTTTTGAAGCTTAAGAACCGTTATGTTGGATTCTCCAGCCACAAAAATAGGGAGTGTTACGATATTGGAGTCTACAAGATAGCGGGATTTAAGTTGGACTATCTGTGCATGGAGCGGCGAAGTTATAAAGGAGATGGTAAAAAAAAGTATAATGATGGAGCGGGAGACGGGGGTCGAACCCGCGACCCCGACCTTGGCAAGGTCGTGCTCTACCACTGAGCTACTCCCGCATTTATGGGTGGTACCGAGGGCCGGAATCGAACCGGCACGGGCTAATGCCCACCAGATTTTGAGTCTGGCGTGTCTACCAGTTTCACCACCCCGGCTTCTGGTCAGCTTATCAATCACAAGCGGAATTTTATAGATTAGGGGCTTAAATACCGGTTAAATAAAGCTAACCGGTATTTGAAAGTAGAAGTTATTTGGAAACAGCTTCTTTGAGTTGTTTACCGACTTTGAATTTGACGGCACGAGTGGCAGGTACATCGACGACACGGTCGGTACCGGGAACTTTTGCTTTTCTTGCAGCTCGCTCCGCGGTAGTGAATGTTCCGAATCCGATAAAGCTTACACTCTTGCCTGAAGCAAGTGCCTCTGTAATAGTTTCAAGCGCTGCGTTGAGAACCGCTTCCGTGTCTTTTTTAGACAATCCTGCTTTTTCGGCAACTGCCTGAACAAACTCAGCTTTTTTCATGTGGCTATCCTTAGATGAGATTTACACGGTCATTGTACAATGTTTTATTCCAAATTGCAAGAAATTTTGTTAAAAAAACTAAACAAAGTTCCGATTTTACCGATATCGTTGAGAGAGGAACTATTTTTGCTTCTATAAAAAAATAAGATCAGGGTGGATAGAATGAGAATAACACAGAATAATTTCTACAACAGTTTTGTAGCGGATCAGCAGAATATAAAACAGCAGCTTGACATGGTCAACAGGCAGATCTCTTCAGGGCTGAAAATCAAGTACGGTTACGAAGATCCGCAAATCTTCAGCGATACTCTCCGCTTGGACTACGAAGAGACCACACTCTCTCAGGCGGTCAATGTTTCGACCGATGCGCAGAACTTCGCGAACAATACCGACTCGGTAATGTTTCAGTTCACCGATGCCCTGACACGTTTCAAGACACTTGCGATACAGGCAGCAAACGGTGCGAACTCGGACAGCAATTACTTTGCCATAAGCAACGAGATGAAGTCTATCAAAGAGCATATTGTCAACCTCTCCAACAGTTCGATAAACGGAAGATATCTCTTTTCCGGTACCGCAATCGATAGAAAGCCGGTAGATGATGACGGCAGCTATAACGGTAACGGTGAATCTTTGAAGGCCGTAGTAGGTGCGGATGTGGAGATTGCATACAACATTCCCGGGAGCGAGCTTTTTCTCGGTGAAGATCTAAACTTTGCACGAAAGGTGACCACAAATATTCCGCTGAAGGATCTCGAAACCGGGAGTGCGGTGAGTACGGAGAGCACTATCGCCGACTTTACCGGTAAAAGTGATGACTACAACTTCTTTATACGCGGCAGAAACGGTGACGGTACCGTTTTTGAAAACAGTTTTACAATGACTTCGGACAGGAGTGTGGCGGAACTGCTCGACGCCATAGAGTCGAACTTTACCCCGAACAGTGTAGATGTGAGCCTTGAAAACGGTTATATACAGATAACCGACCGGCAAAATGGAAGAAGCCTGCTCGATTTTCATCTCTATGCGCAAAATAGCGTAGATAACAGTGTGATATCTTTCATCGACAGCGGATTCGCAGGAGCGGACTCTACGGTGTACGACAATATCGCTTTTTCCAAAACGGATGCCGTAACCCTGAGGGGCAACTATTCGCAGATAGTGAAAGCTGACAACTCCTATGCTGTAAGAGGAACCCTTTTGTCCGATGTGGCCGGTGCGGCTCTTACAGGTGACTCATTGGAGATTTCGGGTACCGATCAAAACGGCAACGCCTTTGCATATACGTTTGACCTCGATTCGCCGACAGATATCTTCTCGAACCAGATAAACAACAGCGACGGTACACCGGCAGACAGCTCTACACTGACCTACGGACAGCTGCTCGATGCCGTGGCCGTCGCTGTTTCCGGTATTACCGACCAGGGAAGTTTCGAAGCCAATGTAGCCGAAGCGAAAAAAACGGTAGATGTGAGCCTTGATAAGAAAGGGCGTATCGTCATAAAAGATAAAAACAGTACCGACACCCTTATGAGTTTCAAAATGGTCGACTCAAACAGCGGCTATGCCACCCCTGGAGCTTCGGCTTTGGTTTTCAATGCAAATAGCGCATTGGAGATTGACGATCCCAAACACGATCTTTTCGAATCACTCGACAGCGCCATAGAGGCAGTGGAAAACGGCTTGCTATATCCTGATGGCGGAAATACGGTCAATCCGAGAAATCCGGGTATAGAGAATGCTCTTGAGCGTATAGATCATGTTCTTGAGCACATCGGCAAAGAGCATACAAAGATAGGTGCGATGTCAAACAGTCTCAACTATGCGGTAGAGAGAAGCGAAACCCTAAAAATCAACGTTCAGACACTCCGTTCTGACATTCTCGATACCGATATAGGCGAGGCGACGGTGAAACTGAACCAGCTCAGTCTAAATTTCCAGGCTATGCTCGCTTCGATCGCAAAGGTGCAGAACCTCTCTTTAGTTAACTATCTTTAACGGGGATCCAATTTTATGAGGTCGCGTTTTTCGAAATTTCGGTAGTACGAAGATTGTCGAATATGGTTGTCGATTCCGTGTTGTACGGCAGATATTCTTGCGTAGAATCGTCCTGATGAGATATAATCACTATCCGAATTGCACAAAAACATTCCAATGGACAGAAGGAAACGACTATTTTTAAAACCGCTCTTTTATTGACAACCGCGATCTTCTTTCTCTACGGAGCGATAGCGACTTTTGTACCGGAGAGTTCAATGGTGGGATCGCTGGGTTCATATATAGGCACCCGCAATCTGGAACTCTTCGGATATCTGGGCTATGTCGACTTCATCTTTCTTCTCTATCCTATATATAGACTCTACAGGCTCGAAAAGTTCGAAGATTTCGAAATAGAGAGCTTTCTGGCGTGGCTTCTGTTTCTATTTTCGCTTCTTATTCTGCAGGCGCTCATGTTCAAGCCCCCGTTCGAGGGATGGATCGGCGGCAGTATAGTGGGCTTTTTGCATCCGTTCATAGGAGATGCGGGCGTGTGGCTCTTTTGGTTGATGACCCTGACACTTTCGGGTATCATTTTGTGGGGAGAGTCGATCCACTGGAAGATATCTGACATAAAAGAGATGCTCAATGGTGAAGATACGATCGAGGCTGCGACGGTAAAAAAACCGACTCGCTCGCCAAAGGGGCGAAAGAGTACGAAAACCGATATGGATCTGCCGGACGCCGATACATTCAAAGATGAGGTGAGCAAATCCGTAAAAGATGATAAACAGGAAGAAGAGCCGTCGGGGACTCTATCGAATGAAGAGCCTGCTGCAGAGCAGGAGCCTGGGCAGGATGTGGCACCGGGCACAGTGAGAGAGTCGAAAAGAGAGAGTTCCACAAAAACGGAACATGCCAATATTGAGATAGTTCAAGAGATAGAAGAGAACAAGAGGCTGTTGGAACAGATCGATATAGGAGAGCAGGAGAAACCTAAAAATTTCAAGCTCCCCAAGCTCGACTTTCTTCAAAAGCCGCCCAAAAAGAGCAGAGAGATCAACGAAGCGGAGATTGACGAGAAGATCAGCGACCTGCTCGACAAACTTTCCAAATTCAAAATAGAAGGAGATGTGGTACGCACATATGCGGGGCCGGTCGTTACCACTTTCGAATTCAAGCCTGCGGCCCATGTCAAAGTCTCAAAAATACTCAACCTTCAAGACGACTTGGCCATGGCGCTTCGTGCTCAGACTATCCGCATTCAGGCACCGGTTCCCGGTAAAGATGTCGTCGGAATAGAGATTCCCAACAAAGAGGTAGAGACGATCTATCTACGTGAGATCCTGGAAGATGATATCTTCAAAAAGTCGAAATCCCCACTTGCTATCGCCCTGGGAAAGGATATTGTCGGCAAGCCGTTCGTGACGGATCTGAAAAAGCTGCCCCATCTGCTGATAGCCGGAACGACAGGAAGCGGCAAAAGCGTAGGTATAAATGCGATGATTCTAAGCCTCCTTTACAGAAATTCTCCCGACAGGCTGAAGCTTATGATGATCGATCCGAAGATGCTTGAATTTTCTATATATAATGATATACCGCATCTTCTCACTCCGGTTATCACCCAGCCGAAAAAGGCTATTACCGCACTCTCCAATATGGTCGCCGAGATGGAGAGGCGTTACAAGATGATGAGTCAGACCAGAACGAAAAATATAGAAACCTATAACGAAAAAGCGGTAAAAGAGGGGCGCGATGAACTTCCGTATATCGTCGTGGTTATAGATGAGCTTGCGGATCTGATGATGACCGGCGGAAAAGAGGTCGAGTTTTCCATCGCAAGGCTTGCACAGATGGCGAGGGCAAGCGGCATACACCTCATAGTAGCTACACAGCGGCCCAGTGTGGATGTGGTAACCGGGCTTATAAAAGCCAACCTTCCTTCCAGAATCAGCTACAAGGTGGGCCAGAAGATCGACTCCAAAGTCATTTTGGACACTTTTGGTGCCGAATCTCTACTGGGAAGGGGAGATATGCTCTTTACGCCTCCCGGCGGAGGAGGATTGATCAGGCTTCATGCCCCATGGAGCAGTGAAAGCGAGATAGAGAGCATTGTCGAATATCTAAAAGCGCAGCGGCCTGCCGAATATGACGAGCGCTTTTTGGCGGAGAGCGATGAAGAGAGCGGAGGCGACATAAGCACTACGGTGGATGATATCGATCCTCTTTTCGAAGAGGCGAAGCAGATCGTGCTCAATGACAAAAAGACAAGTATTAGCTATCTTCAAAGGCGTCTTCAGATCGGTTACAACCGCGCTGCACGTATAGTGGAGCAGCTGGAGAGCATGGGGGTGGTATCAGCACCGAATGCAAAGGGCAATAGGGAAATTTTGGGCTAAGAGGCAAGGAGTCGTAACCGCCTTGCCGCTAAGCTTCGACTAACTTAGTCTGGTAACCTTCAGTGTTACGCTTCCGCGGTTGTTTCCGTAGAAGTTCCATGCATCGTTGGCATATGCAAACAGGTATCCCGATTTTTTGGGTATATGTTTACACTTTTTGCCTATTTTGAAGGTCTCGTGAGGTGCGGGGGTCCCATCTTTTTTGGGATTTCCTCCGTTGGCTAAGGAGCCAACCAGTGCAAACCACGGGATCTTCTCTTCACGCCTGCTTCCTATGAAGTCTGCCACTTCGTTTTTGGTCACTTTTTTATATGCCTCTTCGATCTTGCCCAAAAGTGTCCCGGCCAGGTGGAAAATCTCTTCTATATAGAAATTACCGTCATCTGCACCATCCGGCCCGCACTTTATGTTCCTGTCCATCCACTGTCCGGTCGCTTCGAACCTGTACTCTTTCCCCTCTTCGAGGTAGATACCGGTTTCGTTCCACGGCTCCATGGCGTAAATCGTCATCTCTGCCGATTTACCCTTTTTCAGAATTTTTGTCTCGTGGTAGTGGGGCTCCTCTATCGGAGGAGTCTTTTGCCTCTCGATAGCCGATTCGTGCAGAACTTTTCCGACATTTTTCTTCACTATGGCGGGTACGCTTCTCGGAGATGCACGAAGATGTTTGAATATGCCGCTCATAGAGTCGTAGATGATTCCGAGAGTATAGGGTCTGATCTGTTTCACCATCTCTTCGCGAAACACTAGCCCGGTATCGGCCGTTTCATCGACCATCCATTTAAGGGCTATATCGGAGAGCCCTGTATCAATATAGCCGCCACCGACATTGGCGTGAACGCCCGGAAACCAGAGCTGTTTGACTCTCTTTTGCTTCTGTGTATTGCTCCAGAGCGTCGGAGAGAAACTGGCCCTCTTTTCGTCGATCGCTACGGCATGACGTGCGTGAATTACATTGCAGCCAAGTTTGGTGTCGTGGAAAGAGTATTTTTTGATATTGTCCAACAGATTCAAAATGGCAAGATTGTTTGGAACGCCGAGGGCGCCTACAGTATCCCAAACTCCAAGGAAAAAGATGGGAATATAGCTCTTTTTCTCACCATCCTCACACTTTATCGACTCTTCAGGGTGGAACTTCCACCCCTTTGCCCACTCCTTTTTTGGCTTTCTCTTTCTATAGCCATTGTCGTAAGCTGTTTTTACGCGGCTCCAAAGTTCGTCGCTATCGAGTCCATCGAGATCGAGCAGCCCGCACTTCCCTATCATTCCTACCAGGCTTCTGACCGTGTAGGCACCGCGGCTGAAGCCGAAAAGATATATTCTGTCACCCGGCTTGTAGTGCTCGCATAGCCATTTGTATGCGCTTCGTATATTTTTACCCAGTCCTACCCCTACAGAACCGCCCGCAAGTTTCTCCCACCATCTGCCGTCTGTTCCTACCCCCGGGTGGTAGTATTTCAGCTGCTCTCTTCCCTCTTTGTCGCTGTTTGCCACACAGTTGAAAATCTTGACCACGTTGGTCGGAACGGGAATATCGTTCTCTTTCTGGTCGGGAGTGTTCCATGTTCCGTCTGCGCATACGATAATGTTTCTCATCTCCAATCCCCTTTTTTTGATAACTGACTTTACACACATATGCCACTCAGAGATGTTAATAGGTGTTTAAGGTCAATTATATAGAGTATCATATGCAAACTTATAGTGATCCGGGTACCTTCAAGCCGTTCGCCTTCGCTCTTTCCATCCAGTATTTCGCCCTTACCGGATCTTTCTGTACGCCCAGACCGTTGTAGTATAAGAGGCCCAGATTGTACTGCGCCTGTGGATCTCCCATTTCGGCACCTTTTTGGTACCAGAAGGCGGCTTCCGAAAAGTTCTGTTCAACTCCTTCGCCCTCTTCATAGAGGCGCCCGAGCATAAATGGAGCGGCCGGATCTCCGAGATTGGCTGCCCGTTTAAGTAGTTTTGCCGCTTTTTTGCCGCTTTTTTTCGTGCATCTGCCCTCTGTATAAAAGAGCGCCAGACTTACGAGTGACGGAGTGTAATCCTGTTTCGAAGCCTTTTCGTACCAGTTTATCGCCTCTATGCACGACTCTTTTATGCCGATTCCCTCTTCATACATGAATGCCGTATTGTGCTGAGCCCACGGCAGACCCTTTTTTGCTGCTTTCAGAAACCATGAAAACGCCTCTTTGGGATCTTTTTCGACTCCGCGACCCTTCAGGTAGAGAAAACCGATGGCGTTCTGTGCATCTGCGGAGTCGTTTGCGGCCGCTCTTCTCCACAACTCGAAGGCTTTATGCGGATCCTCCTTCACGCCGATCCCCCTCTCGTACATCGCCCCAAGGTATACCAGCGCTTGCGTATCTCCCTTTTTCGCGGCCTTTTCATACCAGTAGAGTGCTCTTTTCAACTCTTTTTTTCTACCCATGCCAGTTTCATAGAGACGTGCCAGGCGGATCATAGCCTTGGGGTAACCTTTTTGTGCCGCCTCTTTATAGAGCGAAAACGCTTTTTGCATATCGCGTTCTGTGCCGACTCCCTCCTCATACATTATCCCGAGTTCGGTAATGCCTCTCGGATAGCCGCTCTGTGCGACACGCCTGAAGAGTTCGAAAGCCTTCTTCGGCTCTTTTTGCACACCTATATTGTATTTATACATAAGTCCTAGGTTTACCATTGCAGACGGGCTTCCCGCCTCGGCTGCCTTTTTGTAATATATCAGAGCCTCTTTGAAATCGCCTCTTTTATAGGCATCTACTCCTTTTTGTAAATCTGAAGCGAACAGAGAGAGAATGGTCGTCAGTAAAAGAGCCGCTATTTTCAAAACTCTTCCTTTTTCTGGTTGTGATAAGAATTGGCCCAAAGCTTTTGCAGATAGAATATGATAGCAGAAAACTCTATGCCTATCGCATAATACAGACCCGAATAAAAGAGTACGAAACACTTTTACATCACCGCAGCGATAGTTGCGGAAGCAAGTCGGACAAGGATGGGACCGGGTATTTCGTTATGATTTGGGTTTGGTATAAGCGGCGTTATGCGAAAATTTTGAAAAAGTGCGAAAGGAGCAGGGGGTGGGAAAGAGATACGATGCTATTTCATCGAAGCATAGAGAGTTCATAGAGAGGCAGAAGATTTTCTTCGTGGCTACGGCGGCGCCGGAAGGGAGGGTGAACGTTTCACCAAAAGGGATGGATACTTTAATGGTTCTCGGCCCCAATCGCGTCGTTTGGCTGAATGTCACAGGCAGTGCCAACGAGACGGCGGCACACCTGCAGGAGTCTTCCCGAATGACTGTCATGTTCGCCGCCTTCGAAGGCGACCCGAAGATTCTGCGCCTCTACGGAGAGGCGAGAGCCGTATATGAGGTGGATGATGAGTGGAGGGATCTTATAGAGCTCTTTCCGTCTATTCCGGGTGCACGTCAGATTTTCGATATGAGTGTAGATCTGGTTCACACCTCGTGCGGTATGTCCGTTCCGATTTTCGAGTATGTTTCCGAGCGTGAAGATCTCAACCGCTGGGCTCTAAAAAAGGGAGAGGATGGCATAAAAGAGTACTGGAGGGAGAGAAACAGCGTCAGCCTCGACGGGAAACCGATAAAGATGCCCTGAAAGCCGCTCTCTCTATTTCGGGAACTTTTCGGGCTCGAAAATTTTTGGTCGCTCTTCTGTCAGAGTCTCCAGAAAACGGACCACTCTTCTAACCTCTTCGATACTCAGACTTCTGTCTCTGAAGAACGGAGACCGTCCTTTAAGATCTTTGTAGCGGCCCCCGTTGCCGCATATATAGACCGCCTCCTCGAGAGTGTGTACCGAACCGTCGTGAAAGTAGGGCGATGTTTCGGCGACGTTTCTAAGTGTAGGAGTTTTGAAGCTGCCTTTCCATATGGGATTATTGTTCAGTATGTACGCACCCGGATCGTCGTCTCCGAGTGCTATGTTGTTTAGGCTCTCGTTTGTAAAGTTGAATCCGTTATGGCACGATTTGCAGTGCCCTTTACCGGTGAATATTTCAAACCCCTCTTTAGCCTCTTCGCTTATCGCCCCTTCGTCTCCGCGGACCCATCTATCAAACGGCGACTCTCCGGATACTACGGTTCGCTCAAACGATGCGATCGCTTCCGCTATAGTCTCTTTTGTGATGCCGCGCTCGGGAAAGGCTTTTTCAAAAAGAGTAACATATCCTTTTATATTTTTCAGCTTTTTTACCAGCCTGCCGGCAGAAAGATCCATCTCTGCTTTCGCTTCTATGGGACCGAGTGCCTGCTGCTCCAAAGAGTCTGCTCTTGCGTCCCAAAAGAGTGTTTTCAGATATGCGCTGTTTATGATGGTGGGAGTGTTTCTTGTGCCTTTTCGACCCTCTATCCCAACCGCTTTCGGTACCCTGTCGGTCCAGTAGTAGTATGGTATATGGCACGATGCGCACGATACCGTATCGTCGCGCGAAAGTCTGGGATCGAAAAAGAGAAGCCTGCCGAGCTCCATCTTCTCTTTCGTCAAAGGGTTGTTTTTTGGTGTCGGAATGTGGTCGGGTCTTGCCCAGCGGCTCAAATCTGCCGCGAAAAGAGAGTAAAAGAGGATCGAAACGCAGATAACAGCTCTTTTCATGTTCAATTCCGATTACATTACAGAAATATTAAAAAGACGGCGCCGGGATTTCTATATAAGTGGCCCCAATCCGATCGAAACCGGAATGTGTGACTCGACGCTACTTTTTTCCCTTTAATATTATCCGATAATAGATAAGAATTGCAAGAGACTCTTCTCTATTGTTGGAAACATGTCTGCAGATCCTCCTTTCGGATGTATGCGAAATGGGTGTTTACAGGAGTGAACGACGGCTCCTCTTTGTCTCCATACGGCTTTAAACAGAGTTTACACACATTTTACATATATTTATATTTAAAAAGGGGCTTGGCTCGAAGATACAGAGTGAATTAGACCCGGGTGTCAATGCGGTCGAATAGTTAAAAAGGGGGAAATCGTGAAAAATCTATTGAAAATCGTACTGATTCCTTTTGTCTGCATACTCCTCTTTTCTGACGCACCGGAGAAGAGCGTATGGAGAGAGGCGACTACGATTTTTGGCAGTGACGCCTACAGGTATCTATACCTCGCATTACCGTTTCGAGTGGAGAAAGAGAGAACTATTTTCCCACTCGAAACGGATGGCGGAGCATACTACGTAAAAAAGGCGCTCTATTCGATATCTGTCAACGACGGTGTTACCAGGAGATCTTTCGATGTAAATTTGCCGTACAGAAAAGTGAGCTGAATATAAGAGGGGTAGTGAAGAATATAATAGTAGACATAGCCCGGAAATATGTTTACAATATCGTATATACATTGAAAGATGGTGAAAGAAGCGTGGAGTATCACAACTATTTCAGGAGTATTCCGGATAGTACGGCTGCTCGTCTCTTTCCCGGATTTTACGGTTCAAAGCGTTTTGGGATATTGGAAGAGGCCGACGGCAGGAGAGTTGGAGAGTATGTCGGATTGAAGATCGTAACTGACAAAAGAGAGTACCTCAAGATAGACCCCTCCCTCTTTACCGACCTGGAGGCTAAGCCGTTCGAAAGCGGAGAGCGGTCGCTTTTGAGCAGAGCTTCCGCACTCGATTACGCCGCCGGCGAGTGGAGTCTGATCTCCGAATTGAGGATCTGGAACATGTTTTACTACGGTATCGGCAAGCCGAAAGAGAGAAGATTGACCGGCTTTCTGAAGATAGAGTTCTATGTGAAGCCTATAGCTGAACCTATGGAGTTTGGTAACGTGAGACTTCCCTTTTCAAACGTCTGGTACGAGGTCGACTACAGACTATCTTCTGAAGAGGCCAAAGCTGCGATCATCGCTTCGGATCGTTCTCTCATTCCCAAAAGGAGCCACTTCGTTTTCAAAAAGCGCAGCGAAAACGAGAGTGTCGGTCTGGATATAGAGATCGAGGTAAAGAGTATCGAGTTCGATAGGGTGATGGAGTAAAGGTTGCAGCGGCAATGGCAGGATCGACCGCAGAACAACTCTGTAATATTGCAGCAAAGATAACTTCTGTCGGCGTTCTGTGACCCGACGCTTTGCTGGATCTGTTGTTGAGTCTGTTCCAAACCTCCAATTTGCCTCTTTGAATATTGTATCGAATACTCCCTTTTTGGAAAGCACTGCAGTATCAATCCATTGGTATATTAATTGAAATTGAGCCATTTTTGCCGTTTCTGACGGGACTTTGTGAAGCGTAATCCCGAGATCTTTTGCGGGTTAATCAGTTGAATCTTCGCTCTACCAGTGTAAATTCAAACACTGTCTTGCCTGAATCTTAAATTATTTTATGACTGTTATGCATAAATAATATATCAATATTATTCAAGTTTAATTCGGTATACTTACTAAACGGTAAGTAAAGGGAAGCCGATATTTAAAACTGCATGCGGAGACTTTTTTTAAACCGGATTTGCATCTGCTGCTCTTTTAATATGGCAGAGTAGGCAGTGGATGTTAAAACCGGAAATAGAGGTATAAATCGGCGGCATATATATTAGTATTCGGGTTTTCGGCAAGTAATAACCCGGGTTGCCTAATTTTAAAGGGGTATTTTTATGGATAGATGCAGAAAGCTGTTTGCTGCAGCTCTTCTTTTTGTTTTTCAAAGCAGCTGGGCTATAACACTAAACGAAGCAATAGATACTGCCCTTAAAAAGGCTCCTTCGATTCTTCTGGAAAAAGAGAAAATCAACCAGGCGATTGAAGAGAAGAGAGTTAAAAAGGCTAAAAACTTCGGTTCTATTAATGTGGTCGGCAGTTACACAACTTACAACATACCAAGAACACTCGCTCCTATAGTCCCACCCATTACGCCCGATTTGGTAACAAGCAAAGATATCGGCACTTTGGGCTTAAAGTATGATGTTATGCTATTTAACGGATTTTCCGATCTTAGGTCCATCGAGATAGCAGAGCTCTCTAAAAAGATTTCAAAAACCGACTTTGCTTTAAGTAAAGAGCAGTTGATCTACAACATTAAATCTATATACTTTAAAATTTTGACGCTAAAAAAAGAGAGAGTATCGGCACTCTCCTACCAAGAAGCTTTAGAGACTCTTCAATCAAAAGTTGAAAAAGAGTATGAGTTGGGTAAAAAGGCTAAATTGGATCTTTTAAAAGTCGCATCTGAACTGGAAATTGCAAAATATAACTCATTAAATATCGATAACTCCATAAATATACTTAAAGCGAAACTTGCATCTCTCATAGGAATTGAAAAGATCGATAGTGTTGAAGATGTTTATGATGAAGAGAAAGTTAATCCCAATATTGAACCTAAAAACTCTCTAATCTATAAAAAAGCTCTTTTGGATACAGAGAAAAGTAAAAAAGGAATTTCAAAAGCTAAAGCTCTTTACTATCCAAAGGTTGCTTTTAATGCATATTATGGAGACAACTTTGCTTCAGGAGAGCAGGAGGAGTTGTGGCAGGCGGGAGTCAGCATTAACATTCCGCTCTATGATTTTGGCAATAGAGATGCGCAGTTTCAAAAGGCAAAAATAGCGTATATAATTTCTGGACATAAGCTTAAAAACAGTTATCTTAAACTTAAAAGTGACATTGTTGACGCAAAAGAGCATATTGTTACAGCAACTGCAAAGATAGAGGCTTTGAAAAAACAGCTCGAGTTTTTAACTAAAATTGAAGAGAGTGAAAAGATCAAGTATCAAAACGGTGTATCCGATGTGTATGATCTTCTTTTGGCAATTTCAAAAAAAAGAAAAGCTGATAGTGATCTGATCGGTGCAACATATGATCTTACAATGCGAAGAGCATATCTTAATTTATTGGTAGGGCAAAATATCTGAAGCGAAAGTAAACTGTTTTGCTTTCGTAATATTTTGCGAGTTTATGGCCTGCATACTTGCAGCCATAAAATCAGGTTACAGATTTAAGAGGAGATAAATAAAATGAAAAAAGTGATCGCTTTTATAATTGTTGTTTTGCTGGTTGCAGGCGGTATCGTGGTTTTAAAGAAGAAAAAAGAGCAGTTGGCAAATCTTCCGACACCGGTGGCAAAGTCTGTTGCGGTTGAGACGGCGATGCCCGAAGTCAAAAGAATTGAAGAAAAGAGAAGTTTTATAGGGCGTTACTACTCGCTAGATCATCCCGTAATAGCCTCCAAAATAAGCGGTTTCATTCAAAAGATATATGTAGAAGAGGGTGATCGCGTAAAAAAGGGCGATCTGTTGGTCTCAATAGATGATAGAGAGTTAAAATCGGCTGTAAAGGCGCAAAAGGCTTCCATAAAAGCGTTAAATAGCGCAATAGAGTCTTTAAAGTTCTCCCTAAAAGCTCTTGAGAGTGATTATTTGCAGGCAAAATCTGTTTATGAGAGAAATTTGAAGCTTTACAAGGCTGATGCTTTGGCAAAAGAGAAGTTGGATCTATCTAAAGTCGCTATGGAGTTGAAAGAGTCGAAATATATTACTACAAAAAATAGCATTGAAGCAAAGTATGAAGAGTTGAAGGCTCTAAAAGCAGAGCTTGATTCAAAAATAAACCAGTTGCGCTATGTCTCTATAAAAGCTTTAACTGAAGCAACTGTAGGAAAAATCTTTTTAAGAGTAGGCGATTTGGCAATGCCGGGCAAACCTATTGTGAAGCTTTTGGGGGATAAAAAGAGGGTAGAGTTTCAGTTTCCGCTTCTTGAAGAGGGTATAAAAAAAGGTATGAAGGTCTATGTAAACGGATTGGAAGCCAGGATCAGCGAAGTTTTACCGGAGAGTGAAAAAGCCCTTGGTGTAGCACGGGTCGATTTGAGCGGTAAATTGGCACTGCCGGAAAACAGCAATGTATCGGTTGAAGTGGTGACAAGAAGTGGCGTGGGCACTGCAGTTCCGGTTACGGCACTTCTTGAAAAACAGGGCGGCAAAGAGAGAGAGCGTTATATTTTTGTCTACAATCAAGGAGAGTTTGTTCCTAAAAAGGTGAAAGTTTTGGCAACCGATGAGAGTTTTGCCGTAATCGATAGTGAAATCAGGCAACCGGTAGCGGTGGGAAGTAACGATAAGCTCTCACGACTATTTGTTTTAAAGAGTGTTGAGGCAGTTGGCAATGAGTAACGGTTTAATAGATAAGTTTCTAAAAAGACCATACTACATCATCTCTTTTTTGGGGCTCTTTCTCTTTCTGGGTCTTTACGGCTATAACTCTATAGACAGAAAACTCTTTCCAGACTCAAACCGGCCGGAAATTGCAACTGTTATCATTTGGCCGGGGGCCAGTGCAAAAGATATTGCCTCCAATGTTGCGGTTCCAATAGAGAAAGAGCTTTATGCTTTAGATAAGATCCGTAGAGTCTACTCATCTACCATAGATGAGGTGAGTGTTATAAGAGCAGAGTTTCACTATGAAAAAGATATTGAGAGTGCGGCAACAGATGTGGCAAATGCCATCAGTAAAATTCGTTCATCTTTACCGCCAGACATTAAAGAGCCGCAGATCCATAAAATTACTGCCGCTACGCCTCCAGTCATTACCATTGGGGTCTCTTCCAAAGTTGCATCTTTGCTCGATGTTAGAGAGATTTGCGAGAATGAGATAAAAAATGATCTTTTAAAGATAGACGGTGTCTCCAATGTAGATATTTTCGGAGGATTCAAAAAAGAGATATTGGTAGAGGTCGATAAAGAGGCCGTTGACAAACTCGGTCTAAATATGGGTCAGGTTTTAGGGATGCTCTCCAAAAATGACAGAGATTACGCCATAGGGTTTATGGATATCGATCGAGGAAGGTTCCTGCTAAAATCAAACGGTAAAAGAGATCGTTTGGAGCAGATAAAAGAGCTGCCTGTTACAGATATGGTGCGTTTGGAAGATGTAGCTGACATCTCTTATGGGCATTATGACAACAGTGCTTTGTATTACGGTAACGGAAAATCTGCTATAGCACTCTCTGTTCAGCGTTCAATAGATGCAGATGTGATCAAAACAATAGAGAATGTAGAAGCAAAACTTAAAGAGATAAAAGCAGACTATCCCGGGCTTGTTTTTGAAGTGACAGATTCGCAGAAAGATACAATAGAACAGAGCATTGCCAATATGTTTGAATCTCTCCGAGATGCGATCATAATGTCAACAATCGTTGCTTTCTTCTTTCTCGCATCATTTAGACAGGTTTTGGTGGTACTCTTTACCATTCCGCTCGTATATGCGTCAACTGTGGCGATGATGTATCTTTTTGGTATAGAGTTTAGTGTCGTAACTTTAACTGCCATCATTTTGGCATTGGGGCTTCTGCTTGATGATGCTGTTGTTGTAATGGAAAATATCGAACGCCACTACAAAGAGCTTGGCAAACCGATCGGCAGGGCTGTTTTGGATGGAACAAAAGAGATTATGTTTGCCGACCTTTCGGGAACAATAACAACAATGGTTGCACTCTTTCCCATTATGTTTGTAGGGGATTATCCGCAGACAGTATTTAGACCACTGGTCTCTACGCTTTTAATAGCCCTTGCGGCATCTTACATCATCTCCATTACCACTGTTCCGCTTTTGAGTATGAAGTTTTTAGCGATTCAAAGCTCCTGGGTTTTAAAAGCAGAAGAGATTTTTGCAAAAATCTCAGACTATTTTAACAATGGTGCCAGAAACTTCTTTGCACAGCTTGCAAAATCAGCAATGGAGAGAAAAGGGATCGCATTTTTATATTTTGCCGGTTTGCTGATCCTGTTTGCTATAAGCGCGCGTATTGTAATGCCTACAGTCGGGCAGGAGCTTATGCCGCCTATGGACACCGGGGTTGTTAAAATCAACATTACTACGGATCCAAATCTTCCAATAGAAAAGAGTGCTGAAGTACTCCAAAAGGTCAATCAAGCTGTTTATGAGAGTGGAGCTGTAAAGAGAGTATCGTCAGCTGTCGGAAGCGAGGCTGGAGTTCTCAGCATAGGCGGTGGCGGAGGCATAGACACTATCTCGATAACCGCCACATATATAAACAGGTTTGAAAGAGAAGAGAGTATTTGGGATATTGAGCATAAAATAAGGGAAAAGATCCAGCAGGTTCCGAATATAAAATATTTCAGCGTATTTGACTACGGTGCGACGGCTTTATCGAGTATCCGCGGAAATGTGGATGTAATGCTCAGCAGTGACAGCTTTGAAAAGCTCCAGAGAGCATCAGATACGGTTTTTGAAGTTTTGCAAAATACAGGGGGGCTTGTAAATGTCGCCAAAACATGGGATCTGTCAAAAGATGTTTATCAGCTTAAGATAGATGAGCAAAAGAGTGCATTCTATGGAATTAGCGCAGATGATATTGCTAAACAGGTTGCTTTTTATCTCAAAGGATCACCTGCCGCATCTTTGGCTGTAAACAATGCTGTAGATACTCTCATTAGAGTCAGAGGAGCAGATAGAGAAAAAGCTCTAATGACATTAGATACTATTCTCATAGATACGCCAAAAGGTAAAATACCACTCTCAGCTTTTAGCAGTTTGGTAAAAGTCAAAGAGCCCAGCCAGATTACAAGAGAGGGGCTGAAATATACGGTTGATGTTTATGGTTTCAGAGAAAAAGCTTCGATCTCTCATATAATGCAAAATTTTGATAAAGCATATGCGGGAGTAGAGCTACCTGACGGTGTCGAGTTGACGCAGACCGGTGATATTGCGCAGTTTCAAGACTCTGCAAAACGTATGGTAAAAGCAGTTGCATTTGGAGTAGGGCTCATCTTCTTTGTTCTTGTTCCTATGTTCAACTCTCTTAGAGCGCCGCTTCTTATTGTATTCTCGATTCCGCTTACCCTGGTTGGAGCGAGCTGGATACTCCTGCTGATGGACTACCACACATCTATGCCTGCCATGATGGGATTTATTCTTCTTAGCGGTATTATAGTCAACAATGCAATTTTGTTAATCGAATTTGCACTGTTGGGAATGAAAAGAGGGCTCAGCGCAAAAGAGGCGATGCTTGAGAGCATCAAGATTAGAACCAGACCTGTTTTAATGACAGCTTTTGCCACAACTGCAGGGATGCTTCCTGTAGCCCTCGGTTGGGCGATAGGTTTGGAGCGTCTTGCGCCGCTCGGTGCTGTAGCAATAGGCGGACTAATGGTCGGAACACTACTTACGCTCGTGTTTATCCCTATTCTTTTTGTATGGATATACAAGAAAAATAGTGTGTAGATTTTTAAGTAATTTAGAGGAGTTGTTAAAATACCGGGCGGCGAAATCTTTCGTCCTGCCCTGCAACAGGTTCTAGATGCCCCTTCCGGCTTCCTTGATTCACTTTTGAGGGTGACGGGAACTCTATAGTTATGCGTTGAAGCGCTTAAAGGATCTGCTTTTTATAGTATGGGCAATAGTTACTATTTAACACACTGTAGAAAAAATATGTTACATAAAGTTACACTGCTCCATAAATATACTTTCAGTTTGATACAATATGCCTAAATCAAATTTCGATGAAGGAGAAATAATGGGTTTTATGGCCGATTATGAAAAACATGTCAAAGAGCGTGAAGCGCTCGGAGTGCCGCCGCTTCCTCTTACGGCTGAGCAGACGGCTCAAGTGATTGAGCTTTTGAAAGAGATCCCGATAGTCGAAGAGGAGAAGCTTCTCGATCTTCTCGAAAACCGTGTACCGCCTGGAGTGGATGATGCGGCCTACGTAAAGGCGGCCTTTTTGAACGACATAGTTCAGGGAAATGCCAAATCGGCTGCCATATCGCCTATTCATGCCGTCAGGATGCTGGGCAAGATGCTGGGCGGTTTTAACGTAAAACCACTTATCGATGCGCTCGAGCACAAAGATGAGCAGATCGCCCAGGAGGCTGCCGAACAGCTCAAGCACACTCTTCTTGTATACGACAGCTTCAACGATGTTAAAGAGCTTGCGGACAAAGGCAACAGCTTCGCAAAAGAGGTTCTGCAGAGCTGGGCGGAGGCCGAGTGGTTCACGAGCCGACCCGAGCTTTCGGAAGAGATTACTGTCACGGTTTTCAAGGTTCCGGGCGAAACCAATACCGACGATCTCTCGCCAGCGAGTGAGGCGTTCACCAGAAGCGATATTCCGCTGCACGCCAACAGTATGCTCGGCGCAAAGATGGAAGATCCTATAGGAACGATAAAAAAACTCAAAGAGAAGGGCCACCCTGTAGCTTATGTAGGCGACGTTGTAGGTACCGGTTCCAGTCGAAAATCTGGTATCAACTCTGTACAGTGGCACCTTGGGGAGGATATTCCGGGTGTTCCGAACAAGCGCACCGGCGGAATAGTGATAGGCGGAATCATTGCTCCGATCTTTTTCAATACCGCCGAAGACTCGGGAGCGCTTCCTATTGAAGCCCCTGTTGAGAGCCTGGAGACGGGAGATGTAATCACTATCAAGCCGTATGAAGGCAAAATCTACAAAAACGGAGAGGTTGTCAGCGAATTCAAGCTCAAGCCGAACACTCTTCCCGACGAGTTCCGTGCAGGTGGACGTATTCCGTTGATCATCGGCCGAAACCTTACACGCAAAGCGCGTGAAGTACTCGGTCTGGGCGAAGAGAATATCTTTGCACGTCCCGAGCAGCCGGAAGGCAAAGAGGGTGTAGGCTATACGCTTGCTCAGAAGATGGTAGGAAAAGCGTGCGGTATGGAGGGTGTACGCCCCGGTATGTACGTTGAGCCGGAAGTCTCTACGGTAGGTAGCCAGGATACAACAGGTCCTATGACTCGTGATGAGATCAAGGAGCTTGCCGCACTCAGTTTCGGAGCGGACCTCGTTTTGCAATCTTTCTGCCACACTGCGGCATACCCCAAGCCGTCCGACGTAAAACTGCAGCACACTCTGCCTCCGTTTTGGACAAGCCGCGGCGGTGTCATCCTGAGACCGGGAGACGGAATCATCCACAGCTGGCTCAACCGAATGGTACTTCCCGATACAGTTGGAACCGGCGGAGACAGCCATACCCGCTTCCCGATAGGCATCAGCTTCCCTGCGGGGTCGGGCCTTGTAGCTTTTGCGGCCGTTACCGGTACCATGCCTCTTAACATGCCCGAATCGGTACTGGTAAGATTCAAGGGTGAGCTTCAGCCAGGTATCACGCTGCGTGACCTTGTAAACGCCATTCCTTATGCGGCTATCAAGCAGGGACTTCTAACTGTCGAGAAGAAGGGTAAAAAGAATATATTCGCCGGACGTGTGCTGGAGATCGAAGGACTGCCGTTCCTTAAGTGCGAGCAGGCATTCGAGCTGTCGGACGCATCTGCCGAGCGCAGTGCCGCCGCATGTACCGTCAAGCTGGACAAAGAGCCGGTTATCGAATATATCAACTCCAACATCAAGCTGCTCGAAGCGATGATCGAAAACGGATACGAGGACAAGCGCACGATTCAGCGCCGTATAGACAACATGAAGAAGTGGCTCGAGGATCCTCAGCTCATGGAGGCCGATGAGAATGCCGAATATGCGGCTGTGATCGAGATTGACCTGAACGAGATAACAGAGCCGATAGTCGCTTGCCCGAACGATCCGGACGATGTGGCTACTCTCAGCGAAGTTCTTGCCGACGAGAAGAGACCCAAGAATATCGACGAGGTATTCGTGGGATCTTGTATGACAAATATCGGTGTCTTCCGCGCCCTCGGCGAAGTTCTTCGCGGAAAAGGTCAGGTTCCGACACGTCTTTGGGTAGTTCCGCCGACCAAGATGGATGAGAAGGAGCTGATCGAAGAGGGATACTATGCCGTCTACGGCGCTGCTGGTGCGAGAACCGAAATACCCGGTTGCTCTCTTTGTATGGGTAACCAGGCTCGAGTGCATGACAACGCCGTAGTATTCTCTACATCTACGAGAAACTTCGACAACCGTCTCGGAAAAGGTGCACAGGTCTACCTTGGTAGTGCAGAGCTCGCCGCAGTCTGCGCTATACTTGGAAAGATACCTTCGAAAGAGGAGTACCTCGACATCGTTCCGAAAGCCATCGCAGGCAAAGAGGAGGATGTCTACAAATATCTCAACTTCCACGAAGTGGATAAAGAGACTCTCGACTATATGGTGGGTTAAGTGCCCGCCGTTTCGCCGGGCTTGCCCGGCTCCGCACTTTACGTTAAAATGACCCTATGAAAAAGAGCTGCATAATACTTCTTCTCCTTGTTTCGTTTCTCTTTGCTGATCGGCTCCGTTTCGACGATATCGAGACCTCCATACTATCCAAAAAGAGCGGTGAGCCCGTAAATATCGAACTCTCGCTCGTGCTTCAGGGGCGCGACATCGCTCAGAGCAGAGTGGAGCTAATGGATATAATCCAGAGTGTTGTAGGAGGTTTCTGGGCCGAGACTCTTGTAACGTCGCAGGGAAAAGAGAGTTTTAAAAAGAGCGTTATAGCGGTTGCCGACAAAAAATACGGCATAGAGGTCGATTTCGTCTATATACTCAACGTCAAGGTTCAAACCTGTACTCTGGAAAAGCTGAAAGAGCTGCAGAAAAAGTGAGACTGTCTCTCATGTGAAGAGCGGTCAGGAAGGGAAAAAAGAGTCAGTATCGTCCGTCGATAATATCGAAATCTTCCGGTATTTCACAACGGAGTTTCGAAGAGTCGAAAGGCTCCGTTTTTACATTTTGAAAACGCAGAATGACCCTGTTTCCCATCTCGTCTAGATAACTTACCGATTTGATCCGCTTTTTTGAGTCTACCTTGATTTTGTAGTCGACGCCTTCGAACTCGGCTCTGTAGGTGACGTTATCTATCTTTTCGGCACTCTCCAAAATCGCCATAAGGGGTATGCTCTTTTTCAGTCTGAAGAGTGTGGCCTGTTCAAGCTCCGGCTCTATGACCCAAGCTTTGTGGTCCAACAGGCAGATCGTCTTTTTAAGTGGGATGAAGTAGTCCCACTTAGCATCTTCGGGCATCTTCATATAGAGCTTTCCGCTATAGTAGAGCTGTTTTTTGGTATCCTTGTTCTGTACAACCTGTGTAAAATCCGCACTTATAAATTGCGGCACCGGCAGCGATGCCGAGAGCAGTTTGGCCAAAAGAGCCGTTATGATTATTATTCTCATGCGGGGATTTTATAGGAACATTCGTAAAAGTGTGATAAAATCTATCTCTTAAAAACCGGATAACGTAATCGAATTCACGCAGAGCCTGCACACTGAATGCGGTTGTTTCGCGAAAAATATTAAAATTGCCGCAAACCGCAGGGTTTTCGGTTTTTGCGCAAACCGGTTATATGCGACCATGATACAAAAGGTATACCCGAAATGATCAAAACAATCTTTCGCTCGATAGTTGGAACGGCCAACGACAGGGAGCTGAAAAAGTACAGCAAGCGCGTCACAAAGATCAATGCGCTGGAGCCGAAATATGAAAAGATGAGCGATGAAGAGCTTCAAAAGGCTTTTTTGGAGCTGAAAGAGAAGGTTAAAAACGAAGAGGCTACACTAGATGACGTTCTCATTGACTCTTTTGCCATAACCAGAGAGGTATCCAAAAGAACGCTCGGGCTAAGGCACTTCGATGTACAGTTGATAGGCGGGATGGTGCTGCACGAGAACAGAATCGCCGAGATGAAGACGGGTGAGGGAAAGACGCTTGTCGCTACACTCCCGGTCGTTTTGAATGCTATGATCGGACGCGGAGTGCATGTAGTCACGGTAAACGACTACCTCGCTAAGCGCGATGCTTCTGAGATGGGCAAAATCTACGAATTTCTTGGTTACAGTGTCGGGATCATAACGGCCGATGTTACCGACGATGCCGCCAGAAAAGAGCAGTACGATGCAGACGTGACATACGGTACCAACAACGAGTTCGGTTTCGACTATCTTCGTGACAACATGAAGTACTCACTGGACGATATGGTACAGCGTGACCACTATTACGCTATCGTAGACGAGGTGGACTCGATTTTGATCGACGAGGCCAGAACGCCTCTGATTATATCCGGGCCGACGAGCAGCAAGCTCGAAAACTATATGCGGGCCGACAAGGTTGCCAGGCAGCTGGTTAGGGATGAGGATTTCACTGTCGACGAGAAGAACAGGGTTATCCTGGTAACCGAAAAGGGGATAGAGAAGGCCGAAAAACTGTTCGGTGTCGACAACCTCTATTCGATGGAGAATGCGATTTTGTCTCACCACCTCGATCAGGCTCTCAAAGCCCACAACCTCTTTGAAAAGGATGTCGACTACGTCGTTAAGGACGGGGAGATCGTCATTGTCGACGAATTTACGGGAAGGCTTTCGGAGGGGAGGCGCTTCAGCGAAGGGCTCCACCAGGCACTTGAGGCCAAAGAGGGTGTCGAGATAAAGGAGGAGTCACAAACCCTTGCCGATATTACCTTTCAAAACTATTTCAGAATGTACGACAAACTTGCAGGTATGACGGGAACGGCCCAGACCGAAGCTACCGAATTTGCCGAGATCTACAACCTCGATGTCATCTCCATACCCACAAATGTACCCGTCATACGTAAAGATCAGCCCGACCTTATCTACAAAACCGAAAGAGAGAAGTTCGATGCGGTTATCCGTGACATAAAAGAACGGAACAAGAAAGGGCAGCCTGTACTTGTAGGTACGGCATCTATCGAGAAGTCCGAAGCTCTTCACGCCCTTTTGAAGAAGGAGAAGATTCCGCATAACGTTCTGAATGCCAAAAACCATGAACATGAAGCCGAGATAATCAAAGATGCGGGAAAAAAGGGAGCCGTCACAATCGCTACAAATATGGCGGGACGTGGAGTCGACATCAAGATTGACGACGAGATACGTGCCTTGGGCGGTCTATATATAATCGGTACAGAGCGCCATGAGAGCCGCCGTATAGACAATCAGCTGAGAGGCCGCTCCGGCCGACAGGGCGATCCCGGAGAGAGCCGCTTCTATCTCAGCCTCGAAGATCACCTGCTCAGGATTTTTGGCAGCGATCGCATCAAAACCATCATGGAGCGAATGGGCGTCGAAGAGGGCGAATATATCGAATCGAAGATGGTGACACGGGCCGTTGAAAAGGCCCAGAAGAAGGTGGAGAATCTCCACTTTGAATCGAGAAAGCATCTTCTCGAGTATGATGACGTCGCAAACGAGCAGCGCAAAATAATCTACCGTTTCCGCCATGAACTTCTAAATCCCGAGTTTCAGATAGGCCAGAAGATAGACAGCATAAGAGAGGAGTATCTTCAGGGGCTTCTGACGGAGTGCTCCATTTTCGAAGGCGCGCCCCAAGAGGATTTCGAGCTTGAGAAGCTGAAACTGAAGCTGATGGAGGATACCGGCGAGGAGTTCGACGAAGAGGAGCTTACAGGACGCGACTACCAAACTCTCTACGAGCTGCTTTTGAACCAGCTCAAAGAGCGCTACGAGACGAAGATGGGGGCGATAGATCCAAACCAGCGCAACGAAATAGAGCGTATCATCTATCTCCAGGTGCTCGACAACGCCTGGAGAGAGCATCTTTATCAGATGGATATTCTGAAAACCGGAATCGGGCTGCGCGGCTACAATCAGAAAGATCCTCTGGTCGAGTATAAAAAAGAGAGCTACAACCTCTTTACGGAGCTTGTAGAGTCGATCAAGTTCGAAACTCTCAAGACTCTATATATGATACGATTCAAATCTGAAGAGGAGATGGTCCAGGAAGAGGCGGCACTCGAGAGGATGAAGGCGCAGATGGAGGCGGCTACGGCTGAGATCGAGACCAACAAAGATGAGGAGCTCAAGCCGATCGTAAAGAGCAAAAAGCCCGCACGTAACGATCCCTGTCCCTGTGGAAGCGGGAAGAAGTATAAGCATTGCTGCGGCAAGAGCGGCCCGAAACGCGGAGTACTGGCTGCCGAACAGGTATGAACAGCCACTTTGTAAACACGATGGTCAGGCGCTACCTGCGCTTCGATCCGGAACACCCTTTTATATTTCTTTCGGCCATTCTCGCATTTTTCGGTATAGCAGTAGGTGTTATGGTTCTGATAATAGCTATGGCCATAATGAACGGAATGGAGAAGGAGTTCGAAAAACGACTCTTTGTAATGAACTATCCTCTGACAATCTACCCCAAAGTTAGAGGCTCCGTAGATGAAGTGCTTCTCGAGACTCTCGAAGAGAAATTTTTCGATCTGAAATTCAGCCCATATATGCAGACACAGGTTCTGGTACGAAAAGGGAGCACTCTAAAAGGTGGACTGCTCTTTGGAGTTGATCCCGACAGGGAGAGAGAGGTTAACCCCGTCTTTGCAAAAGCCTATACGGAGCCGCTCGGAAAGTATGGAGTCATAGTAGGCAAACCTCTCGCAAGAGAATTGGGAATCGAAAAGGGGCAGAAAATAATGTTTCTTTTCTCACGCATGGAGCCGGCCGGTCTCAGTTTCATGCCCCTTTCTAAGCGTTTTACGGTAGAAGGGCTTTTTAGATCGGGGCTCAACGCCTACGACGAGAGCTACTACTATACGACCTTCAGGACATTTGAAAAGATATTGAAAAGAGAGAAAAATGTATACGATGGGATACATATCGATTCGAAAAATCCGATGCAGGATATAGAGCTGATACGCTCCGAGCTTCCCACTACCGTCGGAATAATGGGATGGTGGCAACAAAACGGCAACTTCTTTGCCGCTATGCAGATGGAGAAGAGAGCTCTCTTCATTGTCTTGATGCTAATTATACTCATCGCCTCTTTGAATATCGTAAGCTCTCTGCTTATGACCGTAATGAGCAGGCGGAGTGAGGTTGCGCTTCTGCTTTCGCTCGGTGCTTCCAAAAAGGAGATAATGCAGCTCTTTTTCAGGCTCGGGTTGATAATAGGACTCGGAGGTATCGTCGTGGGAATACTCCTTGGACTCGGCGGGATGGAGATTTTGGGCAAATTCGACATCGTCACACTCCCCGAGGATGTATACGGCACAAGCAGACTGCCGCTCGATCTCGACTGGAGAGACTTTGCAGGCATCATAATAGGAGCCTTCTTGATAACGCTTTTTTCATCCCTCTACCCCGCAAAGAAGGCGTCACAGATAGATCCGCTAAGCGTGCTTAGAAACGAGTAGTCCCGTATCTTGCCTTCTTTGCCCTATTCGAATATTTTGAAAGGAAGGGTCAAGGTCCGCTCCAATATGTTAAGAGGCGCTTTTATGAGATCTTTCGTCGCCTCCGTGGAGACCTTCGGATCGTTCAGCTCCCCTTTGACATTCAGCGTCACGGCCAGGGTGCCGTCCTTGCCGAATATCAGGTATCCCGCAACCGGAATCTTGTTCAAGACATTTGTGAGACTCTCCAAAAAGTGGATCTGAAGTCTCAGGGCGATCATGTCGTTTTTTAGATCGATGGTCCCTTTTCCCGTAATATGCGCACTATATCCTTCTATAACGATCTTTTTGAAAAAGAGTTTTCCCTCTTTGAAACGATAATCGAGCGCTCCCCGTTTGATCTTGAAGCCGTTCTTGCTGAAGCCTGGATTTTTGAGAGTCAGTATTGCCGGTATTGTATTTAGGGTAGCCAAAAGATTGTTGTAAAAGGCGGTTTTCGCCCATAATGAGTCGCGCATCATTATAGTTCCGTTGAAGTCATCCATATCCCCTTTGGCATCGAAATCGAAACTGCCGCCTTCGAGTTGGTCGAGAGTTGTCAGCCCATGCATTATGGTGTCCGAAAGGTTTTTACCGGCTACATTCAGCTTCCCCTCTTCTACGATGCCCCTTATCTCACCACGGCCATGTTTCGTTTCAAACTTTATGCTCAGGGGATCGGTGTGTATTCTTACATTGTAGAAGTCACACGGAAGTTCAAGTCTATTGTATGAAAGTTTGCTTCTATGTCCTTCTATGTAGAGCAGGTGAGGTGCAAAAGTGGGTTTCCCGGTCGCTTTTTTCATGCTATCCTGATAAGAGACTACCTTCCGAACAAGCTTGTCGATATCTATGTCGATATCTTTGATATTGAAAAAGGTACGCTGCTGCTGAGCTATGACAAAGAGTTTGTCGTTGACTCGGATATGAATCTGGTTTTCCGAGCTGTCGACTTCAATATCGAAGGTGTCGAGTTGATTGCCTGCAATTGTAAATATATCGTTGGGATACTTCACATCGGCATCTGCATGAATCTTCGAATCGTTGTAGTCTATATGAAGTCTGCCGCCTTCGACAGATTTTAACGGACCCATGAAAAAAGGCTTTAGCAGTTCCAATTTTTCGGCGTCTGCCTCTACACCACCTCCCTGGCGGTATTTTAGATTGATCTGCAGATCCGGCAGAGAGAATCTTATATTTTTACTGAAATCGAGAAGAATTTTGGTCCGCTTCAACTTTTGCATATCGATGAGTTGCAGCCCGTGATATTCGTAGGTGGCTCTCTCTATTAAAGGTGTGAAGATGCCCATTTTGGCGTTCAGATCGATCGATCCGCTCAAATTTGCGTCGAGATAGGGTTCAAATATTATCCGGCAGGGAAGAATCTCTATTTTGGTGCCCTTCGAAATGACATTCAGCTCTTTCACGGGCAGAGGAACTACATTGTCGAACAGAAGCTTTGCGTAGCTCGACTTGTAGCGCCCATTATACTTCACAATCTTTCCGGTGGCGAGCCTTACGGTAAAGTCGACGACAGCATCGGTAATACCCTCTGTCTGAACAAATGGAAGAGCGATTCCGTATGCGTTCAGAATGGTTCTTACGGATTCGTCTATTTTGCCTTTGACGACTATATGTGCGTCGAGCTCAGCTCTTCTGTTCGTAAGATTTCGTATTTTTACGAAACTGCCGTCGAGTCTCTTTCCCTCATATTCGGGCTTGTAGAGTTTGAACGAAAGAGTGTCGTTTTGCAATCGTATGTCGATCTGCGCAGCAGCGACGGGGGGGACGTTCGGATGAAAGTGTATCTTCGCATCGTAAGCGGTTGCGAAGGCTTGCAATTTTGCCGGATCGAAATCTATGGCACCATCTTTTTTGAGGGTGAACCCGCCTTTTAGATAATGGAGTCTGTACCTTTTTGCCGGAATTTTCGGATAGAACCACACTTTAATCTCTTTTGGAGGGTCGATATAGTCGATAAGCGGTTTTATCGAGGGGCAGGGTTTTGAATCAAGTTCGAAAGAGAAGTATTCGTCTTTATGGTCTATTCGAAATCTCCCTTCGATACCAAATGCATCATACACCCCGTTGCCGCTCCACTCTCTTTTGTGAAGATCGTATCTGATCAGCCCTGAAAGCTCCGCGTGCGGATCTTTTATCAGCAGTTTTCCGACCTTCGCTTCAAGACTTTTGGTTTTTGGATCGAATCTGATCTCGGAAGCGAGGCGGAATATATCGGAGTCGAAGTAAAAAACGTTGCTACTGTAGAGAAGATGAAAGCTCCTCTCCCCGACTGTCAGCTTTTTTATTGCGACCTCGTGAAAGTATTTCGGCAGGTACTCCACCAATGTAGCTATACTGTCGAGCTCTTTTATCGTTTTTGCGGGACGGTTTTGCTTCTGTATGACTATGGAGTCGACAGATATGATCAGCTTTTTATCGAGTTTTATGTAGAATTGGTTCATTTCAAGGCCGGGCAGTGAAACTTTGGGTATCGTAAAGCCCGACAGAAGCAGAGAGAAGAGAATTATGAAGATAAGCGTCAGAGCCACTAAAATTTTAAGCATGGTCGAATGGAGCAGTTTGGCCGTAGTAATAATCATTCTATCGCTCTGTTATTATCTCATTCAGCCGGTGAGGACCAGTCGTGTAGTCTATCTACCGGCGGGTTCGGTGGCGACGATTATATCATACCTCGACAAAATCGGAATGGATATAAACACTCTCGATCGCTATCTTGTGAGATTTTTCGGTTATCCCCAGAAGGGGTGGATCGACCTAGGAACCGCAAGATTGACCAAAGCGGATCTACTCTACCGGCTCACCCACGCCAAAGCGGCGATGACGGAAGTGACACTTATTCCTGGAGAGACTAGAGAGATATTTTTTCAGGATCTCTCGGAGCGGCTGCACCTTGACAGAAAAAAACTGGACAGATACTATAGCAAATATGCACCATATCCGGACGGTGTAATTTTTCCCGATACATATTATGTACCTTTGGGTATAAGCGAAGAGCACCTCGTCTACTACCTGGTAAAAAAATCGCTCGCCAGGCATGAAGAGTTGGCAAAAAAGTTTTTCGGCACATACAACCCCAAAAAATGGTTTCGATATGTAACGATAGCTTCGATTATCCAGAAAGAGGCGGCCGATGCCGAAGAGATGCCGCTCGTCTCGTCGGTCATCTACAACAGGCTTAAAAAGAGGATGCTTCTTCAGATGGACGGGGCGCTCAATTACGGCAGCTACTCCCATCAGAAAGTTACAAAAAGGCGAATTCTATCGGACAATACGCGCTTCAACACATACAGATACAGCGGTCTGCCCCCGTATCCTATTGGCAGTGTCTCTCTCGATGCGCTCAAAGCGGCTGTAAAACCCGCTAAAACGGAGTATCTCTATTTTGTAAAAGGAAAAAACGGAAAGCACATTTTTACGAAGAGTTACAAATCGCATTTAAGAGCTTTGAAAAGTGTGAATAAATGAAACAGTGACTACTATATGGTGCTCCATTCTTCTACTATTTATTATGAACTAAAAGATTGATTGCTACTATAGACTCTACAAATCATTTAAGGAGAGAGTTATGGCATCAGCTCCAACTATAGTTTGGACAAAAATAGACGAGGCACCGGCACTGGCTACATATTCGCTGCTTCCGATAGTTAAAAAGTTTGTCGGCAAGGCAGGGGTCGACGTTCGGCTAAGCGATATTTCGCTGGCCGGCAGGGTTCTTGCCGCCATGGGCAAGCAGGAGGATGAGCTGGCCAGGCTTGGCGAACTGGTCCTAAAGCCGGAGGCGAACATCATCAAGCTTCCGAACATTTCCGCTTCGGTTACACAGCTTAAAGATTGTATCGCCGAGCTCCAGGGTCAGGGGTACGACATTCCCGACTATCCAGAAAATCCGCAAAACGATGAAGAGAGGGAGATCGCGGCAAAATATGCGACCTGCCTTGGTTCGGCGGTCAACCCGGTCCTTCGTGAAGGAAACTCCGACAGACGCTCCGCACATGCGGTCAAAAAGTATGCAAAAGAGCATCCTCACAGACTAAAGCCATTCGCCGAAGATTGCAAGGCACGCGTAGCGCACATGGAGGGCAGAGGCGACTTCTATGCAAATGAGAAGTCGGTAATCGTGCCAAAAGCCCAGACGCTCAAGATCCAGCTCAACGACAAGGTACTCAAAGAGGTCGAGGTCGAAACAGACGAGGTGGTGGACGCTACCTTCATGTCAGTCAAGGCGCTTCGCGACTTCTACCTTAAAACGATAGAAGAGGCGAAAGAGAAAGGACTCATCTGGTCTCTGCACCTGAAGGCCACGATGATGAAGATCTCCGATCCGATCATGTTCGGCCACGCCGTCGAAATCTTCTTTAAAGATGTCTTCGCAAAGTATGCGGACGAGCTCGAAAAGATCGGTTTCAATCCCAACCTGGGTCTTGGAGATCTCTATGACAAGCTCAAGAAGTCGGAGAAGGGTGAAGAGATAGAGGCGGCCATAAAAGACGCCATCGTAAACTCCGATCCGGCCCTCGCCATGAGCGATAGCGACAAGCTCATTACGAACCTCGACGCATCAAACCTCATAATCATCGACGCTTCGATGCCGGTTGTAATACGCGAAGGCGGCAAGCAGTGGGACAAAGACGGCAATGCCGGTGAGACTCTCGCCGTTATACCGGACAGCACATACGCCATGTTCCACGAAGCGATGATGGAGGATTGCAAGAAGAACGGACAGTTTGACGTATCTACGATGGGTCGTGTATCAAACGTGGGTTTGATGGCCAAGAAAGCGGAAGAGTACGGATCTCATCCTACAACTTTCGAAGTGGCCGAAGACGGGGTCATGAAGGTGATCGACGAGAGCGGCGCCGTTCTCATGGAGCACAAGGTCGAAAAGGGCGACATCTGGCGACTCGTTCGAACAAAAGACATCGCTATCCGCGACTGGGTGCGCCTCGCCGTAGAGCGCGCGAGAATCGAGGGAGTTCCCGCCGTATTCTGGCTGGATGAGAAGCGCGCACACGACGCCAACCTTATAAAACTGGTAGAGAAGTATCTCAAAGATCACGACACAACAGGCCTTGATCTTCCGATCATGCCCGTAACCGAAGCGACCTACTATACCAACGAGCGTGTAAGGGCTGGTAAAGATACTATTGCGGTAACCGGTAACGTACTTCGCGACCACCTTACAGACATGTATCCAATCCTCGAACTGGGAACTTCCGCCAAGATGCTTTCGATCGTTCCACTTCTTGCAGGCGGCGGGCTCTTCGAAACCGGCGCAGGCGGCTCCGCTCCCAAACATGTCGAGCAGTTCGTCAAAGAGGGACACCTGCGATGGGACAGCCTGGGAGAGTTCCTGGCACTGGCAGAGTCACTCCGTATGGAGTATATGAAGTCCAACGACGAGAAGATCGGTGTAATGGCCGAAACACTCGATAAAGCGAACGAAGGGTATCTCGACAATGACAAAGCACCGGGCAGAAAATGCGGTGAGCCTGACAACAAAGCGTCCCACTACTGGCTCGCACGCTACTGGGCGGAGGCTCTGAGTACTCAGACAGTCGACGAAGAGCTGAGCAAAACGTTCACTCCGGTAGCCGAAGCACTTATCGGCAACGAAGAGAAGATTGTCTCCGAACTGCTCGCGGCAGAGGGCAGCCCCAAGGATATCGGAGGCTACTTCAAACCTGACGATATAAAAGCCGAAAAGGCTATGCGACCGAGCGAGACTCTTAACAAGATAATAGATTCGATCGCATAAATTGGATTTTCTCCGCCTTCGGGCGGAGGAAAGATAGGTGGATAAAGCTTTTTCATGAAGTTTTATTCGTTTATCTTCACGTCCCTTCTTTTACGAGAACAGCAGTAAAGTCTCCCGAAACGGCAGGCTGAAAACCAAATTAAAAGGATTGCCAATGGGAAAAGGAAAACGTGTCGGAATTGTAGGAGCCGGAAATGTCGGCTCCACAGCTGCGTTTATTCTTGCCATGAACGGTGTATGCCACGAGATTGTACTTCGTGACAACAAAATTGATATTGCAAAAGGAAAAGCGCTCGATATGAGTCAGGCCGCGGCAGCCGCTAGAAGCCACACTATCGTCTCCGTCGCGGAAGATCCGAGTCAGCTGAGCGACTGCGATGTAGTAGTGGTTACCGCGGGTAGCCCGAGACTTCCGGGTATGAGTCGCGACGACCTGCTTCTTAAAAATGCCGAGATCACCAAAGAGGTTGTAAGAGACATCAAGACATTTTCGCCGAACGCCATAATTATCATGGTATCCAACCCTCTCGACGCTATGACATATGTTGCGCTTAGAGAGAGCGGTTTCGAGAAGAATAGAATTCTTGGAATGGCAGGAATACTCGACAGCTCGCGAATGGCCTACTTTATCCAGGAGAAACTGGGCTACGGTGCCGGACAGATAAGAGCATCGGTTATGGGCGGACACGGGGACGATATGGTTCCGCTTCCGCGATATTCTACGGTTGCCGGTGTGCCTCTGAACGATCTGCTGACGGACGAGGAGATCGACGAGATCGTAGAGAGAACCAAGCATGGCGGTGCCGAAATCGTCGGTTACCTGAAGACAGGCTCTGCATACTATGCGCCCGCGAAAGCGACGACAATCATGGTCGAAGCCATTTTGAAAGATACGAAACAGATATACCCATGTGCGGTATATCTTGACGGTGAGTATGGATACAGCGATGTAGTCAGTGGAGTACCGGTCAGTATCGGTGCAAACGGCGCGGAGGAGATAATAAACGTTTCACTGAACGCCTGCGAGCGCAAAATGTTCAAAAAGTCCGTCGAGTCGGTACAGACTCTTATCGATACCCTCAACTCTCATGGCTTTTTCGGAGAGGGAGAATGAGAGAGATAGCCTACGACGATATCGTCGAAGCTGTAAAAAACATGGTGATCCATACAGCGACGAATCTGCCCGAAGACGCCTTGAAAAAGTTGAGAGAGGCGCAGGAAAAAGAGAAGAGCCCCGTTGCCAAAAAGGTCCTTGAACAGCTGCTCGAAAATGCCGACATAGCCCGTGAAGAGAAGCGGCCGCTATGCCAGGATACCGGGCTTGCCGTCTATTTCATAAAGGTCGGTCAGGATGTAAAAATCAAGGGCGGCCTGCTTAAAAATGCGGTAAACGAGGGGACGGAGAAGGGGTATATCGAAGGCTATCTGCGTGCATCAACCTGTGACTGCTTTACTAGGGAGAACCTGAAAGAGAAAATCGGATACAACCTTCCCGCAGTCATACACATCGATCTTGTCGAGGGCGACCGGATAGAGATCGCCTATGCGGCGAAAGGGGGAGGAAGTGAGAATGTTAGCAGGGCACGCGTTCTTGCTCCCGCACAGGGACGCCAGGGAGTTATCGATTTCGTCAAAGAGGTTATCTCCGATGCGGGTCCGAATCCATGCCCACCTATAATCGTAGGTGTCGGAATCGGCGGCACGTTCGAAAAAGCCGCGATATCCAGCAAATATGCACTTTTCAGAGAGGCCGGCGAGCCGAACCCTGATCCCGATGTTGCCGAGTTTGAAAAAGAGCTTCTTTTCGAACTCAACAAACTTGGAATCGGAGCTATGGGAATGGGCGGCACCCAGACCGTACTGGCCGTACATATAGAGAAAAACCCCTGCCACATTGCTAGTCTGCCGGTAAGTGTGAACGTTCAGTGTCATAGCAGCAGGCACAGCCATATAACGCTGTAAGGAGCGAGAATGAGTCAAGTACACTATCTAACAACACCGCTCAGCGATGAAGATGTAGAGAATCTCAAAGCGGGAGATATAGTCTATCTCTCCGGCATCATCTTTACAGCCAGGGACGCTGCACACAAAAGACTCGTCGATCTGATCGAGAATAAAGAGGAGCTGCCGTTCCAGCTCGATGGAGCTGTCATATACTTTGTGGGACCGACCCCGCCCAAGCCGGGCGATCCGATTGGAAGCGCCGGGCCTACGACCAGCTATCGTATGGACAGCTACTCACCGACACTGATCAAACACGGTCTCAAAGGGATGATCGGCAAGGGAAAGAGAAACCAGGAAGTAAAAGATGCCTGCAAAAAGTACAAAGCCGTATACTTCGGTGCGACCGGCGGCGCCGGCGCTCTGCTTGGAAAGCTCATCAAAGAGGCGAAAGTGATCGCATACGAGGAGCTCGGTCCCGAAGCCATTCGAATGCTTCGCGTGGAGAACTTTCCCGTTACGGTCATAAACGACGCTTACGGCAACGACCTGTACGAAGAGGGTCGAAAGCAGTACGAAGTAAAAGATTGAAATTCAAAGCAAAGGGGATTCGACAATGAATATACATGAGTATCAAGCGAAAGAGATTTTTCGTCAATACAACGTACCTGTTCCCGGCGGACAGGTGGCTTTCTCACCGGATGAAGCCGTAGAGGCCGCACGCAACCTCGGCGGCAAACTGTGGGTCGTAAAGGCGCAGATACATGCCGGAGGACGCGGGCTCGGCGGCGGTGTAAAGCTTGCAAAATCTCTCGACGAGGTAAGGGAGCTGGCCGACCAGATCCTCGGAATGACCCTGGTTACACACCAGACCGGTCCCGAGGGGAAAGTGGTTCACAAAGTCTATATAGAAGAGGGGGCGGACATAGCGAAAGAGTACTATCTCGGAATGCTGCTCGACCGTGCCGCAGAGATGCCGGTAATGATGGCATCTACCGAAGGCGGAATGGAGATAGAGAAGGTCGCCGAAGAGACTCCCGAAAAGATAGTCAAGGTAAATATTGACCCGGCAATAGGGTTCCAGGGCTTCCACGGACGCCAGCTGGCATTCGGTCTCGGCCTTGCCAAAGAGGAGATAGGGCCTTTCATAAAGTTCGCCAAGGCGCTCTACGATGTCTATATGGACAAAGATGCCGAAATGATCGAAATAAACCCTCTGATCAAAACAGGCGACGGCAAGTTTCTGGCCCTCGATGCCAAAATGGGATTTGACGACAACGCCCTTGGCCGCCACCCCGACATTCTCGAGATGAGGGACCTCACCGAAGAGGAGCCAACGGAAGTAGAGGCCAAAGAGCATGGCCTGAGCTATATAAAACTGGACGGAAACGTCGGATGTATGGTCAACGGTGCAGGTCTTGCGATGGCTACGATGGATATTATCAAACATGAGGGCGGAGAGCCCGCAAACTTCCTCGATGTGGGAGGCGGAGCCAATCCGGAGACTGTGGCCAAAGGGTTCGAAATCATCCTCAAAGACCCCAACGTCAAAGCTATTTTCGTAAACATTTTCGGTGGAATCGTACGCTGCGACCGAGTAGCCAACGGAATTCTCGAAGCTACTAAAATTACAGATGTCAACGTTCCGGTCGTCGTAAGACTCGACGGTACCAATGCAACGGAAGCTGCGGAAATCCTGAACAACGCCGGCATCAAAAACATCATAGCTGCTGAAGATCTGGCCGACGGCGCAAAAAAAGCGGTCGAAGCTGCGAAGTAAAAGGAGATAATCAATGAGTATTCTAGTAAACAGAGATACAAAAGTAATCGTCCAGGGATTTACCGGAAAAGAGGGTACTTTCCACGCTTCACAGTGCATCGATTACGGAACTAAAATAGTCGGCGGTGTGACTCCGGGCAAAGGTGGGCAGGAGCACCTTGGACAGCCCGTTTTCAATACCGTAAAAGAGGCCGTCGAAACAACGGGTGCAACCGTTTCGATGATATTCGTTCCGCCGGCATTCGTCGCCGATGCGGTCATGGAGGCTGCCGATGCAGGAGTCGAGCTTGCAGTCATAATTACCGAAGGCGCACCCGTCAAAGATATGATGTACGCCAAAGCGTATGCGACCAAAAAGGGTATGAGCACGATAGGGCCCAACTGCCCGGGTGTCATTACGGCGGAAGAGTGCAAAATAGGAATCATGCCCGGGTTTATATTCAAAAAAGGGCCCGTGGGTCTTATATCGAAGTCGGGTACCCTGACATACGAAGCCTCCAACCAGGTAGTCAAAGAGGGGCTCGGTATCACTACGGCGGTCGGAATCGGCGGCGACCCGATTATCGGGCTGAGCTACAAGCAGCTGCTTCCGATGTTCGAAGCCGATCCCGAAACCGAAGCGATCGTCATGATCGGTGAGATCGGGGGAGACCTTGAGATACAGGCGGCGGAGTTCATCAAAGAGCACATAAGCAAGCCTGTAGTGGCGTTCATTGCCGGTCAGACTGCTCCCAAAGGTAAACGAATGGGTCATGCGGGTGCTATCATCTCCGGCGGCAGCGGTACTGCGGCGGAGAAGATGGCGGCACTCGAGGCGGCAGGTGTCAGGGTCGTCGTTTCACCGGCGGACATCGGAAAAGCTGTCAAAGAGGTTATGGGAAAGTAAGCGGTAATGTTGAAAAGTTACAATGTTGCCAATATTCGATGCGAAGGGTGTGCCAACACAATCAAAAAGGCGCTTTCTGAGCATTTCGGTAACAGTGTCGAAGTCGATTTGAGTGTGATGCCACGAAAGGTAACAGTAGAGATAAAGGGTGATACCGATGAGGAGCTTTTTATTTCGACCTTAAGAAAGCTGGGTTATCCTCTAATCGATGATGAGATTTCAAGCATCGAAGGTGCGGTGATGAAGGGTAAAAGTTTCGTCTCCTGCGCCGTAGGAAAATTCAACCCAAAGAAGGAGAAGCAATGAGTCTGATGAAAGCGCCGGAAAATACACCGGTCTGGACCGACGAGAGTCGCTGTAAAGCGTGCGATATATGTGTATCTGTCTGCCCCGCGGGCGTACTGGCTATGCGTTATGAGCCCCATTCCGTACTGGGAGCCATGATAACCGTAGAAGCACCTGAGCTCTGTATCGGATGCAACGACTGCGAGCTTAGCTGTCCCGATTTCGCTATTTTCGTAGCGGATAGAAAAGAGTACAAATTCGCCAAGTTGACCGATGCGGCAAAAGAGCGAGCAGAAGCGATAAAACGCAACAAATATATGACGCTGAGCGCATAAGGAGTAAGAATGGCAAGAGAAGTAATTTCCAGCGGTAACGATCTGGCGGCACAGGCGGCTGTCGATTCAGGATGTATGTTTTTCGGGGGATATCCGATTACACCTTCAAGCGAGGTTATGCATACGATCTCCGATCTGCTGCCTAAAGTCGGCGGTGCATGTATTCAGATGGAGGACGAGATCGGCGGAATATGCGCGGCGATCGGTGCGTCGATGAGCGGAGTTCGCGCGATGACGGCGACATCGGGCCCGGGTATGTCTTTGAAAGCGGAAAACCTCGGTCTGGCCCAGATGGCGGAAGTGCCGCTGGTCGTCGTCGACGTTATGCGCGGTGGCCCCTCTACAGGTCTGCCTACCCGTGTATCGCAAGGTGATGTCGCTCAGGCGAAAAACCCCTCACATGGAGACTACAAATCCATTACAGTTTGTGCCGGAAACCTGGAGGAGTGCTATACTGAGACGGTTAGGGCGTTCAACCTCGCAGACCGCTTCATGCAGCCAGTTATCGTTCTACTCGACGAGACTATAGGCCATATGCACGGCAAAGCTATACTTCCGGACCTCGAAGAGGTACAGGCCGGAATCAAACCCAGAAAAACTTTCGACGGTCCCGCCGAAGAGTACAGACCTTACGGTGTCGCTCAGGACGAACCTGCGGTTTTGAATCCGATGTTTAAGGGCTACCGCTATCACTTTACAGGCCTTCATCACGATGCGATGGGCTTCCCGACTGAAGAGATTGAAACATGCCGCAAACTGATCGACCGCCTCTTCAGAAAAGTGGACGAGCATCGAGACGAACTGGAGTACAACGAGGAGTATATGCTCGACGATGCAGACATTCTGCTTGTAGGTTACGGTTCGGCTTCACTCGCAATCAAGGAAGCGATTCACCGTTTGCGTGAAGAGGGTATAAAAGCCGGTATGTTCCGACCTATCACCATCTGGCCAAGTCCGGAAGAGAGACTCTACGAGCTCGGTCAGAAATTCGACAAAATTCTGTCGGTCGAGCTGAACCAGGGGCAGTACCTCGAAGAGATCCAGCGCGCAATGGGCCGCAAGGATATCCAGAAGTTGACCAAAACGAACGGACGACCGTTCTCGCCGCAGGACATTATCGATAAAGTTAAGGAGGTATTCTGATATGGCATTTAATTACGACAACTATTTGAGAATGGAAAAGATGCCCACACTCTGGTGCTGGGGCTGTGGCGACGGCGTCATTTTGAAATCTTTCATCAGGGCTATAGACAAGCTCGGCATCAGTAAAGACGATGTCTGTGTAGTTTCAGGTATCGGCTGTTCGGGACGTTTCAGCTCTTATGTCGATTTCAACACGGTCCATACAACACATGGACGTACTGTGGCTTACGCGACAGGTATAAAGCTGGCCAACCCGGACAAGCACGTTATCTGCGTAGCCGGTGACGGTGACGCTTTGGCAATCGGAGGAAACCACACAATTCACGGCTGTAGGCGTAATATCGATATAACCCTGATCGTCATAAACAACTTTATCTACGGTCTGACAAACTCTCAGACCTCTCCGACCACGCCCCGCGGATACTGGTCCGTTACGATGAAACAGGGTAACATCGATCCTACATTCGACGGTTGTAAACTTGCGGAAGCTTCGGGTGCCTCTTTCGTGGCTAGAGAGAAAGTCACCGAGCCGAAAAAGATGGAGAAGATCATCACGGCGGCGCTGCAGCATAGAGGATTCGCCTACGTTGAGCTCCTCTCAAACTGCCATATCAACCTCGGTCGAAAAAACAAGATGGCCTCGGCTATCGAGAATCTCGACTGGATCGACGAGATTACCGTCTCCAAAAAGAAATATGACGCGATGAGCGAAGAGGAGAGAATGAACCTTCTTCCTACCGGTATTCTCAAGCAAGATAAAGAGGCGGAAGAGTACTGCGACATGTACGAAGCTCTCAAAGAGGTCTATCAGGGTAAGCGCGAGAAGATCACGCCGGCCGATTTCAAAAAAGTGATATAAGGGGTTGTTTATGAGCAGAATAGTAATGCGCTTTACCGGTGTAGGTGGACAGGGTGTCCTCCTCGCCGGTGAGATTTTTGCGGCTGCAAAAATCAAAATGGGTGGATACGGTGTCAAGACTGCAACCTATACATCCCAGGTCCGGGGCGGTCCTACCGTCGTCGATATTCAACTGGACGACAAAGAGATCTACTATCCATACGCGATAGACGGACAGATAGACTTTATGCTCTCTGTCGCCGACAAGAGTTATCAGCTCTTTAAAGATGGAGTTGCCGAAGGTGGAATCATAGTTATAGATCCGAACCTTGTCTATCCGACTGAAGACGATAGAAAAAAGTGGAGAATAGTCGAAATTCCGATTATCACTATCGCAAAAGAGGAGGTCGGCAACGTGATTACGCAGAGTGTCGTTGCCCTTGCTATTGCAAACACCTTCATGAATGCGATTCCGGAAGATGTGCTGATCGAAACAATGTTGAGCAAAGTCCCGAAAAAGGTCCATGAGGCCAACCTCAAAGCGTATGAGCTCGGCAAAAAGTATGCGCTCGAAGCTATGAAGAAGCAGGGCATAGAGCCAAGAAAAAACGACTGACCCATACTATCTGCGCCCGGGATTTTCCCGGGAGCGTTCTCTCGACTCTTCCTTTTTTCCTTAAAATTCGATAATATAGCAAGCGTAAGGTACGGCGGATGCTTGCATGGATTACTCCATGAGGAAAGTCCGGGCTGCAGTGAAGCAGGGTTCCGTCTAACGGACGGCCACCGTAAGGTGAGGGACAGTGCAACAGAAAGCAGACCGCCCGATTCTCTTTTTTTAAAGAGAGTCGGGTAAGGGTGAAACGGCGGGGTAAGAGCCCACCAGCGCTTTGAGCAATCATGGCGGCTATGTAAACCCAACCCGCAGCAAGAAGGGTATGGTAAAAGCTTCACAACTTTTGCCCTTCGCTTGAGCGTCATGGTGACATGACGGCTAGATAAATAAGCATCCTCGACATAACCCGGCTTACAGCCGTGCCTTGAAATCACTTTTCTACCCGTTTCCATTCAATCCGTTACGATTAAAAAATCAAAAGTGTTACTTTTTTACCACCTTCATTACTTTTGATCAAACATATAAATTTTTTATAATGAGTTGAGCCTTTCTTTTTGTAAAATCTATATACCAAAATAAATCTTTTGAAAGGGGTAACGATGAAAAAAATCACTTCATTGTTTTTAGGTGCGGCTACGGCTTCTGTATTGATGGCGGGAGGCCACGGTGCGCATTGGGGTTACAGCGGTCACGAGGGCCCGGAGCACTGGGGAGATCTCTCTGACAAATACATTATGTGCAAACTCGGGAAGAACCAGTCTCCGATCGACATTAAAACATCTTCCGCTTTCGAGGCCGATCTGCCGGCAATTGCGATTGATTACAAATCTGTTTCCAAAGAGGAACTCAACAACGGACATACCGTGCAGGTCAACATCGTACCGGGCAGCAGTATCACCGTTGACGGAATCAAGTTTGAACTCAAGCAGTTCCACTTCCACACTCCCAGTGAGAACACAATAGACGGAAAGTATTTCCCTCTCGAAGCGCACTTCGTACATGCGGATGCCGACGGAAACCTTGCGGTCATAGGTGTTATGTTCGAGTACGGCAAGGAGAATCCTGTCATAAAAAGCATCTGGGATAGAATGCCCGAACATGCAAACGATGTAGAGAAGATAACTCTTTCTGCTGAAGAGGTAAAAAATCTGCTCCCGGCCGACAAAGATTACTTCAGATTCAACGGCTCTCTTACTACACCTCCATGTTCAGAGGGTGTAAGATGGTTTGTCATGAAGCAGCCGGTTACAATCAGCAAAGCACAGGTGAAGAAGTTTGCGGAGGTTATGCACCACGATAACAACCGCCCTGTTCAGCCTGTCAACGCCAGGATCATTCTGAAGTAGAACCCTCTATTTCCTTTCATCCGTCCGAAACGCTATCGATGCGTTTCGGACATATCGAGATCTTCTACTTTTCAAGCTTCGTAAATTTCGCCCCTTCAAGCGTCAGGTTATACATAAGGCCTCTGTTTCCGAATACAAAACCTATTACCGGATCTTTGAAGTCTATTGTGTTTAGATCTTCACCCACTCCCCATTTCGCTATAGCCACAGAGCCGTCCACTCCGACTTTCCAGCCGTCGCTTTTTCTAAAATCGTCAAGAGCTTTTTGCGTCAGGAATACGACTATTACAGACTTTTTCTGCACACCAAGCTGAAAACCGATGGATGCCGCTACAGTGGAGTAGTAGTCTACTATGCGCCCTTTTATCAAGAGTGCCCCTTCGCCGTACTCTCCACCGATTCCGAATCCGGCCTTGTATACATTGGGAAAGACCAGGTAGCCTTTTGCCTTACGCAAAAACTCGCTGCCTCCTTTTGCCTCCTTGTCGAACTCTTTTATAGTCTCTTTGATCTCGATATTCAGAACCTCTCTCGATTCGGCCCGGAGGGTGGCTGCTCCTATAGCGATGATCAACCCCAGTGCAATAACGATACGCTTCATGCAAGTTCTCCTTTTTTGCTATTTTATCATCTATCGCTTTCGCTCTTCTCTTTAGCTGAAAGTATAGTGGCGGTTCAAAGCGCAATCTTAAGTGAGTAATTGTACAATAGCCGTATTTCAAAGCAAGTGGGAGAGAGATGAGAAGCTTCTTTTTGGGTATGTTATTTATGCCGATTTTGGCCTGTGCCCAGATACACTATGCGAAACTCGAACCTGTAGAGACATACTCTATCAAATCCGCTGTCAGCGGCAAGGTTCTTTTTGCCGACGACTCCAAAGAGGGGCAGGTGGGCGGATCCGAGCCGGTGGTGAAGATAGACGATATCGTCGACAGGGAGCAGAGAAGAGCGCTCCGGGTAGCGCTCGACGTTCTTGAAGAGACACTTACACTCACGGAAGATATGATAGATAACCAAAAGAGAGTCTATGAGCGCGACAGGGACTATTATGAGCGCATAAAAAGGCTCAAGACAAAGTCCAAAACGGAAAAAGATCGTATTTTCGCCACTATGTCGGCATCTAAAAACCAGCTTTTGAGCCTAAAGGAGAAGAGGGCGACGCTAAAGAGGCAGATCGCCGAGACCGAGTACCAGCTCGCTCAGCTCGACGACCGTATCAAAAAGAAGTCTGTAGGCGCAAAAGGGCTCTACATCTACAAAGTGGCCGTTCGTGCGGACGACTATGTAAACCCGGGAGTTCTTCTGCTTACGGCGATGGATACGAAAAGAGGTAGACTCACACTCTTTCTGGATGCCGACGAGGTCGAAAACCTCGATTCAAAAAAGATCTATCTGAACGGCAAGCCGACAGATCTGAAGTTTTCCAAGGTGCTCAAAGTCGCCGACAGTGTCCATATCTCCTCTTACAGGGCGGAAATAGTGGTCGACAAACCGGAAGGACTCTTCTCTAAACTGATCAAGGTGGAGATAAAATGAAAGTAACGGCGTGCCCGCTCGACTGCTACGACGCATGTGCGGTCGTAGTCGACCCGAACAGCCTCAAGATGACGGGACTTGAGAGCCACCCATTTACACGCGGAGCGCTCTGCGCGCATCTGAACAGGCACTACAAAGAGGCGGAGCGGATTCAAAAGCCCAGAATAGACGGCAGAGAGGTCACCATGGAGGAGGCGCTCAAAGCCGCTGCCAAAGCGATAGAGGGCGCCGGAGAGGATTTTCTGCTCTACAGGGGAAGCGGAAATGTAGGCTTCATGCAGGCCGTCACCGAACATTTTGCGGCCGCTTGCGGAGGTTGGACCACCGAAGGCTCTTTGTGTGACGGTTCCGGCCAAGCCGGCGTGGAGGCGGGCCGCGGCACCTCATTGGCCCTTCCTCCCGAAGCGATAGAGCAGGCGGACGCAATTGTGGTCTGGGGGCGTAACGTAACCGTTACCAATCCGCATATGGCGAGGCTGCTCAAAGAGAAGACCCTTATAGTCATAGACCCGGTAAAGACCAAAATCGCGAAAGAGGCCGATCTCTTTCTTCAGGTACGCCCCAGAAGCGACTTCTACCTGGCCGTACTGCTTGCCCGTTTCATGTTTATGGAAGATATGGAAGATAAAGCCTTTATGGACGAAAGGTGCGAAGATCCGGAGTGGTACTACGACTTTCTGAGGACGTTCAGGATAAAGATATCGCTCGCCAAATGCGACATAGAGCTCGACGATCTCGGCGATCTTCTCTATCAGATGCAGAACAAAAAGACCGTTTTTCTGGTAGGTACCGGAGTACAGAAGTACTCCATAGGCGACCAGGTACTGCAAGCGATAGACGGACTCGCTGCGGTACTCGGCTTTTTCGGAAAGCCCGGTTGCGGGGTGAGTTTTCTCTCTGACTCCCTGGCCGGCTTTCGCATACCCTTCAACTTCTCCAAAAAAAGATGCGCCAAGCCGGTAGCTCCTTTTGGACGCTTCAAAACGGTGCTGGTACAGGGGGCCAACCCGCTTGCGCAGATGCCCGGCCTTGCAAAAGTGGAAGAGGAGATGCGGAAGGTCGAAAATCTTATCTACTTCGGTCTCTACGAAAACGAAACGAGCGAAAAAGCGAAAATCGTGATACCGGCCAAAGACTTTCTGGAGAAAGAGGATATCCGTCTAAGCTACGGCCATCCATATGTGCAGCCGATGCCGAAAATAAAAGATGCCGAGTTCGGTATAAGCGAATATGAGTTTACGAAATACCTCTTCGAGACTCTTGGTCTCGAGGGGCTCAAAGAGGAGCGTTATTACATTCAGTATATGCTCGATCAGTGCATAAGCGAAGGGGAGATCCTCAAATCTCCGGCATACTCTGAGTTTCCATACGCCGAAGAGTTCGATACTGACAGCGGCAACTACGAGTTTCTGGAGGAGTTCGAGGATGACTTCGATGACGAGGAGGAGGGCCTCTGGCTGCTGACGCCTAAAAGCCCGCACTCTCTAAACAGCCAGTTCAGGCGCGAAAACTTCGTCATGCTGCATCCGACGCACGGTTTTTCGGACGGTGAGAGGGTGCGTATCTACTCCGAATATGGAGAGGTGACGCTGCCTGTAAAGGTGAGCGACGATATGCGCAGCGACTGTGTGCTGATATATGTGGGAACCCCGGGTGTAAACTATCTAACCCCGCCTATGAAGAGCCTGATGGGCAAGAGTGCGTGCTATCAGGAGGTCAAAGTAAAAGTGGAAAGGATATAGATGAGACTTCAGGATATCGACAAAAGCTATGTGCTGCAGACCTATGCCAGGAACTATGTAAACTTCGTAAAGGGCAAAAACTCTATACTCTATGACGATAACGGAAAAGATTATGTAGATTTCGGCAGCGGCATAGCGGTTTGCAGTGTGGGCCACGCAAATCCCAGGCTCGCTAAGGCGATATGCGAGCAGGCCGAAAGGCTGATACACGTCTCGAACCTCTATCTGATAGAGCCGCAGGCCCTTCTGGCAAAACGTCTTGCCGAACTGAGCGGCTATGATGTGAGAACGTTTTTCGCGAACAGCGGCGCGGAGGCCAATGAGGGCGCGATAAAGATGGCCAGAAAATACGGTGAAGTGGAAGGGGAGGTGAAACGCTACAAGATAATCACCCTCGAACACTCCTTCCACGGGCGCACCATCACCGCTCTCAAAGCGACGGGACAGGAGTCTATGCACAACTACTTCGGCCCGTTTCCCGACGGTTTTGTCTACGCCAGGGATATACGGCACGTCTACGAGCTGATAGACGACCACACGGTAGCTGTCATGATCGAGCTGGTACAGGGAGAGGGGGGCGTTCAGCCGATGGATAGAGAAGAGGTACAGAAGCTGGCCGAAGAGCTCAAAAAGCGCGATGTGCTGCTTATAGTCGACGAGGTGCAAACAGGTATCTACCGCACGGGCGAAGTGCTCGCAAGCAACCTCTACGGAATAATACCGGATATCGTAACATTGGCCAAAGGGCTTGGCGGCGGCGTACCGATAGGTGCCGTTATGACGACCCATAAAGAGATACTCAAAACCGGAGAACACGGCAGTACGTTCGGCGGAAACCTCCTCTCTACGAGAGCCGCGCTGGAGGTGCTCGATATTCTGGAGGAGTACAAACAAAGCGGCGGGCTAGACCATATGCTGCTGCTTTTCGAAGAGCGGCTCAAAGATCTCTGCTCGCGCCATAAAGAGCTGTTTGAAAAGGAGGTGGGCATAGGCTTCATGAGAGGGCTTCGTGTAAAAGAGGGGCGTGACGCTTCCGAAGTAATAAATGCGGCCTTCGAAGAGGGTGTAGTAGTGCTGAAAGCCGGAAAAAACACGGTCCGTTTTCTGCCTCCGCTCACATTGACGAAAGAGGAGATGGAACTTGGTTTCGAACGTTTTGAACGTGCGCTTTCTCGCCTGTAGCCTCCTCGCGGCCGCGGCACTTCATGCAGGCGGCGGGCCGGAGTCGCTGCTCTCTGCGATGAAGCAAAAGTCGTTCGAGCTTCAGCACGAGAAGAACAGTGCCGACAGCGGTCAGCTCGAGTTCAGCTGGATAAACCCCGTAACGATAGGCTACGACTACTCGAACTCCAACCAGTTCGACCGTACCCAGATAAACCGTTCTCTCTCCGTAAGGGTCGATCAACCCATCTTCAAAAGCGGCGGCATATGGTACGCGATAAAGTATGCGAAAGCCTCCCGAAAAGTGGGCGACATAGGCATAGAGGTGCAGCGAAGGGCTATGATAAAGCAGGCGGTTGCATCTTTGTTCAACATAAGAAAGAGCCTGCTGCAGATAAAGAAGCAGAAGCTTCTGATAGAGAATGACAGAATAGATATACAGAGAAAAAAGGAGCAGTATCTAAGCGGCGATCTCGACAGCAGTTTTCTAGACCAGGCTATCTTGCAGAAAAATCGTGATACGATGGCGCTCTTTTCGCTTGAAGAGAGCCTTGCGCAGCTTCGCAGAAGTTTCGCGGACCTAAGCGGCACAGATCCAAAAAAGGCTAAACTTCCACACTTCTCTTTGGTGCGCAAGGAGAGATTTCTAAAAGAGAATATCGACCTCTCACTCTCGGAGGAGCAGATAGCGCAGAAAGAGTATTTCAATATTATGACATGGACGAGGTACATGCCTACGCTCTCTCTGCAGGGCTCGTGGATAAAACCGTACAAAAACGGTTCCATCTACCTGAGCAGCTATCCAAACGCCACCAAATCGTACTATGTATACGGTTTCAGACTCTCTATACCGATAGATATAACCTCGTACCATACCATCGAATCTACCAGGGCCGACTATCTGCGTGCCAAAGTGGAGCTTAACGACAAGAAGATCGAAGCCGAAAATCTCTACAGGTCGGTACTGCAGAGACTTGAAGTGATAGATAAAAAGGTGGAGCTCGCGAAGGAGGATGAAACTCTCTATGCAAGCCTTGTCGAGAGCACGAAACAGAAGGTCGAAGCGGGAGAGATGACCACTTTCGACCTGCAGACAATGGAAAACTCAAAAACCATCCGAATACTGGATAGAAAAATTTACGAGATCGAGAGGCAGCTGGTTCTGCTCGATCTTTACGAGAAGATCTATGACAGTTCCGTTTAACGAATATATGAACGAGTGGCTCTACGGTCCGGACGGCTACTACGCTGCTTTCAAGACCATCGGCAAAGAGGGGGATTTCTATACGGCGGTGAGCACCAGCCGCTTTTTCGGGGCTACGATAGCGCACTACCTGATATCCCTGATAAGAGAGGAGAAGCTCTCTCCCTCATGCGCGGTGGTAGAGATAGGTGCGCACCAGGGGTACCTGCTAGGCGACATGATAGAGTGGATCGCGCAGGAAGCGCCCGAACTGCTGGAGACTATGAGCTTCGCGATTGTCGAGAGGCAGCCGCAGCTTCAGAGGGTTCAAAAAGAGTATTTCAAACAGCGTTTCGGCGGGGAGATAGAGCTCGTTCACTATGCCGATCCTCGTCAGGTGGGCAAAAAAGAGGCTTTTGTCGTTGCCAACGAGATCTTCGACTCTTTTGCGTGCGACCTCGTATACAACGGCAAAACGGCGGTCGTGGATGTAGAAGAGACAAATCATAGCGTACGCTTTGATGCGCAGGATGAGCAGGCGCTTCGTATCGCCGAAAGGTACGGTCAGACGAAAGGGGAGGTCGCACGCGGTTACGAAGCGTTCGCGGCATCTCTTTACGAAGCGGCGAAAAAAGTGGTTTTCGTAACCTTCGATTACGGAGATCTGGAGGTTAGAAACGACTTTTCGATACGCATATACAAAGGGCACGAAGTATTTCCGCTTTTTGAAGAGGGGGTGGATCTAAGGTCGCTGTTTGGAAAGAGTGACATAACATACGACGTCAACTTCTCCCACCTCATAGATGCTTTCAAAGATGCGGGGTTTACACATTACGCCTACAAGACTCAGCTTCGCGCACTCACGGAGTACGGACTGACCTACCTTTTGCAGAAGCTGGCGGAACTTGGCAACCAAAAGCTCTATCTTAGAGAGGTCAACAAAATTAAAACCTTAATTGACCCTACAATTATGGGAGAGCGTTTCAAACTTGTTGAATTCCATAAGAATATCGGATAAAATAGAGGCATGAAGAGAATAACTTTTATCATCGCACTATTTTTTTCGGTATACCTTTTTGCCGACTCCTCAAACGGATGGAAGCCGCTGCACGAAGCTGCCTACTCCGGAGATATGCAAAAGGTTAAGAGTCTGGTTGGCAAAAAAGGGTGCGACATAGACGTGCAGTCCAAAGCCGGTATTTCACCGCTGCATATAGCTGTGAAGGTACGGAACCTCGAGATGGTGAACTACCTGATTGACCACGGCGCCGATGTCGATATTCAGGATAGAAACGGCTATACACCTCTGCACTACGCGGTTTCGCAACATAGAATGAAGATAGTCCGCTCGCTCGTGATGCACGATGCGGATGTAAATTTGCAAAACAGAGCCGGCATCACGCCGCTTCAGCAGGCGGCATACAGCAACGATTTCGCCATAGTAGATTTTCTGCTTAGAAACGGTGCCGATACGGAGCATCTGAGTCTAAGCGGGGTAAATGCGTGCGAGCTGGCCTATCTGCGGGGGAACTTCGCAATGGCTGAGCACCTCAAGCCTTTTACGCGCGGAGAGTGCGGCAAATATGAAAACGAACTGAAAAAGAGGGGGAATGAGAAATGAAAATTACGGTAAACGGTGAGACAAAAGAGTTTGAAAACGGGCTGAGTCTTCAGGATATTATGCAAAAACTCGGAATAGCGGAAAAGGTGATGGCCGCCGCCGTGAATATGGAGGTGGTAAAAAAGCAGGAGTGGCAGAGATTCTCTCCGAAGGAGGGAGACAAAATAGAGCTGCTACACTTTGTCGGAGGGGGATGACTCTATAGCCGCCACCGCTATGGCGAAGCCTCCGTCGTGAGCGATGGATAGAGAGGTCGACTTTACGCCGAACTTCTCTGCAACTCTTTTTGAGAGGCTAAAAGAGGGGGAGCCCTTTTCACTTTTGAAGAGTGTGATATCTTTAAAAGAGACCTCTTCGCCTATGCCGGTGCCGAGCGCTTTTGAGACCGCCTCTTTGGCTGCCCAGAATCCGGCCGCGGTCTGGGGCGACTTCACAAGCGAAGCCTCCTCTTCGCTCAGATACCTGAGCAGAAACCTCTTTCCGTGCTTTTGGATGGACTTTTCGATCCTATCGACCACTACGATATCCACTCCGATCATTGAATGACGAATTCCGTAAAGTAGATATGGCGTATCTCTCCATCTTCGAGATACCTGTTTATTTGCGCGATTATCTCATCTTTCAATTTCGATTTTCCTTTTGCCGTGGTTATCTCTTCTACCGTTTTGGACGAGAGGATGGATATGACGATGTCTCTTATCAGCGCCGTTTTCTTGTCGAGTTCCGGTGTCAGCTCTTCACTGTCCTCTTCGAGGTTCATCTTTACCACCAGGTAGCGGCGGCCGTTTTCGCTCATTAGGTTGACCGTGAACTTGTCTAGCGGGTACATAGGTCCGACAGTCATATCGTCGCTTCTGCTTCGGCGTTTTCTCTTCTCCACCTTCTCCTGCGTTACCTGTGTTCCGTCGCCGCCCTCATCCCCGGAGAGCATAAGGTATGCGACGATACCGCCGATGGCCAGTACCAGTACAAGCAGAACGACTATGATAATCAGGACGATATTGGTACCGCCCCCTTTTTTACTATCTTTTTCCGCGCCGTTCTCCTGGCTCTCTTCTTTCTCTTCTTCAGCCATCTCTTCTCCTAAAGATAATTTGTCCCGTCGCAAAAGTGCCTTTCCGGCATCTACATACGGAATCTTTTATCTTATATCGGCCTATATAGATAGTAGGTTTAGCCGCTATTATACCAAAGAGAAATCGTTCCATTCAGCGGGAATATCCCCTTTTTTCGATAAAATGCAGTTAAAAAAGAGCTGGAATGATGTGGATAGAGACCTTTTTTGCATGGATCGGTAGACCGTTTGTGCATCTATACGAAATGATGAGCGGCTTCGGCCGCTTTATCGAGTTTCAGCTCTCTTTGATTCCGCTGTTTTTCAAGACTCCCTACAGAATAAAAGAGTTTTTTCAGCAGATGGAGATTATAGGCATCGGCACTCTCGGGGTAATACTCCTTACAGCCCTTTTTACGGGCATGGTCGAGGCGATTCAGCTCTATCACGGTTTTCACCGCTTCGGCGCCGAGAACTTCATGGGATACACCATTTTCGTCTCTATCTCCAGGGAGCTCGGCCCTGTATTTGCGGCTCTCATGCTCACTTCGCGCGCCATTAGTGCCATGGCCGCAGAACTCGGTACGATGCGTGTAACGGAACAGATAGATGCCATAGAGACACTTGCTGTCGATTCGAAAAAATATCTTGTAATTCCCCGTATTCTGGCCACTACGCTATCACTGCCGCTGCTTGTGATCACTTTCGATTTCATAGGAAACGTCAGTGCATATCTCATATCGACACAGGCGCTCGGTGTAAACCCGGTAGCCTATAAAAACACGATACAGCAGTACCTGGAGTTTGCGGATATCGGTACAGGTGTCTTGAAGGCTTTCGTATTCGGATTTCTAGTCAGCTCCATAGGAAGCTATCTGGGCTATATAGCAAAAGGGGGTGCGAGGGGCGTTGGCAATGCCACGACATCGGCTGTCGTATACTCCGCCGTTACGATTTTCGCTGCCAACTATCTTCTCTCGTCACTCTTTCTCTTTCTCGACTGGTAAGAGGCTGAAGTTTAAGAACAGCGGTCGATTCCGAGCTTTTTTATGAGTTCGTCGAAGAAGGGCCCCGACTCTTTGTCGTAATCGTCGTGAAATTCGATGCAGACAATGCCGTTTTCGTCGCTCTCTTTCGTGTCGCTCACTTCGACACTGCACTCTTTTCTGTAGTTGAGATCTTTCAGTGCGTCGAAAATCTTCCGCTTCTGCTTTTTGGACCTGTAGAGCAGTTCTAGCTTTGCATAGCGCTCTTCTCGTGAGTGAATCGCGGTAATGGAGTCTAATATATCGGGCATCTGAAGCTTTCTTTTTGTAAAATGTTGGCGTGATTATAGCAAAAGGAGACCGATGAGCATACTTTTCGAGCCCAAATCGCATTTCAATCTGGCAAATCTTTTTACGATGGTAAACATTACCTGCGGTCTGGCCGCAACCTATCTAATTACGCAAAACAACTTTTTTTTCGCCATCATACTCGCATGGATCGGCGGTGCATTCGACATCTTCGACGGAAAGATAGCAAGAAAATTCAAACTATCCAACGAGTTTGGCATACAGCTCGACTCGTTCGCGGACTTTCTTTCGTTCGTGCTCGTACCGGTTTTCCTGATATTTCAGGCAGTCTACACAAACCTCGAAGGCTTCTTGTTCTACACTGCCGCAGTTGTCAGCGTCTACTACGTCATAAGCGGCCTCAGACGCCTGATAGAGTTCAACATAAACGCGGAAGCCGGAGAGGTAGGAAAGTTTTTCGTAGGAGTCCCCACACCCCTTGGAGCTATACTTCTGTGGTTCGTATATCTGGGCTACACATACCACCTGCTGCCGGCACAAATTGTCGTGCTTTTTATGGTCATCATCGGGTGGCTGCTCAACTCCAAAGTGAAAGTACCGCACCCGTAAATATTGGTGAATAGTAAATAGTGAAAATGAAAAGTTAGGTGAGCCGCTTGCGTGGAGATGGTTGGTGGCATTGGCATCACCTGGAGGATTTTGTTGGAACATTCTGTGTCGAGTTGTTTAAGGAAGAAACATCGACTCTTTAAGCTCCTTGATAATCTCCAATTGACGGTAAGCGACAAAAGGTGTCAGTACATCTTCTACAGTCTTCCTGTTTTCGAGCTCGACGACAATTCTTACATTCGGTCCGCTCCTGTTGGCTTTCGTAATATGGCCGTAGAGTGTGATATCTTCGTTTCGCTCATTCCATCGCAGCGTCGTGGTTATTTCAATGTCGTTACCCTCATCCAATTCGGATATATGGATCATAAATATCTCCACTGTATCGACGGATATCGTCTCTATTTCAACTGGAAGCTGTATTACCCCTTTGCGCAAAATCGCCTCAATCGAGGGGATGAGTCTGACGCTCACCTTTCCCCGATCCAGTGGAGAGTGTGCAACGGGTGTGAAATTTCCCAGACGCACTCGAAACTTCTCTTTGTCCAGATCTTCTACGACCGCTTTGAAATAGGGCTTCTTCTCGGTCTTGATATAGACTTCGCTCCCTCTTTGCAGCACATGCACTGCCACATGGCGCAGTTTCACCCAGATAGAGTCCCCTATCATTTTTACGATCTGTGCTTTTGAATCGATGGGAACTTCGAGGAAGTAGTTGACAATTTCGAGCGGCTGCCTGGTTTCGTAAAGAGTACGGCAATGATCGAAAAAGGCTTCGGCAGCCGCTTTGATCTTCCGATCCTCCTCCACCAAAAGTGCGTCATCCATTATAGTATCGCTACCTTTCTCGATAATCCGCTGGATCAGTCTGTCGCCGCGGCTTAGCATCGCTGCGATATCGTCATCCATCTGACATGAGACAATCGCCACGTTTCCCTTTATATGTTCGTCCTTCCTGTAGTAGATCGAATGTAGCTGGTTTAGAATCTTATTCGCCACTCTTGTCGCCCCTTTGGAATCCATCGATTCAGTCACGAGTGCGAAACGGTCACCGTCGATTCGAGCGAAAAGACTCTTTTCGTCAAGCAGTCCCATCATTTTTTTTGCAAATCTTTTGAGTATCAAGTCTCCGGTGTCTCTGCCGTGTACTTCATTGATCTCCGTCAGGTTGTGAATATCGAGCAGGAGAAGGAAAAAGGTACGTTTTTCAGCTTTGCACTGTTTTAAAAAGCGCGTCATTATTTCCATAAATTTTCGTCGGTTGGGAACCTGGGTCAATGCATCGGTATAAACCATCCTCTTCATCGAGGCCAACTGCTGTCTATGCTCCGTAAGATCATGCATCACGATAATATAGTCTTCCGTTTCCCTCTCCTCCATTGGAAGGATCGTCATTTCGATTTTTGCATCTCTGCCGGAGCGGTGGTCAAAAAGCTCTATGTCACACTTTCCATCTCTCTCTCGGATAGATTTTTTGAGCCACTCATCATAATTTTTCTCTTCGAAAAGTGATTCAAAGCAATCGACTTTTGCGATAAAGCTCCACAGATCCGGATACCTCTGCCTAAACTCTTCAAGCCCGGCCGTACCGACCATTTCATAAAATGCTCTGTTCCCTAGAAAAAGCCGGTTTTTCCGTACTTTGAAGATAGCCTGTTCCTGAATATCCAGAATCTTTTGAAGCCTGCGAATATGCTCCTTCATATTCTCTTCTTTCTGCTTTTGCAACCTCTCATTCGCAAGCAGCTCATCGAAATGTCGCAGTACACCGGAGAGGTTCTGATCGAAGAGTTCAAAAAGAACCTCTACGATCCATATATCCTCTTTGCCAAGCTTCCAGTGTGCTGCAATCTGAGAAAATAGTGCCCATCGAAATCCCATACAGATCAAAAAGACTTCATCGATACGGATCCTCTTTTCGAACATCAATTCAACAAATTTGTCCATAATAGGGCAACGTCCCACTTTCGCTTCTTGTCGTAATACTTTTACAAAATATTCGATGATCTTCAGCCCTATGTCGGAAGAGAAGCTCTTTGGATCGATGCCATACTTTGACAAAATCTGAGCCACACTCTTTTTTGTAACCCAGGCATCCACAAGATCACTCTTTTTAAGAGTCATAAATTGTGCTACTTGGGCAATCTTCTCTTTTTTATCTTCCAATTTTTACACTCCTAAAATATTAGACTTCTTGCAAAACCCATTCAAACCACCTGAAATCCACGGTCGAAATTGATGAGTCCACAGATGAGATTGAAGCGTAGATTGAAACGCCTTCTTCTGTTGCGATAGGTCTGCACCATGATCTGAAATGTTTTGATTTTGGCGTT
>WFYC01000036.1 GCA_015490295.1 Hydrogenimonas sp. | reverse complement strand
TTTACTATCATTATGTATAGGGGTTTTTCTAAAATATGCCTAAAAAGTCGAAAATGGGAAAAGTATGCAAAGCTTTAGAAATTTTTACCTTTTCAAACATCTAAGCGACGAAAAGTTTGCCAGGCTGGAAGATATCTCCAAAATCGTCGACTACAAGAAGGGAGCGATTCTCTTCTTCGAAGGAGACGAGGCAAAATCACTGATCGTGCTGATAGACGGAGTGCTGCAGGTCTATAAAACTGACCAGAAGGGAAACAAAGTGATACTCCATCACTTTTTCCCGATGGATGTGATAGCAGAAATCGTCAATTTGGAACATATGCGGTATCCAGCTTCGGCAGAATTCGAAACCGACGGAAAGGCGTTGATAATAGATTACGACGCTTTCGAAAAAGAGTTTCTTAAAGATCCTGAAGTCTCTTTCGCATTCATAAAGTCGCTCTCAAAAAAGATCAAATACCTCGAAAACGTGATCGCGACAAACCTGATGATGAACTCTACCGCGAGAGTCGCCAAATTCATATGCGAACACGAACATGAGATGGGAAAGCTGAAAAAGAGCCATATAGCGGCCGATTTGAATATGACTCCCGAAACACTCTCGAGAATATTGAAAAAACTCGCCACTCTCGGTCTTATCGAAAAGAGAAAAGATGAGATAGCCGTTCTAGACAAAGAGGGGCTGGAAACTTTCTACCTCTAAATCTCCTGCATTTCGATATTCAACCGTCATTTTCCGCACTTGCCGACGAGGCATGCTCTTATTTATAAAAAAATTACTTCTATCACAATCTCTTCTTATCCTAATAATAAATTTTGACCTATATCAACTACATTTTATCTTCTTTCCTATAAAATATCTTTGCATTGGAATCATAGTGCCTAGATTCAAGAAAATTTAATTTTTTTGAATCTGGGTGCTAGTGCGATTCCAGAAAGTAGCTAATCTTACAGGAGGTAAAGTATGTCATCTATGTCAAGACGCGACTTCCTCAAGAGTGCTGCTGCCGCTACGGCAGCAAGCGCTGTTGGGATGTCGGTTCCTACCGAAGTAGAGGCCAAAGCAAGCAGTGCCGAGGCCGGATGGCGATGGGACAAAGCGGTTTGCCGCTTCTGCGGTACCGGTTGCGGTATCATGGTCGCGACCAAAGACGGAAAGATCGTTGCGGTCAAAGGAGACCCGGCCGCACCGGTAAACAGGGGACTAAACTGTATCAAGGGATACTTCAACGCAAAAATCATGTACGGTGCGGACCGTCTCACTACACCCTTGCTGCGAATGGACGACAAGGGTAATTTCGCAAAGAACGGAAAGTTCCGGCCGGTCAGTTGGAAACGTGCGTTCGACGAAATGGAGAAACATATACGCAAAGCTCTCAAAGAGGGCGGCCCCGAGGCTGTAGCGGTATTTGGTTCCGGACAGTACACTATTCAAGAGGGTTATGCGGCTGCCAAAATGATGAAGGCCGGATTCCGATCCAATGCGATCGACCCGAACGCGCGCCACTGTATGGCATCTGCGGTCGTCGGTTTCTTCCAGACTTTCGGTATCGATGAGCCGTCAGGCTGCTACGACGATATCGAAATCACGGATACAATCGTGACATGGGGCGCGAACATGGCGGAGATGCACCCGATTCTCTGGGCCCGCGTAACCGACAGAAAACTCTCCGATCCCGATCGCGTCAAAGTGGTCAACATCTCGACATACCGCCACAGATGTTCCGACCTTGCCGACATGGAGATAATCTTCCGACCAAATACGGACCTGGCACTGTGGAACTATCTCGCACACGAAATCGTATACAACCACCCGGAAGTGATCGATTGGGATTTTGTTAAAAAACATACGATTTTCGCTACGGGATTCGTAGAGACCGGATACGGTATGAGAATGCCGGATGAGGCCAAAAAGCTCGGATACTCAGACAAAGAGCTCGAAACAATCCGCAAAGAGAAGAGCAAAGTGGTCTCCGAAAGAGAGGCACCCGGACTCGCTCCGTTAGGCTACAAAGCCGGCGACGTCATGGAGATGAAACATAGAGGCCACGCCCTCGGGCACTGGGAGATCAGCTTCGAAGAGTTCAAGAAGGGTCTTGAACCATACACTCTCGACTATGTGGCGAAAGTAGCGAAAGGCGATCCTGACGAGAGCCTGGAGAGCTTCAAGAAAAAGCTTGAGACCCTGCGCGACCTCTATATAGACAAGAGCCGCAAAATGGTCAGCTTCTGGACAATGGGTATGAACCAGCACACAAGAGGAAGCTGGGTAAACGAGCAGTCCTATATGGTCCACTTCCTTCTCGGCAAGCAGGCAAAACCGGGCAGCGGCGCATTCTCTCTGACAGGCCAGCCCTCGGCATGCGGTACAGCCCGCGAAGTCGGAACCTTTACGCACCGTCTGCCGGCCGACATGCTTGTCAAAATCCCCAAACACAGAAAGATCGCCGAGAAGATCTGGAAGCTGCCTGAAGGTACAATCAACCCGGTAGGTTATCAGCACATCATGAATATCCATCGACAGATCGAGAGCGGAAAGATCAAATTCGCATGGGTCAACGTCTGTAACCCGTATCACGACTCCGCCAATGCGAACCACTGGATCAAAGCCGCAAGAAAGATGGACTGCTTCATCGTAACATCCGACGGATATCCAGGAATTTCGGCAAAAGTTTCAGACCTCGTTCTTCCTTCGGCGATGATCTACGAGAAGTGGGGAGCCTACGGAAACGCGGAGCGACGTACACAGCACTGGAGACAGCAGGTCGTTCCCGTCGGCGAGGCGATGAGCGATACATGGCAGTGGGTAGAGCTCTCCAAGCGCTTTACAGTCAAAGACCTGTGGGGCGAAGCTACGGTAAAAGGTGGTAAAAAGCTTCCTAACGTCATCGAAAAAGCGAAAGCGATGGGTTACAGCGAAGATACGACAATGTTCGAAATCCTCTTCGCCAACGACTGGTACAGAAGCTTCAAAGCCGACGATCCGATCGGTGAAGGTTTCGACAACACTGAAGTCTTTGGTGACAACCGCAACGTGATCGGCTCCGACGGAAAACCGTGGAAAGGGTACGGATTCTTCATCCAGAAAGCGCTCTGGGAAGAGTACAGAAAGTTCGGTGCAGGGCACGGACACGACCTTGCCGACTTCGACACCTACCACAGGGTACGCGGTCTCAGATGGCCTGTCGTAGACGGAAAAGATACTCCGTGGCGATTCAACGTCAAGTACGATCCGTATGCGCGCAAATATGCGAAGCCGGGTGAAGAGTTTGCATTCTACGGCCCCGCACTCAAGAAGATCAAGCGCGGTAATCTCAAGAAGATCGATCCAAGCCTCGGAAAGATAGCTCTGCCGAACAAGGCGAAAATCTTCTTCAGACCGTACATGGATCCGACCGAAATCCCTGACAGCGATTACGACACATGGCTCTGTACCGGTCGCGTTATAGAGCACTGGCACAGCGGTACCATGACGATGCGCGTTCCCGAGCTCTACAGAGCAATGCCCGAAGCACTCTGCTACATGAACCCCAAAGATGCGAAAGCGAAGGGGCTCAAAGACGGCGATCTGGTCTGGATAGAGAGCCGCCGCGGAAAAGTGAAGGCACATATAGATACACGGGGCAGAAACAGGCCTCCGAGAGGACTCGTTTTCGTTCCGTGGTTCGATGAGCGCGTATTCATCAACAAAGTCTGCCTGGACCATACATGTCCTATGTCGAAACAGACAGACTACAAAAAGTGTGCGGTCAAGATCTACAAAGCGTAGAGAGGCCGTAAAAAAAAATTTAAAAGTAAAGGTGGATTGAGTCTTTGAACACTCAAAATCCGAAGAGAGATACCAAGCCCAAAATCACCGAGAGACGGCGATTCCTGACCATAATGGCCCAGAGCGTCGGACTATCCGCACTCGGCGGTCTAATCTGGACCGGGTATGTGGAGGAGGCCAAAGCCTCACCGCTGATGCTGCGCCCGCCGGGCGCACTGCCGGAGAGAGATTTTCTGCGCATGTGCATCAAGTGCGGCCAGTGTGCGGAGGCGTGTCCATACGACACGCTTCTCATAGCGAAACCCGGTGACGGACGCCCGATGGGTACTCCCTACTTCATCCCGAGGGAGATCCCATGCTACATGTGCACCGATATTCCGTGTGTGCCTGTCTGCCCGACGAATGCGCTCGACCAGAAATCGGTATCGAGTGTAAAGGATGGCAAAGAGGTGCTCGACATAAACAAGGCGAAGATGGGGCTGGCTATTATCGATGCGGAATCGTGCATCGCATACTGGGGAATCCAGTGCGATGCCTGCTATCGCGCCTGCCCTATTCTGGGCGACGCGATTTCGATCGAATATATTCGCAACGAGCGTACCGGCAAACATGCCAAGCTGGTTCCGGTTGTCCATGCAGACCACTGTACCGGCTGCGGCCTCTGTGAGCATGCATGCGTTACCGAGAAGGCGGCCATCTTCGTCCTGCCCAGAGATGTGGCTATGGGCAAACCGGGAGACTACTACGTAAAAGGGTGGAGCGAAAAGGACCAGGAGCGCATCAAAGAGCGCGACATAAACAGGCTGCAGACAAAGACGAAACGCAGCGAAAAGAGCCCGCAGGACTACCTGAATTTGGATGAGGGGCTGTTCGATGAGTAGAATATATAAAATGCGGTATCTACTGCTGCGACGTTTCACTCAAGTCGGACTCCTTTTTCTCTATTTTTCAGCCAATGCGTACGGCTGGAATATCCTGACCGGTACACTGAGCTCTTCGACGCTCTTTCAGACCGTACCGCTCGCGGATCCGTTCGCGATACTGCAGATGCTCTCGGCCGGTGCCGTGATGGGTATAGACGTCTTTATCGGAGCAGCGATCGTCATACTATTTTACGGCATAGTCGGAGGAAGGGCGTTCTGCAGCTGGGTCTGTCCCGTCAACATGGTGACCGACCTTGCGAACTGGCTGAGACGCAAACTTCTGCTCGACAAAGCGGAGAGAAAAGTTTGGGTTAGCCGCAACGCCAGGTATTGGGTTCTGGTTCTCTCGCTGATAGTCTCTGCGATCACGGGACTGGCGGCATTCGAGCTTGTCAGCCCCATCACTATCTTCAACCGGGGAGTGATCTTCGGAATGGGGATGACGGGCGGCGTGCTCTTTGCGATCTTTCTGTTCGACCTCTTCGGAGTGAAAAACGGCTGGTGCGGACATATCTGTCCGCTTGGGGGTGTATATTCGCTGATCGGCCGTTTCAGCCTGATCAGGGTGCGCCACAACCAGCCGAACTGCACTCTGTGTATGAAATGCAAAGAGGTCTGTCCGGAGAGCGAAGTGCTGTTTATGATTGGTAAAGAGAGTACGACGGTCAATATGGGTGAATGTGTCAACTGCGCACGCTGTATCGAAGTGTGCGACGATGACGCACTCGGGTTTAGTATAAGAGATTTTGCAACAAGTAAAGCCAAAGGAGAAAACCGATGAAAAAGATGATTCTAATGGCGCTTTCGGCTGCATTGGTACTGGGCATGAGCGCCTGTGCCAACAAAACCGCGGAGAGTGCCGTACAGATGGATGAACAGGAGCTCAATGCCAAAAACGCTCCGATAGTGACGGAGGAGGAGCTTGGACTGCGTAGAGAGAACCTCTATACGGAACAGACGACCGCTCCGGTAAGAGCGGAGTACACATCCGCCGCTCCGGGAAGTGCAAAACGCTTCGAGCGATCGTATGAAAACGCACCTCCGCTGATTCCGCACAGCGTAGACGGACTGCTCCCCATCAAAACAGGGAACAACGCCTGCCTGGGGTGCCATATGCCGGATGTCGCCAAAAGCGTAGGTGCCACACCTATTCCGAAAACGCACTTCATGGACTTCAGAACTCAGAAGATGCTGAACCACTTGGCCGAGCAGCGTTTCAACTGCTCTCAGTGCCATGTTCCTCAGGCAAATGTTCCTACACTTGTGAAAAACACGTTTGAGCCCGATTTCAGAAGAGCGGACGAGAAGAGCAAATCGAATCTCATCGACGTCCTCAACGAAGGTGTCAAGTAAGATGGTCGACGAAGGGAGAAGAGGCATTTTCGCCTCTCTCTCCTCGGCATTCAAAGGGGAGAAGAGAGAGTCGCAAACCCCTATAAGGCCTCCTTACAACAGCGATCCAGCTCTTTTTCTCAGACTCTGTCCGGAATGCATCGACAAACCGTGCGCCGGAGTGTGTGAAGAGGAGATAATAGAGATCGAGCAAGACGGCACTCCCAAGCTTTCGTTTTCGAACAGAGGATGCACCTTCTGTGATGCGTGCCTTGAAGCGTGTGAAGCCGGAGTTTTAAGCGATAAAACGATAAACTCTATAAATGTCGAAGTGCAAATAGATGTTTTAAAGTGCATGGCGTGGCATCAGAGTATCTGCAGCAGCTGTAAAGACCCGTGCCTTGAAGATGCCATCTCTTTTCTGGGCCTTTTCAGGCCGGAGATCGTATCCGACAGATGTACAGGATGCGGATGGTGCATTCATGTGTGCCCATCCAATGCTATAAATATTGTGTCGAGCTGAAAGGATAGGAGAATGAAGAGTTTTTTTGTACTGCTCGCCGCCTTCGTAATGGTATCGGCGGCACCGGTCGTTGTAAAGCCCCAAGCATATATCGAAACGGAAGGGAACGTCATCGAAATAGTGGTCAAAGGTTCCACCCTCTACGCAGCCACGGATGCGGGAAAGATGGAGGTTTACGACTGGAAGAGCCGCAAAATGCTTTCTAAAGTGGAGTTTGGAAAAATCCATGACTTCATGGGAGACGAGATAAACCCGAAAGTTTTCGGTGTAGATGTGGACAGACGCGGAAAAAGGGTTCTCATTCTGGTTCAGGACGAGGGGGGAGAGAGGGTGCTCTATATTCGTCAAAACGGTAAGATGGAGAGGCTGCTGGATAAAAAAGCCCACATATCGATGAGGGAAGTCAGATTCGTTGATGACGATCATCTGCTCATCGCCACTATGAGCGACGAGCTGATTCTGTTCGAGATCTCGACAAAAAGGGAGATCTACAGGAACAAGCTGAGCCTCTCCGTCTTTTCCGATTTTCAACTCAACGAAGACCATACTAGGGTTGCAAGCACCTGCGAGTCGGGCATCGTATATATAGTAGATGTGATGAGCGGAAAAGTTTTGAAAAGACTCGAGGGCGGCAACAAGGACGAAGTTTTCAAAGTCGATTACAAAAACAGAACTGTTCTTGCATGCGGCAAAGACAAAAAAGCGGTACTATACAGTGTTCCGTCAGGCAGTATGACGGTATACGATACCGAATTTCTCGTCTATGCCGGAGCACTCAACGAAGATGCGTCGTTGAGCGCTTTCAGCTTGAACGAACATAACGACATCGGCATTTTCGACAACTCCGCGAAAGAGATGAAGTATCGACTGGTTGGACAGAGTTCGACTCTCAATACTATCGTCTTCATAAACGACAAGGAGCTTATAAGCTCGAGCGACGACAACAAAATCTTAATCTGGAGGATTCCATGAATATATCGAGTATTGTAGTACAGGTTAGAAGCGAATATGTGGACGAAGTGGTTGAAAAGCTAAAAGAGGCCGATTTTTGCGACTACCATTTTCACGACAAATCGATTGGAAAAATCATCGTAACGGTAGAAGGTGAAGATGTAGGAGAAGAGATACGAAAGGTCAAAATGATCCAGGCCGTACCTCACGTTATCGCCGCCGATATGATGATGGCGTACAGTGAAGAGGAGCTCGAAAAGGAGCGCTCGAAGCTTGAAACGGGTGCCAATGTCCCGGAGATGCTCAATGATGATTCGATAAGGGCGGAAGATATCGTCTATCACGGAGACTTGAAAAAAATGAGTTTCTGATCGTGGTTACGCAACTAAGTTTCTAAGAGTTTCGCATAAGTTGTAAAAACTCCGCCTCGCACAGAGGCCTGCTGTATAGATAACCCTGGTAGAGAATGGAGGAGTCGAGCTCTTCGAGCCTCTCTCTTTGTTCCCTGGTCTCTACCCCTTCGGCTATAACGGCATAACCGAACTGTCTCGCGATGTCCAAAATCGCTTTTACGAGTGCAATATCGTCTTCATCCTTGAGAATATCTCTTATGAACGACTTATCTATTTTGATAGTCTCGAATTCAAACCTCTTCAGATAGGACAAAGAGGAGTAGCCGGTCCCGAAATCGTCTATCATGAACTCTATTCCTTTCGCTTTGAAGCGTCCGATGAGCTCTTTTGCCCGCTCGCTATCTTCAATGAGTACGCTCTCTGTGATCTCGAATCTGATCTTCGAAGGATCGGCTCCACTCATGTCGATAATCTCTGAAACACGTTCGAAAAAGCCGTTGTAGCGAAGCTGTTTCGGACTTATATTGAGGCTTATATACGATAACGGTATCTTCTTTTGCGACTCCCACCTATTCAGGGTTCGGCACACACTCTCTATAACCCATACTCCAATCTGATGGATAAGCTGAGACTCTTCGGCGACGGGAATGAACTCGGAAGGCATTATCGTCATACCGCTTGGATGCTCCCATCTAAGAAGTGCTTCGGCTCCTACTATTTCGTTGGTTGCAATGGCTGCGATCGGCTGGAAATAGAGTTTCAGTTCATCTCTGTCTATCGCATGTCTGAGTTCCTTCTCCATACGAATACTGTTTTTAAGTTGCTCATCCATAAAATCTTCATAGAAACTGGTCATCCCCCTGCCCAACTTTTTGGCATGGTACATCGCGATATCGGCACACCTTAGCACCTCATCGAGCGACTCTCCTCTGGTTCCTATCATCACGGCACCGATACTTGTGGATATATAGAGTTTGTGTTTTCCGATTTCATACTGCTCGGCCAGAGCTTTGTGGATCTTCTGGCCTACCAAAAGGGTGTGGTTTACACTTTTTGCCAGATCGTCGCTGATCATAGGAAGAAATATAATAAACTCGTCACCGCCCAGACGGCAGACGGTGTCGCTTTTGCGCAGCACCCTCAAAAGCCTTCTCGCACTCTCTTTCAGCAGTTCGTCGCCTATATTGTGGCCGTAGGTATCGTTTATATGTTTGAAACGGTCCAGATCCAGAAAAAGCAGAGCGGAATAGTGCCTCTTTCTCCCGGCCTGCGCTATTTGAGAGTCGAATCTGTCTCCGAGAAGCTTTCTGTTCGGAAGAGAGGTCAGTGAATCGTGGTAGGCCAGAAATTCCGCCTTCTCGAACGCCTCATGCTCCTGTGTCTTGTCTTCAACTGCACCTATGGCCCCCTCCAGCTTCCCGTCCGAATCGAGCAGCGGCGCTATAGTGGCACTTATCCATATCTCTTTGCCGCTCAACATGCTTGTGTAGGGGCCGTCGTACCTGAGTGTACGTTTTTCGCGCAGAACCTGTTTTAGAATTTCAAGCAGCTTCCTATCTCTCATACCGTGCAGATCCAAACCTATCACCTGCTCTTTGGAAACACCGAGCAGATCGGTGAAAGCGCGGTTGCACTCCACTATCTTCAACTCTCTGTCGTAATTGAATATTCCGGCCGGGGTCTGTTCCAGAACCATTCTCATTCTGTTCTGCAGTTGCGTCAGCTGCGAATGCTGCCTCATCCCCTTCTGCATAACGGATCCGATCTGCCTTATGCTCATAAGCAGCAAAGCTCCGTAGAGCAAAATAGCGGCAGATAGACCGATATGGAAAATATCGCCTTCGATAAGCAGTCTCAAAGAGAGTGGAGCCAACAGAAAATATACATATATCTCGGCGATGGACCTGTCTATTGCAAGATTCACGGCACTTGCCGATGCAAGAAGAAGTATGAAAAATATGAGAAGCATCTGATACAGCGTATCACTCTGCGGAAAGAAAATGAGTGCCGCAAAACCCCAAAGCAACGCCATTAGAAATGCCTCTTTACGGAAAGAGCCGTAACGTTCATCAAGAGGCTTCAGCATACTCTGGCAACCTTTTCGCACTTTGAGCAGGCGCAGCAGACTCAAAACAGCTACACAGATGTACCACCCTCCGATAACATAAGGGTTTGCGAAAGGGAAAAAAAGTATGAGAATCACCGTCGCCAGTACTATTACGGCGCTCATCGTGACCGGAGCTTTTTTGCAGAGCATTATCAACAGATGTTCACGCAAAAACAGGTGCAGAATCTGCTCTTCCGGCATCAATCTGCCCAATAGACTCCGCACACTTTCCGCCAATCGGTCAAACATTACGGTCTCATCACTCCGCCAACGACTCTTTACACCCTTCGCGGCCTCTCATCCTCTCCATTATATGGCGGGCTATCGCATACCCGTGATTGAGGCCCAGGGCTATGGAGCCTCCAGACTCCTGGGTTATGTCGCCCGCCACATAAAGGCCCGGTACATCCGTCATGTAGTTTTCGTCATGCACGGGCTTGCCATCTTCTACACGAATGCCGGAGCCCTGTAAAAATGCGCTCGGCGTCGTTCCGCCTATCGCATAGACTACCCGGTCGAAACTCTCCGGCTCCCTCTCCGCAAAGATCACCCTAACCTTTCCGCCGTCATCTTCCAGACCTTCGATATTCACCCCGAGGTAGGGTCTTACCTCCCCGTGGGCGATAGCGTTTGCGATAGCGCTCTGATTGGTGGGATTCGCACGCCTGAAGGTTTCACGCCTGTAGCAGATCGTCACATCGTTTTTCTCCGCCAGGTCGACCGCATACTCCACAGCCGAATCGCCGCCGCCTACGACCAGTATCTTCTCTCCTTCACCGCAATCGTCGAGAGTGTAGTTGACTCTCTTCCTGATCGATGCGGGTATTTTGTAGTCCGGTTTGTTCGGCTTTCCCATGCGGCCTATCGTCACTACCACATAGCGCGCTTTTACACTTCCTCCCGCTATCATCACATCGAAAATATCGCCGTTTTTTACGATCTTCTGTACCTCCGTATGTGTACGGAGCTCAACCGAGTGATGGGCGATTATCTCGTCGAAAAAATCGAGGGTGCTCTCTTTGGTTCCGTCCACGAAGTAGATGTTGCCGTCGAGCTCCACCTTCTGGCCTTTCCAATCCTTGTCCACCCGCTTGTTATCTTTGTAGTATTTTCGTATCGTGGCATTATGGTTCTGATCTTTCTCCAAAACCACGATATCGCGGATTCCAAGTATATAGCTCTCCACCGCCGTAGCGATTCCTGCAGGACCCGCGCCTATGATTACCAGATTGTGTATCTTTTCCATTTCGATCTCCGTTTGGACTATTTGCATAGATTATACTAAAAGCGGCCCAAAAAGAAAATCAGAGCTCCACTACCGTCGCTCCGAAACCTCCCATATGCTGCGGCGCATCATGAAAAGATATCACGCTCGGATGCTCTTTTAAAAATGTGCGTACCGCATGGGCCAATTTCCCGGTGCCTATACCGTGATATACTAGCACCTCGTCAAATCCGGCCAGCAGGGCATCCGACAGGAATCTATCGAGTCTCTCCAGCGCCTCTTCGGCTCTCAGCCCGTGAAGATCGAGCTTTACTCCGGCCGCAGCCCTGCTGCGCTCAAGCGACACCGTACTCTTCACTTTTGCGGCGGCGGGCGGCGGGTTGCCCGAACGCTTCAGTTCACCGATCGGAACGCGAAGTTTTATTCCGTCTACGTCTATAGTGGCCTCTTCGGCCTTCAGAGATATGATCACCCCCTTGTTCTTTCGGTACTTCACCCTGTCGCCGACCTCGAACCTCTCCAATCTCTTCGGCGATTCGATTTTCGCTCTCTGCACACTCTTGTGCGCACGGCTCAACTGACGGTGGATCGATCTTTCGTCTTTGAGTTTCAGCGCTTCCCTGGCCTGCTTCACCGCCTCTTGATATATCTTTTCGAGCTCCCGTTTCTTTGCCCTCAGTTCCGACTCCATCGAGTCGTTCAGCTCTCTGTAGTGCTCTTTTTGCCGCTCCAGCTCCTCTATCTTGCGCTCCAGCTCATCCCTCTTTCGGCGCAAGTCTCTCTCCAGGGTACTCGAGCGCTCTATAAGCTCGTTGAGCCGCTCTTTGTCCTCTCCATACTCGACCTTTGCCAGCTTCACTATATTTTTCGGCACCCCGTACCTCTCGGCTGTCTCGAACGCGTAACTCTTTCCGATGATACCCTGCAAAAAGGTGTACGTTGGCACCCGGTTCTTCTCGTCATAGAGAGCCGCAGCGAGTTCCACCCGCTCATCGCCGGCCATCATGGCCGCGAGCCGTTTGTGGTGGGTTGTAACCACTATCTTTATTCTACGTTTTATCAGCTCCTCTATCATCACTTTAAAAAGGCTGGCCGCTTCGTCGCTGTCGGTTCCGAGCTCTATCTCGTCGACTCCTACAAGTACACCGTTTTGGCCGAAAAGGCGTGAAAACTGGCGCATACGGCCGGCAAAGGTCGATATATCGTTTTTTACACTCTGCGGATCCTCTATTATCGCTTCGATTCTGCGGAAACTCCCGATTCTGCTCCTGTGCCGGTCACACCTCATCGGAAGCAGATGCTTAGCCAGCCATGCGGAAGTGAGGATAGACTTCAGAAGCATCGTCTTTCCCCCCGCGTTGACGCCGGTAATCATCAGCACCGGTTTGTCGAAATCTATGCTCACCGGCTTCGGGTGTGAAAGCGCCGGGTGGACGAAATCTTTCAGGATTATCGAATCGGAACTGTCGGGGAGCATAAAGACCAGATCCTCCATGCGGGCCATCTCGACCCTTGCCTGGTAATGGTCGAAGCGGTCGAAGGCGCGGTCTAAAAAGCGAAAAAACTTCACCCATCCTGCCATTACGGTGCCCGTCTTTTTCGCTATTTCATAATAGAGCTCCTCGAGCCTGCCGGCGATACCCGACTCCTTCTCTTTCAGTTTGTCGACCGCTTCGGGCAGAACATAGAAGAATCCCGCTGTGGTACGGCCGATTATGGTGCCTTTCAATACATGGTTGAAACCTCCTCTTAAAAGAAGAGCCTCTTCATCGTTGATATAGTGCACCTGCCTGTCGACCAGATAAGGAGCGAGCTTGGCGCTGCCAAGCAGTCTCGTAAGTGTCTGCCTTATCGCCTCTTTATTCTGCTTCAAAGCGCTGTTTAGCGATGCCAGGCGCTCGTCAACACTCTCAAGAAGTTTTCCACTCTCATCGAACATCGCCTCTATCGCAGCTATTTCGTCCGGAATCTCGATACTATCCAGCCACTCTCCAACCTCGCCCTCTATCTTGAGGCTTTTGAGGTAGAGAAAATAGCGTACTATCTTAACGGCCTCGAAAATCTCCTTCAGCCCGGGTACACCCTGTTTGGAGAGACGCATCCATAGATCGTCGAGCTTCCCGACCTTGGGCGGCGCTTTGAACGCGACGCTTTCAAGAGCTTTTACAAATCTGTAATGAAGCCCTCTGTCGCCCTCCATATAGAGAGGTTTCCGGCGGGCGAACAGTTCTCTCAAGCGCCCTACGTACTCTTCGAGATCGAGCTGTTTGACGATCTTCAATTCATCCGCTCTTTTTTCCGAAAGCTCCTGCTCCACTATTTCAACCCCCTGATCTGGTAGGTTATATCGCCCGCCCCAAACGCTACTACGAGCCCATCGTCGAAACTTCTGATCAGATCGCCGCGTTTATCGACGATCTTTACCTTGCCCTCCTCTCTCGTTACGCGCTCCGCCATGATCGGATCGTAACCGCCGAACGCTCCGCGCAGATCTATCGGTATCTCTACTTCGCCGGCTGCCCATATGGGCAGAATCACCAACTCGTCCACACCTGCGAAAGAGTCGACGAACCCTTGCAGATTGTCGATAGTGCGGCTGTATTTATGCGGCTGCCAGACCGCTCTTATCTTCGAAAAACCGAGCATATCCGCATACGTTTCGAGGGCCTTCATCGTCGCTTTTATCTCGGTCGGATGGTGCCCGTAGTCGTCTATGACGACGAATCCGGGCCTCTTCTCTATTATGTCGAAGCGCTTCTTTATCCCCCTGTAGTTTCTCAGGTTCTCCCTTATCAGCTCAACATCGATACCGGCGCTCGACGCCGCCAATATCGCAAGGGAGGCGTCTATCGCAATATGCTCTCCTATTCCAAATACTTCGAACCTGCCCATATCCGCCAGCCTGAAACGGGTAAACGGCTCGCCGTCCACGAGCGCATACTCGACCTCTTCGATCTCACGGCTCGGATAGAGCCTGACAGCTTCGAGTTCGAGCTCCGAAAGAAAAGGATCTTCGCCGTTTACGACTCTTATCTCGGCCAGACGCAAAAACTCTTCGTATGCCGTATAGAAGCGCTCGAGATCGTACTCATAATACTCCATATGTTCTGGTTCGACATTTGTAACGACAGCCATATATGGATTACAGTTCAGAAAGCTTGCATCGCTCTCGTCCGCTTCAAATACAACCTCTGAATTCTTTGTCGTTCGGACATTGGAGTGGAAAGCTTTGGATATCGCTCCTATAACTGCATTGCTTTCAGGCATAAGTTCCGCCAGCATCGCGGAAGTGGTACTCTTGCCGTGCGCTCCGCCTACCGCATAGACCCTTTTGTCCCGAAGAATGAACTTCAGTGCCTCTTTTCTTGCATAAAGAGGTATTCCCGTCTCTTTGGCGCGGATATATTCCGGGTTGTTCTTTCTTACCGCAGCGGAGTGTATAACCATATCGGCACCCTCGACGGCATCACCGTGGTGCGGAATCGTTATCTTCGCCCCGAATTTGAGCGCCAGCTCGTCGGTAATTTCGCTCTGACGCAGATCCGAGCCGCTTACGGTATACCCCTCACCGGCCATGAATTTGGCAAGGGCCGATATCCCTATGCCTCCTATGCCTATGAAATGAATTCTCACTTCTTCAGCGTCTCCAGCTCTTTGAGCGCCTCTTCCAGCACACCCGCCTTCTCTTTCATGAACCCCTCTACCGAAGGTTTGAAGTTCGTAAGAAAAAAGCCGTATCTTTCGCTCTCGTTGGGGTTTTCCACATCTACCAGTTCATCTATGAAATCGTCGAAAGCCATCTTCGAAGCGGCGGCGGCGATATGGGGCATCATGGCTTCGCTTATAGTCTCGTCGCCCGCAGTGTGGTGGATGATCAGAAAGATCTCTTTGGCCCCCTTGAAGTCGTTTTCGCTGTAGCGCTCTATGCCGTGCTCGTATATCCCCCTGACCGTGTAGAGATCACTTCGATCCGACAGGTCAAAAAGGGAGTTCGCCGCCAGCTTGTCGGCGAGACGGTCGAAAACGGTCTGGAGTATCTCGGTATAGATACGGTTTAGCCTCTCTGCCGGCAGGTCCAGCATAACCGCGGTATCCAGAACCTCGTACATTCCTGCTACATCCTTCGCTTTTACGGCCGCCTCTTCCCTCTGGGTAAGATCGAGCATGAACTGCGGGTTCTTTTTCAGATCTTCAAATTCACTCTTTTGCATTTTCGTTCCTGTTGTTTGGTATATTATAGTTTCATTTATGTTACACGGATTCCGGGCAAAGCCCGCAATCCGGCAGGGCCTGACCGGCCCTACAACCCCCTAAAGCTTCGAAATCTTAGATTTCGAGACGACGTCACCATTTTGTATCTTCGAGATAGGCTTTTATCCGCTTCATGGCCTCTATCGTCCTCGAAGCCTCTTCGACCAGCGCGATTCTTACATACCCTTGGCCTACACCTTCGCGCCCCAAGAAGCTTCCAGGCAGAACTTTGACATTGTAGCGCTCATAGAGCCTCTTTGTAAACTCCAGCTCATCACCAACTTCGAGCCAGATATAGAAGGTGGCCCCGGGCACCTCTATACCGAGGATCTCCTTCGCGATCTCGAAGTTTTCCCTATATTTTTCGCGAAAGCCCATCACATGCTCCTCGTCGCTCCATGCGGCGGCGGCAGCAGCCTGAAGCGGCAGAGGAGAAGCGCAGCCCACATATGTTCGGTAGCGCATGTATCGTTTCAAAATCTCGTCGTCACCGGCTATGAAGCCGCTTCGAAGCCCCGGTGCGCTCGAGCGTTTGGAGACGGAGTTTATAGCTACAACGTTTTTGAAGCCCGGATTATCAGCCTCGATGGAAGCCTGCAGTATCGACGGCGGCGGTGCAGAGGTATATATCTCGCTGTAACACTCGTCGTTCAGAAGCACAAAGTCGTGCTTCAGGGCCAGCCTCACCCACTCCACCATACTCTCTTTGTCCATTACGGAGGCTGTGGGATTGTTCGGAAAGTTCAGAATCACCAGGTCGCATCCGGCAAGCTCTCTCTCGTCGATTTTCGGCAAAAATCCGTTCTCTTTGAGCAGGTCAAGATGTAGCACCCCTGCCCCCGAGGCTATGGCCGCACCCTCATATATCTGGTAAAAGGGGTTCGTGAAGGCCATTTTCGGATCTTTTTTATCGGCAAGCAGAAACTGCGGAAAGTTGAAAAGAAGCTCCCTCGTTCCAAATGTCGGAATTATCTGCGAATCGTCCAGCTCTATATGAAAGCGCCTCTTCACAAAACCGCGCATAGCCTCCCTGAGCCCCGGCTCGCCAGAAGTTTTGGGGTACTTTTTCAGCAATGAGGCATTTGTGCAGAGCGCTTCGGTTATGAACTCCGGCGTCTCGAACTGCGGCTCACCTATTGTCAAAGTTATAGGATCGTACTCTTTCGCCGGTGTGATATCTTCAAGAAGCATGGCCAGCTTCTCGAACGGATAGGTCTCAAACTGCAAAGATTATCCCTTTTTTGATACCTATTGTACAAAAGCGCTCCAAAAATTGAGGTAAAATTATATCAGACTCAATAAAATGGACTAGAAGGAGAGAAGATGGCAAATATACATGTTGTCTGTCCTCACTGCCACAAAGTGAACAGAATACCGCTCAAAGAGCACTACAACAAAGCCGTCTGCGGCTACTGCCGCGGATCACTGCTCGATACCCACCCCGTCGAGCTTACACCGGAAACTTTCCATATACATATTCAAAAGAGCGACATTCCGGTCGTAGTAGACTTCTGGGCACCCTGGTGCGGCCCCTGCCGCATGATGGCGCCCGCATATGAAGAGGCTGCGGAGCGGTTCCCCCTCAAAGCGCAGTTTGCAAAGGTTAACACCGAGCAGTTCCAGCAGCTGGCAGCACCTTTCGGAATACGCGGAATCCCCACCATCATCGTCTTCAAAGGGGGCGTGGAGGTCGATCGCGTCAGCGGGGCTCTGCCAGCAGGCCAAATCGCCGAACTTGTAGCCAGACATACAGGTTAAGCGATGCTTAGGGTCTTGTCGGCACTGCTTCTCTCTTCAGCTCTTTTATCGGCGATCGACTATACGGAGAGAAGCACTCAGGAGCTGATAGCTTCGCTGCATCCGGGAGGAAAAAATATCGCAGTGATAATGCATGAGCTGAAAAAAAGAGAGCCCGCAATGACTCCGAAAGAGAAGCGGCTCTATAGAAAAAAAGTGGATGAGTTGGCCCATGTCGAAAAGAAATAGAGTCTTTCTGCTCGAAGACGACACCAATCTGAGCGATACCGTTGCCGAATTTCTCGAAGATGAGGGTTTCGAGGTAGAGACTGCATATACCGGCGAAGAGGCGGAAGAGAAGCTCTACGAAAAACGCTACGACCTTCTGCTTCTGGATGTGAACGTACCCGGAACGAACGGTTTCGAGCTTTTGAAGTATGCCCGCTCAAACGGCGTAGATACACCGGCTATATTCATAACTTCTCTCGATACGCTCGAAAACCTCGAAGAGGGTTACGAAAGCGGAGCCGACGACTACATAAGAAAGCCTTTCGCACTGAAAGAGCTGCTTCTACGCATGGAGTCGCTTCTCAAGAGAAAATTTTCACACAAAAAGAGCCCCAGAATCGAGATTGCTCCGGGAGTCACCTTCGACTCTGTAGGCGGTACTCTCTATATAAAAGATGAACCCGCCTCCCTGCAGCCAAAGGAGCTTACACTGCTGAAACTATTTTTAAGCAGACCCGACGAGGTGATAGGACACGATACCATATACGAACACCTCTGGAGCTACGACGAGACACCAAGCGAATCCTCTCTTCGTACATACATCAAGAATCTGAGAAAAATAATAGGGAAAGATAAAATTGTCAGTATCAAACGTTACGGCTACAGGTATCAACCGTAGCGAGCGGATCACCCTCGTCCGCTTCATAGGGCTATACTCGTTCCTTGTCCTGATGATACTGATATTGGGCTCGACGATCTACTTCAAGCTCCAGAAAGATCTGATGCTCCAGACAAAAAGGCTCGAGCTCGAAGAGTACTCCAAAGAGCTGATAGACGGGTTGAAGCTGCTTCATATCTACTTCGACCGATACAGAACATACCCCAGAAATCCGCTCTACAGGTCCGCCATCTACGATGCAGACCACGTTCAGATCTTCTCTACCCTCAAACACCCTGAAGGTGTGCAGCTTGAAAAGGTGATCTACACGACCGACGGTGTCATCCAGTATATACACGTTCTCGACTCCTACTACCTCGGCACCAAATATACGGTAGTGGAGATAGACGACGACCGAAAATGGTTTGCTCAGGCATGGAGAAACATACTGATATACGGCGGCTTTCTGCTTGTCATCTTCCTTGGGGCCGGGGTGATGCTGATGCGCCTCTTTCTTTCACCCATGAGAGACGCCATTCACCTGCTGGACAGATTCATAAAAGATACAACTCACGAGCTCAACACTCCGGTCAGTGCGATACTGAGCAATATCGAGATGATAGAGACAGATCGACTGGAGCCCAAAACCGCGAAAAAGATCAAACGTATAGAGATAGGGGCCAGGACGATTAGCACAATCTACCAGGATCTTACATATCTGGCCCTTAACCACAATATAGTATCGCAAAACAGCGATGTCGATCTCAGCGCTCTCGTACAGGAGAGAGTCGACTACTTCAGAATATTGGCCGAATCGAAAAAGATCGGCATCGAGACCGATATACAACCGGGCATAACGCTATACATAGATGAGAACAAGATGGCCCGTCTCGTAGACAACCTTCTCTCCAATGCAGTAAAGTACAACCGCAGAGGCGGAGAGATATTCGTAAGACTGCGCCCGGGTGAATTGATCGTCAAAGACAGCGGCATAGGTATGGACGAAAAACAGATAAAAGAGGTATTCAAACGCTACAAACGGTTCGACAGCGGTGCGGGAGGCTTCGGCATAGGGTTGAATATTGTAGCGATGATCGCACAGGAGTACGATCTCGAAATAGAGATCGACTCGCAGAAAGGACACGGATCGGAGGTTGCCGTAAAATGGGACGCATAGCTGTTACGATTCTACTCATACTATCACCTCTTCTCTCTACAGATATAAATATCTATGAACAAAACTGCGTCAAGTGTCATGAAAATATGCCGGTTTCGTTAGACAAATTCTTCTTTAACTATTTACTTAAATACAGCAGTGAAAGGCGGGTTAAACAGGCGCTTAGAAACTACCTCAAACACCCGAGGAGAAAGGCTTCACTTGCCACAGAAGAGTTGGTGTCGCGTTACGGACTTATGCCGAAGACCGACCTCTCGGACGAGGATCTCAGGAAAGCGATAGATACCTACTGGGACAAATATAAGGTATTTGGCAAGATCGAATAGTTTGTGATAGAATCCTTTTCACGATCACTCCACGATTGTCCTTTACAATGTGGGTATCAAAAATAGGAGGTTTAGATGAGAAAGCTACTTACGCTGCTCGCAGCCGGCTTCTTCATGATGAGCCTGACGGCCGTCACAGCATCTGCCGATGTGGACAAAGGCCAGAAGATCTATCAGAAGAAAGTAAAGAAGCTATGCGGTTTTAACGGAGCGAAATTTGCCGCCAAACACTCACAGGATGAGTGGGAAGAGATAAAAGAGAGCGGCAAGTTCGCCGATGAGATGGGCAAACTCTGCCCCAAAGGCGACAAATACTTCCACAGCGACAAGTTCAAGAAGTATATCGACGATCTTTACGACTTTGCATACGAGTATGCTAACGACAGCGGAAACGTACCCTCTTGCTAATTTAAAGCCGGTCTGGTACAATTTCCAATTATAACTTTTTGTAAAGGAGATAAAATGAAAAAAGTTACACTCGCACTGATGCTCGCAGGAGCAGCTTCACTCGCAATGGCAGACGGAGCCGCCCTGTTTAAAAAGTGTGCCGGATGCCACGGTGCAAAAGGTGAGAAGAAAGCTCTCGGAAAGTCTGCCGTTATCGGTGGTATGGACGTTGCTACACTTGTTGAGGACCTCAAAGGATACAAAGCCGGCAAAACAAACAAGCACGGCATGGGCATGATGATGAAAAGCCAGGTGGCTTCTTTGAGCGATGCCGATATACAGGCTCTTGCCGAGTATATCCACGGTCTGAAGTAAGCTAAAACCCAAAAAACCAAATCTTAAAAACAAGGAGACAAAATGAAAAAAGTTACACTCGCACTGATGCTCGCAGGAGCGGCTTCACTCGTAATGGCCGACGGAGCCGCACTCTACAAGAAGTGTGCCGGATGCCACGGTGCAAAAGGTGAGAAGAAAGCTCTCGGTAAATCTGCCGTTATCGGCGGTATGGACGTTGCTACACTTGTTGAGGATCTCAAAGGATACAAAGCCGGTAAAACCAACAAGCACGGCATGGGTATGATGATGAAGAGCCAGGTGGCTTCTTTGAGCGATGCCGATATCCAGACTGTTGCAGAGTACATCCACGGTCTTAAGTAAGCAGAAGCTTCATTTTGCCGGATGCCTCGCGGTATCCGGCTTTTTTTATACCCTTTTCTGGCTATAACCTACAAATCTCCGAGAACCCTCGATATCGCCCTTCTCATACCGGCCGATAGTCTGTCCATGTTTTCGAGACTCCATCTAAGATAACCTATATCGTGCGATGCTATCTCCTCTATACTCTGCCCCTTATATTTACCGAACGGAAAGAGCCAGACCGCCTCTTCTTCCGCAATCTTGAGCGCATTTTCCAGTGTCTGGTGCCAATCTTCGTCGAGCCCCTCTCCACCCTCTTTTTCCGTCAGCATCCACTCCAGGTAACCAGGGTCCTTTTTCGCCACCTCCACGATATCTTCGTCTTTATATTTTCCGAACCTGAAGGTTTTGTAGGTTATGGGTTTTTTCGTAAGCTCCGCAAGCTCGTCTGCACTATGCTCGGCAAGAAGATGATCCAAAAGGAGCTTCAGCACCAGAACGTCACCAAGAGCATCGTGCGCCCGAATTTTGACACCGGCCGATTTAGCCTCTTTCGTCTCGCTTTTGTAGAGCCCGAATGCATAGCGTACATACTGCAGACCATGCGACTCCAGATCGGGATAGAGGTGCCGCAGACAGCGTAGTGTGTCTATAAGCACCATATTCGAGACGAAACCCTCTTTTCCGAGCATCGCAAGATCGAACTCGGCATTCTGGATAACCAGATAGTTCTGTGGCCTGTTAAGCTCAAGAAGACGCCGCCAGCTTTCCGTTTCGGTGCACAAAGGCTTGTCCCGAACCTGCTCGTTGGTTATGTGGTGCACCGCCATTGCACCGTACGAGATAGGCAGAGGAGGTTTACAGAGATCTTCGTGTATCTCATTCACAACCGTTCCGACAAGCTGCGGTTCGGCCACTATGAAGGCGAGCTGGCAGATTCTGTCTTGCTCTTGCGCACCGGTCGTTTCGGTGTCCAGTATTACAAATTTCATCATCCTCATCTTTTTCGGGTTAATTAATGGAATAATTTATCGTAAAACTCTTTTTAGTATGGTAAAGTAGCACAAAATATCCGGAGAAGAGAGTATGGAACTTACAATCACACCCTACGATCCAGAGAACATCCCGAAAGAGGAGGAGATTCCGCTGCCCGACCCGCGCTTCTACGAAGCGGTCGGCGGCGAAGAGGGTTTCAAAGAGATGATTGGCCTCTTTTACGACAAGATTGTCGAGAGCGATATCGCCTTTTTCTTTCCGCAGGAAGATGAGGAGATAGAGAAGATCAAGGAGCACAACGGCAAATATTTCGCCGAAATCGCCGGAGGGCCCAAACGCTACAGCGAAGAGATGGGGCATGTAGACCAGATAAAGATGCACAAACCCTTCAGCATAAACGAAAAACATAGAACGGAGTGGCTCGGCACCTGGAGGGAAGTGCTTCTCGAGAGCGCATCGGATGTAGACCCCGCGCTAACCGAGTCGTACTTCAGATTCCTCGACGAGTACTCGAAGATGCTGATAAACCGTCCAAGGAACGCACGCGCCTTCGAAGACCTGGCGAAAGTGTGAGCCGTAGAAGCTACGACATGACGAGAGAGCCCTCCTCGTCGTAGAGCCAGACCCCTCTTTTTTTTACGAAAGCGGAGCGCTCGTGCAAAACACCCTCCGCTCCCCCTGTGACATAGCGGGCTTTGAACTCTACGACCCCTTTTTTGTCAAGCGCCACTCCCCTCTTCGTCTCTATGAGCTCTAAAGAGAGGAACTCCGTCTCTTCGATCGCCTTCACGATCTCCCGGATCGGGGGAGGTTCGAGCGCCGTTTGGGCTATATACTCAGGTACACCCTTAACATAAGCACTGTAGCGCGAACGCATCAGCGCTTCGGCGGTCGGCGGCTTGAGCCCTTTTTCGATATACCTGCCGCAGCACTCTTCGTATAAAGCCGCCGATCCGCAAGGGCACTCAGGCACGGATAGTCCCCTTTTGAAGATCCGCGACCATCTTTTCAGGTTTTTTCAAAAAGTAGTAGATCAGATAGATAATCAGACCGACCCCCGCAGCCGACAGCCAAAGCAGTGCGGCACCCACACTGAACTCCCGCCTGCTCGCGGTAACGAGATCGCCCTCTATCTCCTCGATTTTATAACCGTTGCTTCCGAAAAGCTCGATGACACTCTTTAACCTCTCCTGCCCTGTAAGCCCCTCGGTGTTTACAAGGCCGGCAACGTAGTTCTGAAACTTCTGCAGGTTCTCGTCACGCTGTCTCTTTTCGTAAACCAGCACCACGACACCCGCGGCAGCGGCTATGAGCAGAAAGAGAAGTGTCAACTCTGCTCTCTCTCCAAAATCTCGTTGACTACGATTCCCCGAATCTTCCTGGCCTGGTAGTCGAGCTTATGAAAGAGTTCGTAGACCTTTTCGGCATCGAGCATAACCTTGTTGCGGAAGTCGTAAAGCCCTGTAGTTGCATCGTGAGGTATATGTTCATCTAGAAACCTGTAGAACTCGTCTCTTCTATCTTCGTAAGCCCGAAGCTCCTTCATGATCGCATCTTTTTCCATTATTCCCTCCATTCCCGATAGCATATCCGGGGTGCACAGATAGTGACCCCATCTTACAGGTGTATTATACTGCACGGACCCTTCGGTACGCTATAACGGCGATGCCGCAAATATTTGTCAATCTCTCCGGAGTCGATACGACAACCCGCTCTTTTCAGGCAGCGGTTGAAAATCTCTTTCGGTTTTGTGCTCCAATCTATATAAATTATACTATAATCGACCCATGTTATCGCTTTTGCTCTCGATTTTGGGAATATACTTTTTCGTAGCGCTTGGAGCTTTTGGCAAGTGGAAGTTCAAAGAGGAGCTGCACGAGCGCTCTCTCATTCTTATTTCGGTTTATATACTTCAGCCCTTTTTGACATTCTGGGGGCTCACCTCGCAGCCTCTGAACCCCGATGTCTTCGAAGCGCCGGCATGGTACCTGGCGGTCGTGACGCTCCTTTTTATCCCGATGCTCCCGATCTCCAAAAAACTCTTCGGCGACAGAAAAAAGAGAGCCGTTTTTCTGGTGGCGTCACTCGTTGGAAACACCGCCAACCTCGGAATCCCGCTCGGCATCGCGATATTCGGCGAAGAGAGCGTTCCCTACACCACGATGATAAACCTGGCAAACGTCCTATTTGTCAACACCGTAGGGGTCTATATCTACTCCTCGGGCAGCTACGGCACCAAAGAGTCTCTGCTCAACGTCGTAAAGATGCCGATACTCTGGAGTGCGCTTGCGGCACTCTGCGTAAACCTTCTGGGAGTTCATATTCCGCAGGCGATCGAGGCGAACCTGAAGCTTGGAGCCTACGCCTCCATAGTCGTTCAGCTTCTGCTCTTCGGCATCTATCTTGCCGGTGTGCGCATAGAGCATCTCGACATGAAGCTTCTAAAGGCCGTAGGGGCGGTAAAGTTTTTCATACTTCCGGCGACCGCCTACATTATCCTGCGGTTTGGCGGTATGGATCCGTTCGTGGTGTCGATTCTGCTGATGGAACTCATCACCCCCCTTGCGGTCGCGAACGTAAACTTCGCCGCCCTCTTTAACTGTCTGCCCAAAGATACCGCCGCTTTGGTATTTGCAAGCTCACTCTTTTTCCTGCTCTACTTCGCCCTCTTGTGGCCCGTAATCCACCGACTTGCATAAAAGCTCTTTTTAGCCGATTATATCGGTACAGATACTTTCGACAATTTGAGAAAAGCATAAATCGGGTAGGTAGACGTGAAAATAGATTATATGCGGCTCGCGGAAATCGCCGACGACATTTTGTGGCAGAGCGACGGCTACGGAAAGCTGCTCTATATCAACGGAAGCGTCACAAACCTTCTCGGATACCGCCCCGAAGAGCTCCTGGGAGAGGCCGCTCCGTTTTCGGCCCCTGAAATTCCGCTTTCAAACGAGATCGTTGTAGAGATTTCGGACAGAGAGGGAAAGATCATCTATCTTGGCGTCAAAAGGTTCATCCTATTCGATGCCGACAAGAACATCGCCGGGTTTTACGGCCGGTGCAGGCCGCTTGAAGATTCGGCCCCAAAAAAAGTTGACTGCCGCCGACTTCAAGAGAGGATGAGAGAGAGCGAAGCGATGCTCTCGCACCAGTCGCGTCTCGCACAGATGGGCCAGCTGCTGAGCAACATAGCTCACCAGTGGAAGCAGCCGCTCGCCGAGATAAATGCACTCTTGCTCGATATGGAGAGCGACTTTTCCCGAAACGAGCTCGGCGGGGATAGATTCGAACGCTACTTCGAGAGATTCGAGAACCTCACATCTTTCATGGGAGAGACGATAGAGAGCTTTCAGGAGTTCATGACCCCATCCGAAACGATGGAGCTCTTCGATCCGGTGCAGAGCGTAGAGAGCGCCCTTTCGCTCATCGGCTCCAGGCTGGAGAAACACTCCATAAAGGTAGAGACAAAGATAGACGATAGCTGTAAAATAGTAGGCTCGAAAAAGGAGTTCGTCCATGTGCTTCTAGTTATTTTGAACAATGCGGTTGATGCGCTTCAAAAGAGCGAAACGGCCCCTGCGAAGATAGAGATAGTCTCCCGCACATCCAGCTTAAAAGGGAGCGTACTTTACGAACTATTCATCCGCGACAACGCGGGTGGAGTACCTGCAGAGACCGTTCAGCAGATGTTCGACCCCTATTTCACGACGAAATTCAAAGAGAGAGGGCGCGGAATCGGCCTCTATATGGCGAAAATGATCGTCGAAAACAGAATGCAGGGGAGGCTGGAGCTTATCGATCCTCTCGTCACCACCTTCAGACTCTCGTTCAAAGGAGCATCATGAAAACGTTTAAAGAGTATACGATCCTCTACGCTGAAGATGAAGAGAATATAAGAAGATCCTACGCATCGTTTCTTTCAAACCTCTTCAAAAAGGTCTATGAGGCCGCCGACGGTGCACAGGCGCTGCGGCTATACCGCGAAAAGAGGCCCGATATTCTCCTAAGCGACATCTTGCTGCCGAAAATCGACGGACTCAGCCTGGTAGAGAAGATCAGGAGAGAGGACGACAGGACAAGGGTTATAATGATGACCGCCTACAGCGACAGAGAGAGACTGCTCAAAGCCACGGAGCTGAATATAACCAAGTACCTGATAAAACCGATACGCCGCAGCGATCTTGTCGAGGCTCTGGAAACCGCCTCTTCTCAGCTGAAGAAGCTGGATCCGCCTCTTTTGAAGCTGGCCGACTCTTACATATTCGACAAAACGGCGCTCGTCCTTACATACAAGGGACGTACACTGGGGCTCAGCAATAGCGAGAGGCTCTTTGTATCGCTGCTGGTTCAGCATCCTGGCAAATATCTGTCGATACAGCGAATAAGCGAACTCTTCTATATAAATTACGACAAAGACCTCAGCACCGATGCGCTGAAATCACTCATAAAACGCTTCAGGAAAAAGCTTCCGTCGGAGCTGATTGAGAACCGCTTTGGCACCGGGTACCGCCTAATCTTTTGACAATGACACATATTTGACACTTTTTATTTTCTACAATTACAAATACGGTTCGACACATCCCAGGCTCCGGCTGCGGTGAGTACGAACTGATTCAATCACAAGTTTTAAAACAGTCTCCCAAAAGGCGGAAAGATGAACAACATGAGCATGAGAAAGATCCTTCTCGTTTCGTTCGTAGCTATTGTCGTGTTGCTTGCAATCAATGTAGCCCTTGCGATTAAGGCGATATCGGTATCGGAAAACGGCATCTCCGACATAAAAGAGTCGGACAAGATTTTAAGGGAAGTGTCGGATATACAAAAGCGGATGCTTCAAAGCGTATTGTGGGCAGATACCTATATAACTACGGGTAACCAGAAAAACCTCAAGAGCTATAATCGGGTCAAAAAGAGTCTGTACAGTTCCATAAAGAGAGCGGAGTCGAAAATAGAAGAGAAGGAGGCCAAAAGGCTTCTTCAGAATGTTTACGGGCTAGTCAGGAAATATGACACCGTAATAAATTTGCCCGAAGAAGAGGCACTCAAAAAGTCACAAAAGCTTCAAAAAGAGATCATGGAACATCTCGACAGAGTCGAAAAAAAGATCGCCTCCATACAAAAAGGGCTGCTCGAAAAGAGTCATGGCGAAGTTTTACGGTTGGAGACGATACTTATATCTACCGGAGTTGCCGCAATAGTGATTGCAGTGATTATCTCACTCTATGTATCCGGTTTCATAGCCAAAAACCTCCGCACGATTCAGGATGCGGCCGAAGATCTCGCCGGCAGCGACGGAGACCTGACGAAAAGGATACCCGTAATCGGGAAGAACGAAATCGGAACACTCGCGCAAAAGATAAACCTCTTCATCGACAAGGTGCACACGACGGTGGCCGAAGCGAAATCTAACGGGAGCGAAAACTCGTCGGTCGCGGCAGAACTCTCTGCAACGGCACTTGAAATCGGCCGAAGGGCCGAAGATGAAGCGGCCCTCGTGGCGGATACGTCGAAGACAGGGGAGGAGGTGTTCGAAGCGCTTCAAGAGGCGGTAAGCACGGTAAACGCCAGCGAAAAGAACGTTCTCGAGGCGGCGCAGACTCTCGAACGGGCCAACAGAAGCATAGGCAACCTTCTCGATACAATCAACCATACAGGTGCAAAAGAGTCCGACCTTGCACAAAACATAATACACCTTCAGGAGGAGGCGAACGGCGTCAAAGAGGTGCTGGATATCATAAGCGACATAGCCGATCAGACAAACCTGCTGGCACTAAACGCCGCTATAGAGGCGGCACGTGCCGGAGAGCACGGCAGAGGTTTCGCCGTGGTCGCCGACGAGGTAAGGAAGCTTGCGGAGCGTACGCAAAAGAGCCTCTCCGAAATCACCGCCACGATAAACCTGGTGATTCAGTCGATCAACGACATAAGCGGCGAAATGCAGGCTAACGCGAAAGATTTCGAAGCGGCGGTCACGCAGGTTACGGAGGTAGAAGAGGAGATAGCGAGCGTCAACGGTGTACTGAAGGAGGCGGCTCAGGTTAGCAGAGAGTCTGCCAGAAGCTCTAACGAGATAGCCCGGGAGATGAAAGATGTAATCGAAAACATGAAAAACATAACCGAAATTTCTACACACAACGCAAGAAGCGTCGAAGAGATCGCGGGAGCGGCCGAGCACCTGAGCAGACTGACCGAAGAGCTGAGCCACAGGCTTGAGCTCTTTAAGACCTAAAAGAGGAAGCGCCCCGCCTCAGGACGCGCCCGGGCCGGGCTACTCCCCTTCGCCTACGGGCTCCGCCGATGTAGAGAGAAAACCGCGGTTTTGCGCAAAATAGATGTAGACCGGCTTCTCGTTTCTTAGAACATCGAGCACGTTTTCGAACATGGCACTGGGCAGGTGCATATGGATAATGCCGTTGCTCTCGTAATCGTTTTCGAAAAACATGCCCGGATCGTTGAAGCGGACATAGGCTTTGACCCTGCTTTTGGCGTCGTAAAGGGCTATCTGGGCCCTGTTTGTCTGGTACCCCTTCGGACTTCCGTAGAAGAGGATATGGTACTTCTTGATCTCTGTTGCCATTGAAAACTCCTTTTTTGGGTATTTTCGTTAAACAATATAAATGTACCATGAAAAAATTCTATTTTCATTTCATTTTTAAAAAAAGAGCCGATCTACATATTAATGCAGGAAGAAAATTTGAATAACCCAATACCTGAAAAACTGATACTGATCGGCGCATCCACAGGGGGGCCGGGGCTCATAGAGTCCATCGCCTCCTCACTGCCGCGCAAAATCGATGCCGCCGTTGTCGTTGCACAACATATGGACAAAATATCTCTCGCTTCGTTTGCCGGCAGGCTCGGCCGTATAAGCGCTCTGCCCTCCCTATTTGCGGAGGGCAGAGTCAGCCTCGAAAAAGGCGCGATATATATTCTAAGCGATACCGCCGTACTACACAAAAGCGGCAGGGAGATTTATCTTGAGACGGTAGATTGTGAAGATGGTTTTTACCACCCGACCATAGATACCCTTTTTCTCTCCGCCGCGGATCTCGAAAAGGTTCGTATCTGCGCTTTTGTGCTCAGCGGTATAGGTTCGGACGGCGCCCGCGGTCTTCTGAAACTGAAGGAGAGGGGGCACAAAACGGTCGTACAGGACGAGTCCACATCCCCGGTTTACGGAATGCCGAAAGCGGCCGCGGAGCTGGGTGCGGCTCAAAAAATCGCACCGATATGGGATATCGTGGAGTACATAAGGAGAGAAGTCTGATGTTATCGTGGTTCAAAAGAGACAAAACCGGTCCGCATGAGCGAAGCGGCGGCCCTGCACCAATACGTCAAAACTTCGACGTTAGCGATGCGAAAGAGTTGCTAAAAGAGATAAAAGGGGAGTACGGCCTCGACTATCGCAGACAGGAGGCGATCACCGTTCGCAAGCTGGAGCGCTTCGCGATAAAAAACGGATTCAACTCATTCAGAGAGCTGTTTGCAAAATATAGAGATTCGGAACGGACAAAAAGATCGCTTATAAACGCACTGACCGTCGGTGAAACCTACTTCTATCGCGAACTCGACCAGATCGAAGCCGTCGCCGAACATATCCGCTCCAACCGCTGCTCTTCGATACTCTCGGCTCCATGCTCGAGCGGCGAAGAGGTCTATTCGATACTACTCTACCTGCACGAAAACGCCTCGATTCCTCCCTCTTTGCATATTACGGGCATCGATATAAACACAGACTCGCTCGCCGCCGCGGAGAGGGGATGCTACTCGCAGCGCTCCGTATCCCAGCTTCCCGATTCCGTAAAAGAGAGCTGTTTTTTCAGAAGTGGCGAAGAGTACTGTATAGATAGACTCTTTAAAAGATATGCCAGCTTTGTATATAAGAATATCTTCGACCGTGAGTTCACCCTTTTGGGAAAATTCGACGCCGTTTTTTCAAGAAATATGATGATCTACTTCACGGATGAGCAGAAGAGAGAGGCCGTCTCCCGGTTGCGAAGCGTCCTGAAACCGGGTGGAGTGCTCTTTCTCGGCCACGCCGATGTCTCGTTTACCCCCGAAGGTTTCGAAAAGGTGCATAAGGGGCGAACGACATACTATCGCGCCATCTACTGATCCGGACTACCTGAAATATCGAGCCTGACTCTCCTTTCGCCTGCCTTTATGACGACCGGACCGCTCATACCTTCGGCGACTTTGAGCATGAAGGTGTTCGCATCTATCCTCTCCACCACCGTACCCCGCGGATGAACCACATCTTTCAAAAGGTCGTTGGGGCCATGCGGCTGCAGGTAGAGGACATAGCTTTTGCCGGCCTCTATTTTGAACTCCGCGCTCTCCGAAGCCACCTTCAGAATATCTGCATCGAAACTTCGCGTCCTGAAGTGCCACTCCCTCTCGAAACTTTTGGGGCCGGCAGTAAAGTTGACGACGGCCGTGTAGTTCGTATCGTAATCGAGTCTCTCGAGCGGAAATATGGCAAATTGGTTCTTTTTAAGAAGAAGGTTCGGGTCGTTGCCGCTATCCATCAGCCGCACCGGAACCTCCTCACCGCTCACGTCGCTGTAGAGCCTGAACGAGACAACCTTTACACGCTTGAAATAGAGGTCGTTGAAGACGATGCTTATCGGATACCCGCTTACGGAGTAATCCGGCAGAGGGTCGGGGATCTCTTCGAAAAAGGCGGGAGGAACATCCTCCTGTCCGTCATACGGCCACAATATGATATCTTTGGACTGCTTCCGGTTGGTATCAAGTACCTTTTCAAATCTCCGCGAAGATATCTTCTTGTCACTCTGCGTACAGATACCGGTAATATATCTCCCTTGCGTAAAACGCTCCTCTTCTCTGCACAGTCTCGCTACATTGTAGTTGCCCATATCGTATACGTAGATTCTCCTTCCGAAAACATCTTCGGCATAGGCTATGCCTATCTCGTCCATCACGGAATCCAAAAACCCGAAACGGTGGTATATGGCGGAAAAAAGCCCATCTACGGAGTCTTTGAAATCGATATTTCCGCTGGATAGGTTCTCTTGAACCATCCTTGAAGGGTATCCAGCCTTTACCGCACGATCTGCCGGGGTTTTTCCGCTGAAACCGGGCAGTTCAGGGACCTGGTAGTGTCCGTCCGTACGGTTTTTGGCCAGATATGATGCGTGTAAAGCCGCCGCCTTTTCGAGCGACTCGTTTCCGTAGAACGATGGAAGCCCCCCCTTCTGGCGCAAAGAGTTCAGATAGAGCCTCGCCTCCATCCCTTCTATGACAGGATCTGCGGAAGGCTCATCGACGACCCTCTCCACAGGTACGGCCTGGAGCTCCTTTTCGATGAAAAAGTTGATATACCCCCAGTAAGCTACACCCAAAACGGCCAGAAAAAGAAGCAGTTTTCTCAAAAGATTATCTTCCCCTCTTCCTGTAGTCTTCGTATAATACCTTTTGCCTTTTCGTGGCCGGCGTGTGCCGCTTTACGGCACCACTCCAGCGCCTTTTCACGGTCTATTTCGACGCCGAATCCCTTGTCGTAGAGCATACCGAGGTTGTACATGGCACGCGGATGGTTCCGTTCGGCCGCCTTTTCGTACCACTCTTTCGCCTTTTCGTAATCGCGCGGTACACCGTGCCCCTCCTGGTACATTGCGCCTATGCAGTTTTGCGCCTCGGTATGGCCGTATCTTGCGGCCGACTCGTACCATACGGCGGCCCGCTCGGGACTCTTTGCGACCCCGGCTCCGTGTTCCAGCATCTGGGCCGTTTCGAACATCGCGTGCACGTTTCCGGCCCTCGCCGCTTTCATGAAGTGGTTGAAAGCGCGCCCTTCGTCTACCGCACCCGCTTTTCCGCTTCTAAAAAGGTGACCGAGGTTGAAGTCGGCCACATCGCTTCCCGCTGCGGCCGCACGCTCGTACCAGCCGATAGCTTCGGGAATGTTCCGTTCGGTCCCCTCGCCGTTTTCGAGCATGTAGCCGACCATCGCCTGGGCCCTCACATCTCCATCGAGAGCGAGTTCCAAAAAGGCGTTGAAAGCCGAACCCTTGTCGCCGTCGCTGTAAAGCTGTGCCGCCATGTCGAAATATCCGCTCATAATACAACCGCCAAAAATATTATTCCCACAATTATACGATAAATTCCGAAAGGAATGAAAGTATGTTTTTTAACGAACGAAAGAAACCAGCGTATGATCATCAGTGCCACTATGAATGCCGTAACGAAACCTATGGCCAGCGACTGTACATCGTCGAGTGCGAAGTGGCGGTAGTTTTTCAGTATGTCATAGGCTGTGGCCGCAAGCATCGTGGGCACCGCGAGAAGAAAACTGAACTCCGTGGCCGTCTTGCGCTTCAGACCTATCAGAAGCCCCCCTATTATCGTAGCCCCCGAGCGCGAAGTACCCGGAACCATGGCAAGAGACTGGAAAAGACCGATCATGAAGGCCTGTTTGTAGCTCACATCCTCCACATGGGCCACATGGTGCTCCTTCTCTTTGTAGAAGAGCTCGATGACTATAAAAGCGATACCGCCGGCAATGAGCATATACGCCACCGTCTCCGGAGCGAAAAGCGACTTTATCGTCTTGTAGAGGGTGAAGCCGAGTACGACGGTAGGGAAAAAGCCGACAATGAGCCTCTTCCAGAGCTCGAGATTGGTAAAGATCTTCTCTCTAAAAGCGAAGATAACCGCAAGTATCGATCCAAGCTGTATGACGACCTCGAAAGTCTTGTGTATATCGGTCTGCTCTATCCCCATCAGTTTCGAAGCCAAAATCAGGTGCCCCGTGGAAGAGACGGGCAAAAACTCGGTGACACCCTCGACAATACCCAAAATTACGGCATCAAACCACTCCATGACAACCCTCCGACTGTTTAATGTATCCCATATAGACCCCCTCCTTTTCAAGCAGCTCTTCGTGCGTTCCCTCTTCGACGATGCGGCCGTTTTCAAGAACGTATATATAGTCTGCTTTGCGGATCGTGCTGAGCCTGTGCGCTATCATGATAGTGGTGCGCGAAGCGAAAAAGGGTTCGAGCGCTTCGTAGAGGTGCGCTTCCGTATGCACATCCAGGGCCGAAGTCGACTCGTCCAGAATCGCGATCTTGGGATCGGCCGTGATCATCCTGGCTATCGCGATCCGCTGGCGCTGGCCTCCCGAGAGTTTGATTCCCTCACGGCCCACAACTGTATCGAGCCCCTTTTCAAAACGCGATACCACCTCTCTCATCTGAGCCATCTCCAGCGCCTCCCAGATTCTGCCGTCGTCGATATCTTTTCCGAGGGTGATGTTGAATCTTATCGTATCGTGAAAGAGTTTGGGACTTTGGAGCACGAGGTTTACATGCTCCCTGACGACATCGAGTCCTATCTCTTTTACATCTACATCGTTGAAAAAGAGACTCCCCTTCTCCACCGGGTAGAAGCCGACTATCAGCTGCGCCAGAGTCGTTTTTCCGGAACCGCTGGCTCCTACCAGCGCAACTCTTTGGGAAGGTTCTGCCCTGAAGTTCAGATCTTTGAGCACCAAAGAGTCGGCGGAGTAGCCGAAACTGACACCCTGAAGCCGCACCCCGACCCTCTCGGCTTCAAACGGGTTTTTCAAGTGCGGGTAGTGCGGCTCTTTGGGCATGCTCATAACTTCGTTAATGCGATCGATCGCCGCCCTTGCGTTGTGCAGCGCATACTGGATCCCCAAAATATCCTGCACCGGCGTCACCATGTACCATAGGTAGCCGAAAACCGCCAGCATCATACCTATACTAAGATCGGAAAAGGCCACGGCCAGTATGCTTGCGGCTCTGAAGACTTCGTAGCCGGCCAGAAAAGTCAGGTACGATACGCGACTCGCGGCGTCGCTCTTCCATCCGAAGTCCGTACTACGCACCTTCACGTCACGGGCGCGCCCTTTGAGCAGGGAGAAGAACCACTCCTCCTGATTCGACGCCCGTATCTGCCCGAAGAGGTCGAGTGTCTCGGTAAGAGCCGACTGAAACGCTTCGATCGCCCTGTTCTCCTCTTTTTTGAGTTTCGAAACCTTTCGGGCAAGTTTCGTGGTGAACGTGATGACCAGCGGGTTCAAAACTATGATAAAAAAGGCAAGCCCCCAGTGGATCCAAAGCAGCACAACGGCGATCCCGACAAGCGACAAGACGGAGATAATGAGCCTGCTGACGGTCGATGCGATAAATGTATCCACGGTCTCGACATCGGTAACGAGCTTGGAGGCTATAGCGCCGGAGCGTGAAGTCTCGTACGCCTTCATCGATATGCGCTTCAGGTGTTCCAGCGCATCGGTGCGGATCTTGTATGTGACATCTTTGGATATCTGCATAAATATCTTGGTCTGCACGATGCTCAGCCCCGTGTATGCTATGCGCAAAATCACGGTGGCCAAAAGAATCGTCAAAACGTAGCCGAGAGTCTGCATCGGCATAATATGGGCATCTATCCAGCCTGTTACGGTGTGGCTCTTTTTCAGCAGAACCTCATCTACAAGTATCGGTATCAGAAGCGGCGTCGGCACGCTTACGAGCGCCGCAAGCAGAGCTACCAGATTGCCGGCTACGAGCTCCCTTTTATACCGCTTTACAGAATCGAAAACCGAAGAGAGACTAAGAGACATGCATCAGTATCTGGGTGAGATCTTTTTCATCTATTACGACATTCGCCTCTTTTTTCAAAATCTCTTTCGCGCAAAAGGCTATCTTCGTCTTCGCGTGCTCGAACATGCTGCGGTCGTTGGCTCCGTCGCCTACGGTGAGAGTATCTTCGGGACCGACCCCAAGGAGCCGCTGAAGCCTCACGAGCATATCCCCTTTGGAGAAGTCGAACATCATATCTCCACCCACAAGTCCCGTAAGACGGCCGTCTCTTGAGTGCAGAACGTTGGAGAAATCGGCATCGAATCCCAAAACCTCCCTGGCGTGCGAGGTGGCGTTTCTGAAACCGCCGCTGAAAACGACGACCCTGTAGCCCCTCTTTTTAAGCTCCTCTATCGTCTCTTTGGCGCCGGGCATAAACGGAAGGTTGCGGCAAATGGAGTCGACGGTTTCTGTCTCGAGACCCTCCAGAAGCTGAACTCTGGTAGTCAGGCTTTCGAAAAAGTCGAGCTCTCCCCGCATAGCCCGCTCCGTTATTACCGCAACCTTCTCCTTCAGCCCGAGGGGCTCGGCAAGAAAGTCGATCGTCTCGCCGTCCATTAGTGTGGAGTCGAAATCGAATACCGCAAGTTTCATGAAATATCATCTCCTTAAATGCCGTAAGAGCGGTGCCGCATATGGCCGCCGCCTAAAACAAGTGATATAATATCCAAATCAAAATAACATATAGATAACGGAATAAAATGTTCGAACAGCTTATAAAAAAACTTCAAGACCCCAAAGCGGCTTATATCACGCTCGAAACCACCCCGAAACACGACGCCTCGTTCACACCGGTAATAGATAAGATAGAGGAGCTTGGCCTCCCGGAGCGTGTCGACGGCTTCAGCACTACGGACAATCCTCTGGCGAAGCTCAAGTACAGCTCCATAATAGCCGCCATGCGGCTGCAGGAGCGCTTCAAAAAGCCGGTTTTGGCGACAATGAGCATGAGAGACCGCAACAAAATCGCGCTGCAGTCGGACCTGCTGGGAGCCAACGAAATAGACGTGCGCGCCATTCTGGCTCTAACCGGAGATCCGGCAAAAATAAGCGACCAGCCTGCGGCAAAAGGAGTCTTTGAAAGCGACAGCTCGATGCTTCTGGATATCATCAAATGTTTCAACGCCGGCATAGACTACGCGGGGCGCGAATTCGGTATCAAACCGCGGCCGATATACCCTTTCGCCGTAAGCAACGCCTTTGCGAAAAACCCCAAAACGCTTCTAAAAAAATTCACCAAAAAGCTGAGCCACGGGGCTCTTGGCATAATCACGCAGCCGGTATTCGACGAACGCAACGCGCTTACACTGCTCGAGCTTTTCGAGGAGGCGAAGGTACAAAGCGGCAACAGAAACGGGGTGCTCATTCTTGGGCTCTTCCCTGTTACAAGACTGCGTACGGCGCAGTTTCTGGCCTCTCACGTTCCGGGTATCCATGTACCGAAAGAGTGGATAGACACACTCTACGAAGCGCATAAAAAGGGGGAGAGGGAGGAAGAGAAGAGAGGTCTGGCCCTAAGCCGCGAGATCTTCGAGACCGTCAAAGAGATCCATCCGAAAATCCATCTGATGACGGCGAACCGCTTCAGCCTGGCCAAGGCTCTGCTCGACTGAGGCCCGGAACTCAAAAGTCGCGCTTCAAAAGCGCCTCTACATTCAGTATCGATATGAGCTTGTCTTTCTGCTTTCCGACACCGTATATGAAGTTTTGATCGTCGTTCAGTGTCTCCGGCGCCGGATCGATGGCGCTCTCTTTTATTCGCGTCGCCTGCGTAAGCCTGTCTATGACGAATCCCGCCACCTCGTCGTTGTGTTTTATAACCATATATCGCGTATCTTCATTCTCTTTCGATCTCGACAGACCGAACTTCATCCTCAAATCTATCAGCGGCAGAACGCTCCCCCTGAGGTTGAAAACTCCCAGAACGTAAGGTGGAGTCTTCGGTGTTCTTGTATACTCTATGGGTTTTATAATCTCCTGAATACCCAAAATCGGCACCGCAAACTCCTCCTCCCCCACCATGAACCCGACGAGTTGGATAACGTTTTCTATCTCACTCTCACTCGGAGCCTTCTGCTGCTCCTGCTGCTTTTTCAGAACCTGCTCTATCCGATTGCTCATGACATATGCTCCAGTACGTTAAGGTTTATATTTCTCGCCACTACATTCATTAGATACTCCGGAGTGTACGGCTTGGTTATATACTCGGTCATCCCCACCTCCACCCCGCGCATCCTGTCGCTCCTGCTGGTTCGGCTCGTCACGGCAATGAGCGGCACCATCTTGAACTTGTTGAATTTCCTTATCTCGGCCGCAAGAGTGTAGCCGTCCATTCGCGGCATCTCTATGTCTATAAGAGCCGCGTCGAAGCTCTTGCTGCCATCTTTCATCAGATTTAGAGCCTCTACTCCGTTTGTAGCCTCAGTGATGGTCACACCGAGGGGTTCGAGCGCTCTTTTCATAATGCTTCTGTCGGTTTTGCTGTCGTCTACCACCAGAATATTGTAGTCTTCGGGAGAACTCTTCTCTCCTTTTTGCAGGTTGTCTTCGAGGTTCTGCATGGAGCTCTTCACGCTTTTGGCCATATCCATAAGCGCACCCACATCCACAATAAGAGTGACTCTTCCGTCGCCCCTTATCGTAGCTCCCGCGATCCCCTCTATCCCTTTGAGATACTCTCCAAGAGATTTTATGACGACCTCCTCCTGGCCTATCAGCGAGTCCACAATGAGGCCTATTTTGGTCTCGGCTATGCCGATGATGACCACATAGGCGTGCTCACCCATGCTGAAAACCCTCTCTACGTCGAAGAGGTCTGCAAGATGTACGAGAGAGAGCACTTCGTCACGCAGTCTCAAAACGCTTCGGCCCTCTACGCTCTGTATCTCGTCGGGGGTGATTCTGACGGTCTCGAGAACCGATGCAAGTGGAATGGCGTAGTACTCCTCCTGAACACTTACAAGAAGCGACTGGATTATCGCCAGGGTCAACGGAATCTTGAGTTTCAGAGTAGTACCTTTTCCAACTTCGGAATCGATCTCTATAATGCCGTTTAGCTTCTCTATATTACTCCTTACGACATCCATACCGACTCCACGGCCTGAAACATTCGTCACCTGCGCCGCTGTCGAGAAGCCAGGTTTGAAGATGAGCATATAGGCCTCTTTGTCACTCATCTGGTCAGCCTCTTTTTCGCTGATAAGCCCCTTCTCCACGGCCTTCATCTTCAGCATATCGGCATCAAGCCCTTTACCGTCGTCCACGATCTCGATGATGATATGGTTACCTTCGTTGTAGGCTTTTAGCTGTACGGTCCCCTTGGCAGGCTTGCCTTTCGCCACCCTCTCTTCCGGCAGCTCTATACCGTGGTCACATGAGTTTCTTATTATATGCACAAGCGGATCGCCTATCTCCTCTACGATAGATTTGTCGAGCTCCGTCTCTTCACCGCTGATTATGAGCTCGATCTCTTTATGTAGCTCTCTCGACAGATCGCGTACCATTCGCGGGAATTTGTTGAAGACTTTACCTATGGGCAGCATTCGTGTCTTCATTACCGCGATCTGCAGATCGGTCGTCACCAAAGAGACTGAAGAGACGACCTGGTTCAGCTCTTCGAGGAACTGTTCACCCTCGTAGCGCTCCTCAACGTCGTCGTAGATTTTGAGCAAGCGGTTTTTGCCTAACACGAGCTCCCCTATGAGGTTCATCAGATCATCCAGGCGCTTCACATCTACGCGGATCGTCTGTTCCACCGTTGTCTTTCGCTCTTTGGGTGCCGGTTTGGATTCCACTTTTTTCTGCGGTTTGGATGCGGGACTCTTCTCCTCTTTTGCAGGCATGAGTACGGCTTCTTTCTCCTGCTGAGCCTTTTTCGCCTCCCTGCGCCTGCGATCCTCCTCCTGGCGCTGGGCCAAAAGGCGCTCTATTTCGGCTTCAACCTCCTCCTCGCTCATCTCGGAGAGCTCTTTCTCCTCGGCTTCCGGTTCCGGTGCAGGCTCCGGTTCGGCAGCCTGGGGTCGACTCTCTTCAGAGGCCTTTTCACCGCTGAATATAGCCTCAAGACGCTTTACGGTTGGGCCAACATCTATCGCACCTTCGTCACTGCCGGTCTCCTTAATGTGATCCAAAAGCGCCTTCATCTTGTCGGTCGACTCCAGAACCACATCCATGATTTCCGGTGTTATGCTCAACTCCCCTCTCCTGGCTTTGTTGAGTACATCTTCCATATGATGGGTCAGATGGGTCAGCACATCGAAGTTCAAAAACGAGCTCGAACCTTTGATCGTATGCGCAACGCGAAATATACGGTTTAGCAGGTCCAGATCGTCCGGACTGTTTTCGAGCTCTATGAGATCGTTGTCGAGCTGTTCGATCATCTCAAAAGCTTCTACCAGAAAGTCTTCCAATATTTCCTGAAATTCATCCATACTATAATCCTTTATGAAGCCGTCTTGATATGTGAACGCACGATTTTGGAAATCTCTGCGAAAAAGACGTTTGCATCAAACTTGACCATATACCCTTCTCCGCCGGCCTCTTTGCCACGCTCTTCACTGAAATGGTCACTGATAGAGGAGTTGAATACGATCGGAATCTCTTCGAAACGTGGATCCTCCTTCGCCTTGGCCGCGAAATGAAACCCGTCCATCCTTGGCATCTCTACATCCGATACAATGATCTTCAACTCATCGGTCACTCTCTCACCGTAATGTTCATACAGCTCGTCGAGCTTTTCGAGCCCCTCTTCCCCGTCTTTCGCCTCCACGACCGAAAAACCCATCTTGTGCAGAGCCTCTTTTACTATCTTTCTGGCCGTCAGGCTGTCGTCGAGCACCATCGCCGTACCGCTGAACTTGTCTATATTCACATCCGACTCGACATCGGGCTGATAAAACCCCAGCTCTTCGACCACACTCTCGAGATCGAGAATCAGCAGAACCTCGTCGTTCTCTATCCTCGTTACGCCTGTAATCTTGCTTTTGTCCAAAACCCCCTCCCCCGATGAGAAAGAGGCCGGCTCTATATCCGCCCAGCTGATTCGCCGAATCCTCTTCGCTTCGTGGACGACGAAACCTATAAGGATGTTGTTGAATTCGGCTATGATGACACGGGGGTGAATCTCCTGGTTCTGCGGAGGAGTGATACCCATCCACCTGGCGAGATCGACTACAGGAATAACTACACCCCTGAGATCGAAGATTCCCTCTATAAATTCCGGTACCCCCGGAAGCTCGGTAAGTTTCGGATATTTGATAATCTCTCTGACTTTTGAGACGTTTATTCCGTAAATACCCTCGTATACCTTGCCGTTTTCCTCTTTAAAGATACGAAAATCGACCAGTTCCAGCTCATTGGTGCCTACTTGAAGTATGTCGCCTTTTGATCCCATATTGCGCCTTTTAAGTCACTGCTATCTCTTCAAACTCCACAGAGTCTCCGATCAAGCGGGTGACAATATATGTTTTAGCGCAGGCGAACGCGGGAAGATTGAAATAGCTCATACCGTCGTAGTCGAAACGGACATTCTGGTGGAAGTGGCCTTCGATCCAAGTATCGAAGCTGTATCTCTTCTTTAGAATATCCAGTCGACTCTGCATTCGCTTTTCAAAATCATCTATCTTGTAACAGGGCTTCTTGTTCCGGTTGTATCGTTCAAGCCATCCTATAACAGCACCGTTTGAGGCACTGTCGGCAAGATTCAGAATACGGTCTATATTACGGTTGCGAATCAGCGCCGTATATATCTCGTATCCGACTCCCTGCAGCAGATCTCCGTGATGAAGAGCCATTCGCCCTCCGCCATACACCGCCGACAGCGGCTGACGTGATCGCGGAACCACCCTAACCGATCTGCCGAAGAGCGGTTCGAGACCGAAATCGTGGTTGCCCTCAAGATAGATCACCTCGCATTGCCTGGCAATCTGTTTTAAAAGATCGACCATTTTTCTGTTTGGTTGAATCGAATTTTGTGCATATCCGAAAAGAAGGTCGAAAATGTCGCCCATGAGAAACATCTGAGGAGGAAGATCGGCCGGGTCGAGCGCAGAAAGAAAGTCGTAAAGAGCGGTGTTGTAATGGGCATAGTGAGAGTCGGCGACAAACCATGCCCCATCCTTCAAAATAATCTCCAACACCACCCCTCAAAAAAACTAAAAACTAAAATCCAAAACCTAAACCCCAAATCCCAAATCCCATATCCCAACTAAGGCACATAAGCGAAAAGCGGAATACCAAGCCCCTCGTCGAGTCCGCAGACGATATTGGCATTCACAACCGCCTGTGAACTCGCCCCTCTTAAAAGATTGTCAATAGCCGAAGATATAAAGAGGGAGTCTCCGTTTCTTACTGCGTATATGTCGCAGAAATTCGTACCGGCTACAGATTTTATGTCGACCGGTTCGGTTCTGATACGGACAAAAGGCTCATCTTTGTAGATATCGTTCAAAACCGCTATCGGGTCTATCTTGTTTTCCAGCTGCATATATACACTGCAGAGCATTCCTCTTGTTACCGGAATCAGGTGTGGAACGAAGTTTACATCCACCTGCGTAACGAAAAGGTCATCTATCTTCTCTGCAATTTCCGGTGCATGGCGGTGCGTGACGGGGTTGTAGGCAAATATGTTCTCGTTTATATTCACATAGTGTGTAGATGCCGAAAGCTTCTTGCCCGCTCCACTCACACCGCTTTTTGCATCTATATATATAGGTGAACCCTCTTTTATGTGGGGAATGAAGGGCAAAAGGCCCAGAAGAGAGGCGGTAGGGTAGCATCCTGGGTTGGCGACAAGGCGGCTCTTTTTTATCTTTTCGCGGTAAAACTCGGGGAGTCCGTAGACCGCTTCGGGAAGATTCTTTGCATCTACGTGCGGGCAGTAATACTCTTCATACGTCTCCTGCTTGAGGCGGTAATCTGCGGAGAGGTCTACCACTTTGACTCCATGCGCGAGAAGTTCCGAGGCGAACCCCATGGCGGTTTTGTGCGGAAGTGCCAAAAATGCAAGCTGAGCCTTCGAAGCGACTTCGGCGGCATCAGCCTTCTCGACCGGAACAGAAAAGAGTTTCGCCAGCGCCGGATGTAGCGCATCGGTGGAAGTTCCACCTTCACTGGCCGCTACATAAACTAGATCAAACTCCGGATGCTGCAATAGAATCTTTATAAGCTCCAGACCGGTATACCCGCTGGCGCCTATGACGGCTACAGGAATCACGATCAGACCCCGAAACAGATCTCTTTGTAGCAGACCTGCTCTATCTCGTAATCTTTCTCTCCTCCGGGAAGCTTCATGCGCACCTCATCTCCCGGCTCTTTTCCGATAAGTTGGCGTGAAAGCGGCGAGTGATAAGATATCAGTCCCTTATCGGGATTCGCTTCGCTGGCACCGACTATGGTATAGGTCACCTCCTCGTCGGTGTCAAGATCTACCAGTGTCACGGTCGAACCGAAGCTTACGCGCTTGTGCTCCAGTGCGGATGGGTCCACCACCTGCGCACGACCCAGAATATCTTCGAGTTCGGATATACGCGCCTCCATCAAACCCTGCTTCTCTTTGGCCGCATGATACTCGGCGTTCTCTTTCAGGTCGCCCAGCTCGCGCGCTTTTTCTATCTCTTTGGCTACGGCCGGCCGGGCCTCTGTTTTGAGATACTCCAACTCTTCGCTAAGTTTTTTGAAACCGTATTCGGTCATCGGCTCTTTCTGCATAAAATCTCCCCGAACTTTTTTGGTTATTGTATCATTTTTGCGACCGCGGCGGCGCTTCCGTGTTTCAAAATCTCTCTAAGCCGCCGAGATCTTGCGGCGAAGTCCGCCCTGTCCATGCTCTCGTAGTGGTGCAGAAGGTTGGAGCTGTTTACATCGTCCTGAAATATTTCCGGATGAAGGGGCTCTTCTCCTTCGAAATCCATTATGATGTTGGCCAGCCCGACATGCGGCAGCTTCACGAAAAAGCGCCCTATGGCATAGTCCAGCGGCCGCGCCCTGTAGACGAGCACGAAAGGTGTGCCTATGAGGGCGGTCTCCAGAGTCGCAGTTCCGCTGCACACAAAGGCAAAATGGCTCTGCGCCACAGCTTCGTGCGTATCCGCCGCCACTTCGAAACCACTTATATCTCCATACCATTCGGAAATTTTCTCTTCATCTATGAAAGATGGGATTACCAGCAGTTTTCTTCGACCCTCCAACGCGGCCGCCGTCTCCTTGAAAACAGGCATAAGCCTGGTAATTTCACTCTTTCTGCTTCCGGGCAGAAAAGCTACCGTCTCGCACTCTTCATAAGGCTTTCTCTCCACCTCTATCTCGTCGAGCAGCGGGTTGCCTACATATTCGGCCCTCTCGTAAAATTTCGACTCGAAAGGAAATATTGAAGCCAGGCGGTCGCAGTAGCGTTCTACCAAAGCGGCTCTCTTTCGCTTCCAGGCCCAGACTTTTGGAAGAATATAGTAGACGATCTCTTTTTCGGGATATCTCCTCTTTATCTCTTTCGCCAGCGGAATATTGAATGCCGGAGCGTCTATGAGCAGTACTTTGTCACATCCCTTGGCCAGTGATGCCATCTCTGCTACAGCCTCTTTACCTTTGAAATATTTCATGAGCACATCGACAACACCCATTACCGAAAACTCATCCATCCCGTAAAGAGGCTTTCCGAGCTCACGGTCGAAAATTCCGAAAATCTCTACACCTTCGAACTCTTTGAGCAGATATTTCAGATGCAGGTTCGCCGAAGGCTCCAGGGCGCTTACAAGCAGCTTCATACAGGATAGTTCCCCACGATCTCGAGACTTTTTAGATCGAACTCCACAATGGCGTTTTCAACGGCTACGACAAGCCTGCACTCCTCTTTCGCGATTGCGGTGGGCAGGCCCGGAAGGGTTGCCAGCAGATCAAGACGGCGATTCAGCGGATCGAACACCTTCAATCCCATGTCTGCGGCGTCCGCTATGAAGATACGGTAGTTTCCGCATCCGCCGACACCGGCACAGATGGCTGCAGGCTCTTTGAGATCCTCACACTCCACTACCCTTCTACCCTCACGCAGCGAACAGAGCACCCCATCTTTCTCTACATAGTACAAGATACCTCCCAAAAGGGCTACCGGAGTATCTTTCAAGCATGATCCTTCATAACCGAAATATATTTACGAAAACGGTGCTTCAAAAAGCTCCACCACCGTTTTACCATATTGTATTATAATACACCAAAACTTTTCCGGACAGGATGAAATGAAAAGAATACTGGTAACGAACGACGACGGCTTCGAGTCCGAGGGTCTGCACGCCCTTGTGGAAGCTTTAAGGCCCCTGGGCCATGTGACGGTAGTGGCTCCCACCCTCGAAAAATCGGCATGCGGCCACAGCCTGACACTCACGCGCCCTCTGCGTTTTGTGGAGATCGACGACGACTTCTTCAAACTCGACGACGGAACTCCTACAGACTGCGTATATCTCAGCAAATACGCACTTTTCGATGAAGAGCGCCAGCCCGACCTCGTAGTCAGCGGCATAAACAAAGGGGCCAACATGGGAGAGGATATCACCTACAGCGGTACCGCGGCCGCGGCGATGGAGGCGGTGCTGCAGGGAATTCCCGGTGTAGCGATAAGCCAGGTATGCAGAAGCCGATGCCAGAAGATCGAAGAGCTCGGTTTCGAATTGGCCAAAGAGGCGGCATACACGATATGCAAAAAGATTCTAGAAGAGGGGTTTCCTCTCGGCAAGCGCCGCTTTTTGAATGTAAACGTACCGCCTATTCAGCCAAAAGATTGCAGAGGGTACGAAATCACGAAGGCCGGCTACCGCCTCTACGGCAACGATGCCCATATGCATCGCAACCCGAGGGGTGAAGAGTACTACTGGCTGGGGCTCCACCCGCTGGAGTGGATTCCGGATGAAAAGCGGCTGTGCGACTTCGAAGCGATAAAGAACGACTACGTCTCCATCACTCCCATACAATTGGACCTGACAAGTCATGAAGATATAGAGCGGCTGAAGGGGTGGTTATGAGATACGAGCGCTGCAGAATGCTGATGGGGGAGGATTTTGAAAAGCTTAGAAGCGCGAAAGTGCTGCTTCTTGGAGTCGGGGGGGTCGGAAGCTTCTGCCTCGACTGCCTCTTTAGAAGCGGAGTGGAGGATATAACGATAGTAGATTTCGACAGATACGACGAAACCAACCAAAACCGCCAGATAGGAAGCGACAGAGTCGGCGCCGTAAAGGTGCACAGGCTTGTGGAGCTCTACCCAACCGTAACTCCCATCGAAGCCAAAATAGATGCCGATTGGATTGAAAATTTCGACTTTGCACCATACGATCTCGTGCTGGATGCGATCGACGATATCAGGGCGAAAATAGCACTCGCGCATAAAACCTGGCCTAAACTCATAAGCGCCACCGGCGGAGCGAGAAAGCTGGACCCGACCAAAATAGAGATCGCCTCGATCTGGAAAACATACGGCGACCCTTTCGCCAGAAAGATCAGATACGAGCTCAAAAAGAGCGAATTCAAAGAGGATTATCCCGCGCTATTCAGCCCAGAAAGCCCGAAATGCACGCAAAAAGGGAGCTTCGTTGGTGTAACAGGCTCTTTCGGACTTGCCATGTGCTCGGCTGCAGTTAGAAAAATTTTAGACTCTTAGAGTGCTCGCTGGCACCTCGAAACAGCTGCCGTTAATCTCTTTTAAACTTCCGTTACGTTAAAATTGTATATTATCAAATAAAAAATATTTGGATTGACAACCGATACTTTACCCGCGGCACAAATTGCTGTGCAGTATAGGCTATATTATAGATAGGAACAGTATGATTTTCATCCTGATGCTTATAACGTTCGGCATAACTCTGGTATGTACGATACTATTTATAAAAAAGGCTCCGGAGTTTGGGCTGGTAGATATTCCGAACGAAAGAAGCATGCATAAAAACCCTATTCCCCGCGGAGCCGGTACCTGCTTCGTTTCGGCCATGCTTCTGGTCTCTTTCACCGCCGTATTTTTCGACCTCAACCGGCTGCAGGAGTACTACTACGTCTATGTCGCGATAGCCATAGTCTTTATAGCCGGACTCCTCGACGACTATGCGGGGCTCTCTCCAAAAAAGAAGTTCCTCTTCATAATTTTCGCCACCCTGCTGCTATGCGTAAAAGGGATTTACATAAAATCTCTGGGCCACTACATCGGTTACGAGATAGATCTGCCTCTTCTCATTGCGATCCCTTTTACCGTTTTTGCGATAACCGGCTTCACGAACGCACTGAACCTTACAGACGGTCTCGACGGCCTGGCGGGAACGATCTCGATGGTTATGATGGGAGCGTTTCTATGGATAGGCTACGTGAACCACGATGAGCTGATGATAATGCTCTCGGCCGTAAGTATGGCGGGAGTGGCGGCCTTTATGATCTTCAACTGGCACCCGGCAAGAGTCTTTATGGGCGACAGCGGCTCTTTGACACTGGGCTTCATAGTCGCTATTCTGGCAGTCCGGGCAATGAATTTCATAGAGCCGATGGCGGTTCTGTTCATAGTGGTGCTGCCTGTTCTGGATACGTTCATCGTAATGGTCCGAAGAAAACAGCGCGGCCTCTCGATCTTCTCGGCCGACAAGACACATATGCACCATATACTCTACAAACGGTACGAAGATATACCCTACACAGTCATTCTGCTCGTATATATACAGATAGCCTTCACCATTATCGGGGTACAGCTGAGGCACTCCGACAACTTCATGTCGCTCATTCTGTTCGGAATACTCTTTTTTATAATGCTGAACCTCTTCGACCAGCGTATAAAACGGCGTAAAAAGCCCAAGAAGAAGAGATCGGAATAGTCTACATCAAGCAAGGAAGTGCAGAGACCAAAGCCACCTAAACCGGCGGCTTTCCGATGAGGAGTTTTACACTTTCAAAAAGCTCTGTTGGGGCGGGGCTATCACACCGTACCCACCGGTAAGCACTTCGGGATTGGTTATGCCGTAAAGCCTGTAGAAGGTCGAGGCCACACTGTAAGGCTCAAACTCGAAGGTAGCCTCCTTCGGGCGACTGAAGAGGCGTGCTTTTCTCAACCACACATACAGATCGGTCTCTCCCACAACTCCAAGGGAGTTCAGGTAGCGCTCCCCGCCGAACCAGTAGACCACCTGGTTGTTGCCGTGGTCCCATCCGTCCGAACTGTTTATATTGTAGTTTCTGCCGAAGTCACCGTAGACAACAATATTTATATTGTCTTTTCCGGCCGCTTTCATATGCTTCATAGCCGCAGAGATAGCTTCAAACAGCTCGGTAGCATGCTCCCGGTGGGCTGTAAGTGCATTCGAGTGATCGTCCCACCGGTTACCCGGCTCCGTACTTATCACTTTCGTATCGGGGTTGGCGACAAGTATGCGCATGGCTGTCTCCAAAATACGCCCGGTTCTGTGGGTCGGGTACTCTACACCGGGCGGGAGCGCTTCACCTCTGATTCTATCGATAAAATCACTTATGCTCTTTCTCCTCTGAAGTGCAGACGAGATAGGATCGTTAAGGTCGTTCTGCTCGTAGCTGAGCATCTCTATACCATCTTCAAGGTTCACGTCATCCCATATGCTCACTCTTTCATATGGGTTTCCCATCTCGCCTCCCGCCTGGGACGGAACCTCAATGGTTACAGGGCGAAGATGACCAGGGAGCGTATACCCCGCCCCTCTGTCATCGTAAAACTGCAGACCTCCCGCAAGCCTTACGTACGGCATGAGTGTATTCTCATCCACAAGATTGTATCTGTTCAGCACATGCATCAGGGTTATCGGCATACCAGACTCTACAGTCGGATGGCCGTGCATGAATCTTCTTTGGTTCAATCCATGCGACCTGCTCTCATCCTTTGCCATAGCGGTTCTGAAATATGTAGTCTGTATCGTTTTGTCATCGAGCATACTCTGCAGATCTGCACCGCCTCCCTCCTGCCAGAAACCGTCTTGTGTAACGGTGAATCCGGTATCGGGGTAGGGTTTATAGGAAAGATCCTCTATTCTTATCTGTTCGAGATGTGTAGCATTTCCAACGAAATCACTCATCCCGCCGACCAGGAAGATCAGAAGGGTCTGTGTCTCGTTTTTATCGTATATACTCTTATCCAGACTCACATCTCCAAGCGGCAGACTCGTCAGCTCGGCGGCTCTTAAAAGATCGGGCGCAAGACCTACAGCCGCCATCATGCTCAGTGTGGTTTTTATAAACTCTCTTCGTCTCATTCTATAGCTCCTTCAATACGCTTATACCTGTATACTTCGCTAAGTCTGCTCATATAATCGCGTGCTAGTTTCGAGAGATTGTATCTCTGCCACGACCACTCCTGAAACTTTTCATCCCAACCGGCACTTTTCGCAAGGTCTGTGAGTGTCGTCTTTTCGGCGTCATTGGCACGACGCCCCAAAACTTCCAGGAATATCCCGTCTATATAAGACTCCATCGTCGTGTAATCGAGTCGTTCGTCGAGCCAACTGAATACTATACCCTCCTGATATTCGTTCTCGGGGTCGTCACACTGGGCCAGTAGAATACCGTCTCTTACAAATTGATGGTAATAATTAATACTTAGAGTGTCCGTCGGCAGATCATTGTCACGCCCGAGCTTGTTCCACATAGACTTCTGATTCGACAGCTCCATGGCTGCCGCAAGCCCTTTTATATTTGAAGCCCACGCCCATATCCATGAGTTTTTTATGACATGGTACGGCAGAGACTCTACCATAGGGTAGAAAACCTCTTCTATGCTCTTGACCTTGTCCGACTCGAAGAGGTATTTTTTCGAAAAGAGAACTTGCCTGAAAATATGCTGAAAGGATTCCGGCCTCTCAACAAGAATCTTCTCTACAATAGCAGCCCGCTCATCTTCACCAATCGTAGGAAAGAAGTAGTCAATTATCCTGGAAACAACCGTAGGCATGAAGTCGGGATGTTCCGTAACCATCCTGAAGAAGTCGTAGCCGTTCTTGAGTGTAAAGCCGAAAAGCTCAACCGACTCGTTCAGATCGACCCCCGGTTCGTCACGGTAAAAATCGTAGACTTGCCACCCGATACTTGAATCATAGTAGTTCTCGAACCTCCAGTTCTGAAGGGCTTTCGCCGCTATCGGCACCGGCTCGTCATCGTAGTTTCCGAGCCAGATCTCAAGCATCTCCCGACCGTTGTCTTCCGGGCTTCTGAAACGCCCCCAGTTCTCTTTGGAGATCATATGCTCGTAAACTATCTCTTTTATACTCTTTCCCTCATCGAGCCTGTCGGCCAGCCGGTAGTAGACGTTGCGTATAAACTCCGGAAACGGAACGACACTCTCTACCTCCCTTGCCGGAGAGAATAGAATGGTCTGCGTCAGCACATAGGCGATCCACTTGTTGAAATACTCTCGGCCGATTTCCGTATAGTAGAGGCGCGAAAATATCTCCTGTTTTATATTCCCGGCATATCGTTCTGTACTGTCCTCCTGATAATCGTGCGCCTCAAGTGAAGGGTCGTACGGGATATAGGCTTCCATTTTCATCAGATCAGGCTGCTTTACATCTGCACTTAAAATCGTTGCAAAGTCACTTATAAACTTTTTTGTATCGATCTGCTCTTTGAGTTTTTTATACTCCACTCCCTTATATATGGTAGAGTACAGTTTTCTAGCAACATAGAGCCTATCCTCTTCACTTAAAGAGTTGAAGCCGTCGTCATCTATCGTCTCCAGCGATAAAGATGCGGTAGTTATTGCAGGATTGCTGCTATCATCCTGTGATACGACAGACTCTTCATCTGTCGACACTCCTCCGCAGCCGGTAAATAGAGTCAGAGATATCAGCATTGCGGATAAAACGACAAAAATGTTTCTAAACATGGTTTGACCTCCCAAGTCATTCAGTCAGTCGGTGCAAAATCATTATTATAACTGACCTGCCAAGGAGAGATTGTAGTATAACTTTATCTCTACAAGACAAGATATTCATTCTCGTTAATGAATCATGCACACGATTTAAAAAAACGCATCTTGACAAAACAAAAATGAAGAGGGAAGGAAGCATTCGGTGAGCTGATGAGATTCTTTTTTCATCAATATTTACTCTTGACACAAGAGGCAACCTGGCGATCTTTACAGCTTTAGAAAAGTGGAGCGATAAAGACCCATGGCTTTCCGTCCCTGCTTCACAACAGGTTTGGCAATTTATTAGCTTTTAAATAATACCATAGACACAATAACAAAAAACTAAATCAAATATATTAATTTTACTGAACTATAAACCAGGGGTTTAGCAAGTTATGCTTATTATAAGTCAAGGAAGGCATATTCTCAAGCTCACCAATGTCAACTACTCCATCCGCATTCAAAACCACCTTTCCGCTCTCACGAACTATAGCGTCGGCAGCAGCGGTATCCCACTCCATCGTAGGCCCGAGTCTGGGGTAGATATCTGCCGTACCTTCAGCCACCATCAGAAGTTTAAGAGAGCTCCCTTTGGATATGCGTACAACCCTCCCGTTCTCCTCTTCGAGAGAGCCTATAAAGCTTTTTGTCTCTTCGTTCAGGTGTGATTTGCTGGCCACCACGACAATCCCGTCTTTACCGACTCCTTTTGAATCATCAACAACGAGCGGAAGTCTCTTTTTCGAATCCTCTTTGAGGCTCCATTCCTCATCCACCGAAGCTTTCCATGCGCCGCTTCCTCTTTTTGAATAGTATATAGTCCCGATCGCCGGCGCAAATACTACACCCAGAACCGGAGTGTCTTTATTCACCAAAGCTATATTTATGGTAAATTCACCGCTCTTTTTTATAAACTCTTTCGTACCGTCTATCGGGTCAATACACCAGAAAAACTCCCACTCTCTCCTCTCCTCGTACGGAATTTCTCTATTCTCTTCCGAAAGAATGGGTGTTTGCGGCCAAAGTTTTTTCAGGCCTGAGCAGATTACCTCGTTGGCGTGCAGGTCGGCTTCCGTCAGCGGTGAAGCGTCCTCTTTGTATTCGACATTGAAATCTCTTGCGTATATCTTCATAACCTCTCTGCCGGCTTCAATAGCGATCTTTACGACATCGTCCAAATTTACAGACTCCAAAAACTCCGCTCTCTTCCCGCTCTCTCTACTTCCCATCGAGGTATCCTCTCTCTCTCAAATAGTCTACAATCTGCTCTACAGACTCTTCGATACTCTGTTCATGTGCCGGAAGCCTTATCTCCGGATTTTCGGGCGGTTCGTAAGGGGAGCTGATTCCGGTAAAGTCGCCTATTTCGCCCCTCCTCGCTTTTTTGTAGAGCCCTTTGGGGTCTCTCGCTTCGCAGACCTCAAGCGGAACATCGACAAAGATCTCTATGAACTCACCCTCTTCCACAAGCTCCCTCACTTTCATCCTATCACTCTTAAAAGGTGATATAAAAGCAGAGAGAACGATCGTTCCGCTATCTACGAAGAGTTTAGAGACCTCCCCTATACGTCGGATATTCTCCACCCTGTCTTCGTCGCTAAACCCAAGCTCCCTGTTCAGGCCGTGTCTTATGTTGTCTCCGTCGAGCAGGTATGTGTGCCTGCCCATCTCATAGAGTCTTCCTTCCACCGCATTGGCTATGGTGGATTTGCCGGAGCCGCTGAGCCCGGTAAACCACAATATACAGGGACGCTGCTTTTTCAGCGCCGAGCGCTGAGCCTTCGTAATCTTATGGTTGTGCCAGACAACATTCGTACCCTTTTTCGACTCTCTGCTTCTATACTCCAATGCCGCTCCTATTCTCTATTTTATGTAGTGCTTCTTTATATACCTGAAGACAATTTCCGCCGCTTCGTCCGGGTCGGTCTTCTCCGTATCTATTACGATCTCGGCATGCTGCGGCTCTTCGTAGACATCGCTTATGCCGGTAAAGTTTTTAAGCTCTCCGTCCAAAGCCCTCTTGTAGACCCCTTTATAGTCGCGCTTCTTGCACGACTCCAGGTCCGCTTTTACATAGACTACGATATTGTTTTTTACCATGGTGCGGATCGCTTTTCTCGACTCCCTGTAGGGCGAAACGAACGAAGCCACAGTAGAGATGGAGTTTTTCTGCAGGGTCTGTATGAGGTGGCCTATGCGCTTCATATGGCGGTTTCTATCCTCCCTGGTGTAGCCCAGGTCGGGAATGAGCTCTCTAATATCTTTGGAATCTATCCGCTCGATGGGAATATCGAGCTTCTGAAGCTTTGCATAGAGTTTGTCGGCGATTGTACTCTTTCCGCTCAGCGGCAGACCCGTAAACCAGACATTAAAAGGCTCTATACGCTTTTTGCCGAACCTGACTCTCTGCCAAACCTTTTCATGCCCCCAATAGAGAGCTATCTTCAACACGGTCTCGATGACCCCGGCCGCGACGGCGAGATCGAGCCTGCCGAAAAAGATATATACGATAGTGATGGTGGTTCCCGTGGCGACGAAGCGCCAGCTGACACCTTTGGCGATAGAGCGGAGGTTGGTCTCTTTATACATTCAAAAATCTTTGATTCATAAATTATCTTCTTGTTATCCGATTGTTTTGAATTACAAAAATCGAATCACGAATCACCGACAACGGATAACGCTCAACGAATCTCATATCTCCTTGCACTCCCACTCCGGGAAATGCTCCCTTACAAACGCATTCAAAGCCTTTTCCGCCTCAGTATAGACCCTCTCGGTTTTATGCCTGGTGGAGATACCGGCTATCATTCCGGCCGCCACGGTATTGTTGGTGATCTTGTCTATCATTATGAAAGCTCCGGTACGCTTGTTCTCTTCATAAAGATCGAACGCGACCTTTTGTGTAAGGTCGATCTTTACCCTGGCGATGTCGTTGAGTTCGAGGCTTTTGGCCTCTATCTTCTCCCAGTCGTTGACATCCCGCTTGAACATAATGGAACTTACAACCGCATTGACCTCTTTGGAGTAGAGTTTGACAATATACTCCCTGCTCTTCAGCGGCTCTTCATCCATCCAGACGAGCATCGCTTCGAAACTGTCGCTGAAATGGGGCGGTTTATCCCCCTCTTTTACGATCAGATCGCCACGGGATATATCTATTTCGTCATCGAGTGTAAGCGTAACGGCCATCGGAAAACCGGCTTCTTCGGCCATCGAGCACTCTTTTTCCGGGCTCAAAGGCAAAACTATAGACTTGATGCCGGAGCTCTTTTGAGACGGATAAACTACAATCCTCTCGCCTCGTTCTATAGTGCCGGAAGCTATAGTACCGGCAAAACCGCGAAAATCGAGATTCGGACGGTTCACATACTGTACCGGAAAACGAAACGCCTTGAAGTCGCTTCTCTCTATCGTCACCGTATCGAGATAGGGCAAAAGAGCGGCTCCCTCGTACCAGCTCATTTTTGCTGAGTTTTCGACTACATTGTCCCCTTTAAGTGCAGACATCGGAATGAAATCTATCTTTTGGCGGAAACTCTTGTAGGGCAGAGAAAATCTCAGTTGCTCATACATCCGCTCGTAATCTACAATTATCTCATTGAAACGCTCTTCGCTATAGTCGACAAGATCCATCTTGTTTACGGCGACAACAATATTCCGAATGCCGAGAAGACTCACGAGAAACGAGTGGCGCCTCGTCTGGGTCAGTACACCTTTTCTGGCATCTATCAAAATAACGGCAAGATCGGCCGTACTCGCACCCGTAACCATATTGCGCGTATACTGCTCGTGCCCGGGGGTATCGGCTATTATATATTTGCGTCTGTCGGTAGCGAAAAAGCGGTAAGCCACATCTATGGTAATACCCTGCTCCCTTTCACTCTGAAGACCGTCGATCAGAAGCGCGAAATCTATCTCGGCATCACCCACGGTACCGTACTTTTTAGTCTCGCTTTTCACTGCGGCCAGCTGATCTTCAAAGATCATCTTGCTGTCATAGAGCAGACGCCCGATAAGCGTAGACTTCCCGTCATCCACGCTCCCGCACGTAATGAAGCGAAGCATCTGCTTGTTTTCGTGTTGCTTCAGATAGCCGATGATGTCATCGGCTATAGTTGTTCGTTGTTCGTTGTTCGTCATTGGTGTTTCTCTTTTTATTATTTGAAATGGTCTGATTGATTGAATTGATCAACGAGCTGATCATCTTTGCAATATGATCGAGTCTTTCTATCCACTCCTTTCCTTTGTCCGGTGTAATGTATTTGATCTTCATTCCGATATAAACCTGAGTCATCGCCTCTGCCGAAGAGGCTCTGGCGATGTCAAGAAATCGAATTTTCTCCTGCTGCGAAATCCTTTCCATACCTTCAGCTATATTGCTTGGTATAGAGAGCCCCGCCCGTGTTAGCTGATCTTTAAAACCGAAATCTTTCATATCGGCCAGGTTCAAATAAATGTCGGCACTCAATGCTGCTGACTGCTTCCAAACCTCCAGATTTTCACATTTCATTCGGAATTTCTCCATTTTGCCAATAATGAAATACGAATGACGAAAGCCCGAAGGCTGTTAGAAATACCCTTCAATCTTCTTCTTCTCCATCGACCCTTCCTGGTCCTTGTCTATGAGCCTCCCTTCGCGCTCGCTGTTGCGGCTTAGAAGCATCTCGCTTATAACCTCCGGCAGGGTGGAGGCATTGGACTCTATGGCGCCGCTTAGAGGGTAGCAGCCCAGGGTTCTGAAGCGGACTTTCTCCATTTTCGCCTTTTTTCTCAGCTCTTCCGGCATTCTTTCGTCATCGACCATAATCTTGGCGCCTTCATACTCGACTACCGGACGCTCTTTTGCGAAATATAGCGGTACGATCGGAATATCTTCGAGATATATATACTGCCAGATATCGAGTTCGGTCCAGTTCGAAAGGGGAAAAACCCTGACACTCTCGCCCTTGTGGATTTTGGTATTGAAAAGACTCCAGAGCTCGGGCCTCTGGTTTTTCGGGTCCCAGCGGTGGTTTTTGTCTCTGAATGAGAAGATCCGCTCCTTGGCGCGGCTCTTCTCTTCGTCACGCCTCGCCCCCCCGATTACGGCATCGTATCCACCCGCATTCAGGGCCTGTTTAAGAGCCTGCGTCTTCATAATGTCCGTATGTACTTTAGAGCCGTGAACGAACGGGTTGATGCCCATTTCGATACCTTCCGGGTTGGAGTGCACCACCAGGTCCACTCCAAGCTCTTTGACCCGCCTGTCGCGAAACTCTATCATCTCTTTGAACTTCCAGAGCGTATCTACATGCAGCAGCGGAAAGGGCGGTTTGGCAGGGTAAAAGGCTTTCATCGCAAGGTGGAGCATAACCGAGCTGTCTTTACCGATCGAGTACATCATGACCGGATTGGAAAATGTAGCCGCCACTTCACGCAGTATATATATACTTTCGGCTTCGAGCTGTTTTAGGTGCGTCATTCTCTGTTCACTCATGTTAAATCTTTTTGTTCAGTTTTGGAATACAATTATATTGAAAAACTTTTTAAAAAGAGATTGCCCAGTTTTTATAGTTAACTTTTGTATCATCCATTCTATTCTCTTTGATTTTTTAGCCAATTTAACCACTTTATAATTATTTTTTCATTAAGATTAATAGTGTCTATGGCAGTTTACTATTTATTTAGAAATTTCAATATAAAGAACTGACTCGCATGAAAGCAATTATCCTGGCAGGCGGCAGCGGTACACGCCTCTACCCCATAACCGAAGTTATCAGCAAGCAGCTTCTGCCCGTATACGACAAACCGATGATATACTACCCCCTGTCCGTAGTTATGCTGGCTGGGATAAAAGAGGTGTTGATAATCTCCACCCCCAGCGATATCGGCAGATTCGAAGAGCTTCTCGGAGACGGAAGCCATCTGGGAATGAGCTTCAGCTACGCTGTACAAAAGAGCCCCGACGGGCTTGCCCAGGCTTTTATAATAGGTGAAGAGTTTATCGATGACGACAATGTATGTCTTATATTGGGTGACAATATCTTCTACGGTCCGGGGCTCACCCCTATCCTGGAAAAGGCCGCATCCAAAGAGAGCGGCGCCACAATTTTCGGATACCAGGTAAAAGACCCGGAGCGTTTCGGCGTCGTGGAGTTCGATGAAGATCTCAAAGTGATCTCCATAGAAGAGAAACCTGAAAAACCAAAAAGCAACTTTGCAGTTACAGGGCTCTATTTTTACGACAATGACGTCATAGAGATAGCAAAAAGCGTAAAACCCTCAGCCAGAGGAGAACTGGAGATAACTTCTGTAAACCAGGAGTATCTAAAACGCGGGAAACTCGAAGTCCAACTGCTCAGACGCGGTTACGCGTGGCTCGATACGGGTACTCACGAAAGCCTTGCGGAAGCGAGCAGTTTCATCCGCACCATAGAGCACAGACAGGGCTACAAAGTCGCGTGTATAGAAGAAATAGCCCACTATAAAGGGTGGATAAGCTCCGATCAGCTCATCGAACTGGCGAAACCGTACATGAAGTCTGAATATGGACAATACATGATAGAGATGGCGAAAGCGAAATGAAGAATATATTGGTAACCGGATGTGCAGGTTTCATAGGCTCGAACTTCGTTCCATACTTTCTGCAAAAGTATCCTAAGTATCAGATTGTAAATCTCGATCTACTAACATATGCCGGCAGCCTCGAAAACCTGAAAGAGGTCGAGAACCATCCCAGATACAGGTTTATAAAAGGCGACATCTGTAACCGTGAACTTGTGGAACAGATTTTCAACGAGTACGATATTCAAGGAGTCATCCACTTCGCCGCCGAATCTCATGTGGACAACTCCATCAAGAACCCGGGTGTCTTCATAGAGACAAACGTAAACGGAACGTTCACCCTGCTGGACGTAGCCTATAAGCAGTGGATGGACGGCCCTTTCAAATACAAAGAGAGATATTTGGATATAGGATATGGAGATGCGAATATGGAGTACGGTTCCGAAAGCGATACCCCATCCCCCAAATCCCAAATTCCACCCCCTATATCCC